>DATJWZ010000173.1:0-5218 GCA_035500795.1 Candidatus Eiseniibacteriota bacterium | reverse complement strand
GTACGGTCGCTGCTGAAGTCTCCGGGATTCACAGTGATCGCGATCCTTGTGATTGCCGTCGGGATCGGCGCAAATACCGCCGTCTTCTCCGTCATCAATACCGTCCTCCTCAAGCCGCTCACTTATCCCGATCCGCAATCGCTGGTGCAGTTGATGAACACCGGTGATGACTCCGACACCTTTGCCAGCGTCCCCAAGTTCAACATCTGGCAACAGCAGAAGAGCATTTTTCAGCACATTGCGGCTTACGACAGCGGCGGCGCTGGATTGAACCTCACCGGCAACGATCAGCCGGAGCAGATTCAAGGCGTGCATGTCAGTGCGGACTATTTTGCAACTCTCGGCGCACCTGTGATTGCCGGACGGACTTTCACCGCTGCGGAAGACAGCCCTCACGGTGGAAACGTGGCAGTGCTCAGTTACGGACTCTGGAAGCGCCGGTTTGGTGGAGATCGGAGCATTATTGGCAGAAATGTCCAACTCAATGGACAGCCCTATGAAGTGGTAGGCGTGATCGGCCGCGAGTTTGTAACCAATAATCCTGCGGATCTCTGGTTGCCGTTTCAGTTTGAACTCACTTCGACGAATCCGGCCAACTACTTCGAGGTCGTTGCGCGGCTGAAGCCTGGCATCACAGTGCCAATGGCCAACGCACAGTTGAAGCTGGCCGAAGATCAATTCCGCAAGACATATCAGGGCAGGCTTGGGCCGAACAATGGCTTCGGAGTCATCCTGTTGCAGGAAGAAATGGTTCGCGATACGCGATCGTCACTTTACGTCCTGCTTGGCGCAGTTGGACTTGTGCTGTTGATCGCCTGCGCGAACGTCGCAAACCTGTTGCTGATTCGTGCCACGGCGCGTAAACGGGAACTCGCCACGCGCTCTGCGCTTGGCGCTGGACGCTGGCACATCGTTCGCCAGTTGCTCACTGAGAGCCTGGTCATTTCATTCACCGGCGGTACGCTCGGACTCCTCCTTGGATTTGCGGGCGTTCGATTCCTCTTGGCGATCAATCCCGGCAGCATCCCGCGCATCGGCGAAAACGGATCGGCGGTTACGGTCGATTTGAATGTGCTTCTATTCACTCTCGCGGTTTCTGTCCTAACCGGAATTTTGTTTGGTCTGGTTCCAGCCATCAGTTCCTCGCGCAAGAACCTCGCAGCCGTTTTGAACGAGAGCAGCAATCGCGGAGGAGTAGGCCTTCGTAGCGGAAAGACTCGTTCCGTTCTTGTAGTGACTGAGATGGCCCTTGCTCTAATACTCGTGATCGGCGCAGCACTCCTGATTCGTACTTTTATGAAGTTGCAGTCGGTCGATCCGGGCTTTGACTCGCACAATGTGCTCACCATGGCCATGTCGATCAGCGGAGATCGATTTCTCAAAACCAGCGGCGTCGCGCAGGTCATTCGCGATGGCACTGAGCGGATCAATGCCGTTCCCGGTGTCACGGCAAGTGCTGCCGCCTGCTGTCTTCCTCTGCAGGGCGGTTTTGGACTGCCTTTCAACATCGTAGGCCGCGCAAATGGCAACAATCCCACGACTGGCGGGGCAGAGTACATGACGGTCTCATGGAGCTACTTTGATGTATACAAGGTGCCCACACTCCGCGGCCGGCACTTCACCGAAAACGACAACGGTGCCGCTCCCGGCGTTGTCATCATCAATGAGACGATGGCAAAACAGTTTTGGCCCAAGAGTGATCCACTGAACGATCGCCTTGAGGTTGGAGCGGGCATGGGCCAAGTCTTTGCCGAGCCACCGAGGCAGATCATCGGCGTTGTCGGAGATATGCGTGATGGTGGGCTCGATCAGGATCCCGGGCCGACCATGTATACGCCTGTGGCGCAGATGCCAGACAAGGTTACGGAGCTTAATTCGCGCATCGCGCCATTGTGGTGGATCGTGCGCACGCGCATGGAGCCGCACGCCCTCACGCCGGCTGTGACCAAGGCGATCCGCGAAGCCACGGGCGGCCTGCCAGTGGCGCACATTCGCAGCATGGACGAGATCGTCGTCGTCACGACCTCGCGCCAACGTTTCAACATGCTGCTACTGTCGGTCTTCGGCGGGTCAGCTCTACTGATGGCGGCAATCGGCATCTATGGACTCATGGCGTACTCAGTGCAGCAGCGGACGCAAGAGCTCGGCGTACGAATGGCACTTGGAGCGCAAGCTTCCAATATTCGCAACATGGTCATTCGCCAGGGAATGCTGCTCGCGGGAATTGGCCTCGTGATTGGCATTGCCGGAGCATTCTGGCTAACGAAGTTTCTGACAGGGTTCCTGTTCGGAATAACAAAGTGGGATCCACTCGCATTCATCCTGACGCCGGTCTTCCTCTGCGCAGTGGCCCTCCTGGCAGTCTGGCTGCCAGCGAAAAAAGCAACCCGAGTCGACCCGATGTCAGCGCTCCGCTTTGAGTGACGCAGAACGCGCCGACGAAAAGCCCCAATTTGAACTCACGCTGCGCTGACCTGTCAGGGCTCGCGCCGATACCGTAGCGATATCTCGCGCAGCAAAAAACCCTCCCGCTGGGACCGGGAGGGTTCTCAAATGGTTCGCAGATATTATGCGCGGACTACGTTTGCCGCTTGGAATCCCTTGGGGCCCTTGAGCAGGTCAAACTCGACGGTTTCACCCTCGTTGAGCGTGCGGTAGCCGTTTTCCTGGATTGCGGAGAAGTGTACGAACACATCTTCTCCTGTCGAGCGTTGGATAAATCCGTATCCTTTCGCTCCATTGAACCACTTCACTGTACCTTTCTCTCTCACGGGAACTACTCCTTTCACCAATCGCGAAGAATGATTCTCCAGATTCTCGGATTGCGCCCCGGCGAACCGGGGCCCCCCTCGAAGAAGCCGGCAGAATTGTTTGCGGTTGCGTCTTACGAGCAGAGAGGAACTACTTCCAAAAAGGAAAAGACTCCTTATCCCCGAGCAGTGAGTTTCTGCCGCGGGAACCTCAGGAGTCCGACAATTTGGCGCGTTTCCACCACACCCAACAAACGTCAACCAACCTCTGGTCTCACCACCGGACCAACTCTCCGGTGTTGAGCAACAGATAATAAGCAGTATTGAAACGTTTCGCAAGAGAAATTAGATAGGAATCGGAAGTATGACTCATGGTCATAATTTATAACTTTAACTAAGATTAAGAAATAAGTCGGTAACTGCGTATCGAAACTTCCGTTCGGCCTGGCGCCTCTATCCCGCTCACCTCTCTGGTACGATTTACCTTCTCCCGTGGTAACGCCTCCCATCTCGACGCCTCCCGCCGCCCAGGATGCGAAGCCGCCAAAACCTGCTTCGCGCGCGGCCCGCAAGCCTCCAAGCCTGTTTCTCGCCACTGTGAAGTACTTGCTTCGTACTGAGGTCCACACGTTTGCCTTCTCCGTCGCCGCCAACGCGATCCTTTCTTTCTTTCCTTTCGTGGTTTTGATGATGACGCTGATCCGGCGCGTCTTCCATTCGCGGGTGATGTATGACGTTGTGCTCGAATTGCTGCGAGACTATCTCCCCGCCGGCCAGGACTTCGTTATTCGAAATCTCAATTCAATGGTCAATTCGCGCCAGCGCGTGCAAGTCGTTTCGTTGGTAATTCTGCTGATCACTTCTTCGGGAGTCTTTCTTCCCTTAGAAGTCGCGTTGAATCGCATCTGGCGTTTCGAGACCAACCGTTCCTACCTTGGGAATCAGCTCGTGTCTTTCGGACTAGCATTCGCCTGTGGCGCATTAGCGCTTATCTCGATCGGCCTCACGGCAGGCCCCGTAGCATTCATGGAATTCCTGTTGCGTGGTTACGGCAGCGGATTCGTGCGAGTCGTAGGATTTCTGGTGATGAAGGTCTTCGCCATCGCAGCAAGCATCGCGATCTTTTTTCTTATTTATTGGATTTTGCCGAATGGCAAGGTTCCGGTACGCACCGTCCTCCCAGTCGCCATTATTATGGGACTGCTGTCCGAGGCGCTTAAGTACGCCTACATCCTCGCGCTTCCCTGGCTCAATTTTCAGGAAGTGTACGGTCCATTTGCCCTCTCGGTAACGATGATGTTCTGGGCGTTTCTATCGGGACTTCTATTGCTGGCAGGTGCGAATCTTTCAGCAGAGGAACACCTACGAGGAAGAATCTAAAAAAGAAAGCAGAAGCAAGACGAGATGTCTCACCTCTGCCTTCTGATTTCTAACTTCGGCACTCGCCTATTTCTTCTGCTCTCCGATCGAAATCAGCTCGACATCGAAGATAAGAGTTTCGCCGGGGCCAATATCTGTACCTGCACCTCGATCTCCATACGCGAGGTCGGGGGGAATGTAGAGTTGCCACTTCGACCCGACCGGCATTAACTGCAGCGCTTCGGTCCAGCCTTTGATCACTCCTCCGACTGGAAACGAAACGGGCTGACCACCTTTATAGGAGCTGTCGAATTCTTTGCCATTGATCAGCGTGCCGCGATAGTTCACCGTCACCGTGTCGTTTGCCGTCGGCTTCGGACCTGTGCCTTCCGTGATGACCTTGTACTCCAATCCATCCGGAAGCGTCTGCACTCCGGGCTTCGATTTGTTCTCGGCCAGGAACTCTTCACCTTGCTTTCGCGCGGCAGCGCCTTCCTGGTGAGCCTTGGCTTCCTGCGCGCCTTGCACTTGAGTTCTGAGTTGTGCCAATGCGGCGCGCATTTCATCCTCGGTCATGGCAGTTTTGCCAGTGCCGATTGCATCGCGCAGTCCGCGCGAAACGAGCGCCGGATCGACCGCCGTCGCAACTCCTTGCCTCTTCAGTCCGGTTCCAATGCTCATGCCCAATGCGTAGCTGTTCTTCTCTTTTTGTGTTTTCAACGTAAGAGCGGTGGCCGTCTTGGCCGTGGAGGTTGTCGTTTTTTTCGCAGGAGCCTTCGCCACTCCCGCGGTGCTTGATTGTGCCGAACTCGATTGCGCAGGCTTGGACGTTGTGCCCGCGGAACTGTCTTGCGCCCCGGACGAGCCCAAAAGCAGCGTTCCGGCGGCGATCAATGGAAATAAGGTAGCTGTGAGCGTTCTTTGCATAGGTTTCATTGTCCCATTCCACGCGAGAGATGGGCAAACGCGAGGTCACCAGCGAGTCACCTTGGTAACGATCCACCATTTCCGCGGCCCGGCTCTAAGTTGAATTTCACATCATCGAACTGTGGAGAGCGAATGCTGAATTGCAAATTTACATCGCTCATGGTGGAGGAAACGACGTAAGG
>DATJWZ010000172.1:0-2801 GCA_035500795.1 Candidatus Eiseniibacteriota bacterium | reverse complement strand
GACAAGCAGTTCATGAACTCCCACGCTCGGTTCCATCGGTTTCTCAAACGTGGATCGATCGGAGATCGTTTGCGGATCAAACACAACGATGTCAGCATCGGCTCCCTCCTGCATTCGGCCCTTTTTGTGCGCGGCTGGCGTCGATCGCTCGAGCATCTGCGCGGGCATCAGCGTCATCTTCCTGAGCGCTTCCATCAAGGTCAAAGTCTTCTTTTCGCGCACATATTGCCGGATTACGCGCGAATAGGTCCCAGCATTCCTGGGATGACCGACGGCTCCGTCGCTCGCAATCATGACCAGCGGATTTGGGATGATCTTGTCCACCATTTCCTGTGTGTTCGAGTAAATCAGCACCCATTGCTGCGAGTTGGAGTTGTGCAGTTCCTCAAATCGTTCCTTCGTGAGATGCTCACCTGTATTCGGGATCACAAGATTGCCATAATCGATCCCCATCTTCTCGCGCCATCCGGGATTAAATACCGCAGAATTTATCGCCGTCATTCCTGCGATATACGGATACGCTTCCGTCGTGACATCGACACCATGCGCTCGCGCCCCCTCGATAAGCGACAAGCAGTCCAAAGCTTGAAGCAGGCAGGTGCTGTTGATGTGAACAATATGCAGCGATGCTCCTGAGATCGCTGCAGCCCCGATGACTTCCTCGGTGGAAGCGATAGCGGAGTTGGGCTCAATCCGTCCCGCGCTGCGCATATGTGTATATACGGGAACCTTACGTTCGGCCGCGGTGCGGAATATATCGATCACCTCGAGTCGTGTTGCTCCCGGAACGTACTCGATTCCCATGCCGATACCAAGCGCACCTGCGTCGAGTTGGTCACGCAGGCGCTGCTGCATTTGCTGAATCTGCTCCGAAGTCGCGGCCTTTTCCGTCGCGTCGCCGCTCTTCGGCAGAATCGTTCCTTCCGGTAGCGGCGCACCAAACACCCGTGCCCTAGCCGCGACGTGGCTCGCCGTAGTTCCATAGTGAATCAGCGAGCGCCCTTCTTTGGATTTCAGAAACTCAGCAACGTCAGGAACTCCGATTTCCATTTCTAACGCCGTGGTGACTCCATCGAATGCCTTGACGCGCTGGCTGGCCAGATCTTGTCCGTGCTCGTGCAGATCGATAAACCCCGGAGCCACGACCAGTCCCGCTGCGCTCACAATACGTTTGCCCGAGAGATGGTCTTGCGTAATGCGTTCAATCTTGCCGTTTGTGATCCCAACGTTGCGGACCGCGTCGAGACCGGTCTCCGGATCCATGACGCGTCCGCCTTCGATGACGACGTCATACTGTTGCGCCGAACAAAACGGTGCTATAGCCAGGAAACACAACAGAGCAAGTTTGCGCATTACTCCCCCAAAGTCAGCGATCATATCAGCGCCAAGCTCATACCAGGAAAACTCCGCCTAAGCCCCAATCTTGTCATTCCGACGAGTCGCGCAGCGACGACGGAGGAATCTGCTGTCCGCGCGGGACTGACACGCCTTCTTTTCATCACGTACACTGATTATTCGGCTTGAAGAAGATTGGACACATACTGGCGCGCTACTCAGCGTGGGTTTTGGGGCTCATCAAGGTACTGGGCATCTGGGGCGTATTCGTCATCGCCTTTGCGGATAGCGCACTCCTCGGGATGCCCGTCGATTTCATCGTTGCCAGCTACGTCTATCAAGACAGGCATCGCATGTTGCTCTACGTCGCAATGGCGTCTCTTGGATCTGCAGTCGGCAGCATACCGCTGTACCTCATCGGTTATGCCGGGGGTGAGAAACTTCTCCGTAAGCGGATTACCGAAGAACGCTTTCAGAAGATTCACCAGTCGTTTGAGCGCAACGAATTCTGGGCCTTGATGTTCCCCGGCATGCTTCCACCACCGATGCCTTTCAAAGTTTTCGTGCTTGCTGCCGCGGTTTTCGAAATGAAATTCCGCGACTTCATGGTCGCAATCTTTGCTGGCCGATTCGTTCGCTTTCTTGCGCTATCGATCCTGGTGCTATGGTTTGGGCCCCAGATCATCAGTCATTTCGGCGGCATTTTCAAACACCATTGGATGCTGCTCTCGGGAGCGATTCTCGAACTCGGATTGATCATCTGGTTGTTCGCGCTAAGAACAAAAAGAAAATCGGCGGGGTCCACGCTGAAGGATACCGCCGAAGATAAATGATCCCGAATTTGTCCTGCCCGGACTAAGCTGCGGTGGGATGATTGCCCGCTCCGCGCTCAGCAAGCATGGCCTGGAGAGCGGGGACGGTGAAGAAGGCAAGAGAAAATACCATGTCGCTGACGGCCGTGTTCCGGAAGAATGGAATAGCAGCTTCGTAGCATGCGACCAGTCCCACGAGTGTCTTGGGATACATCAACGTCACCGCCCAGACGGCAAAGTTGCTCACAACGAAGAAAGATACTGAACTGGCGGCGGCGGCTACTATCACGCGCCACATACCCGATTTTCCTCGGAGTCCTGTTCCCAGCCAAAGAATCGCTGCGTACCACGTCCAGATGACCAACGTGTCCCAGGTAAAGGGATATTTCCACAAAAAGCGAGTCAGAATGACATCCGTTGCCATCAACAACGCCAGGGGCACCCATATTTGCCGACGCGACCCTCGCGCGCCAAAGAATAGCAACGACGCGGCGAGCGGAGTGAAATGCCACATACTAGGCAAGAAGTTCAGCGAACCCATGAAGGGTAGAAATCGGACGGCAATTGCTAGCAGCACGAAAATATAAGGCAGCATACTCACCTCGTAGACGAATTCCTATTCTGGTCGCTGGCGACTCCAACGTCAAGAGGAGC
>DATJWZ010000171.1:0-2916 GCA_035500795.1 Candidatus Eiseniibacteriota bacterium | reverse complement strand
GCGCACACCGTGCCCGGCGCACAGCGCACACTTGGCGGGTCCGGGCGGGCGGCACTCGGGTTGGTGCGCCCGGTACCGCTTCGCCCGGTCGGTTATTTGGTGTACTGGCTTTCTCCAGGACGCGCCGCACACCTGGCGCGGGGTCATTCCCCCTCGTCTTCGTCCTCGTTTCCTTCGTCCTCTTCAGGGGCCACGAGGTCTGCAATCTCGTCAAGCTTGGACTGCAAGTCCTCGTTCTGGCCTTCGAGTTCTTCGATTCTTTCGAGCAGTTCACGACGGGTTGGTGCTGGCATTTTCCTTACTCCTGTTGGATTCGCAAGCTTGATCCGCTTGCGTTCGGCGTAGTCCTCAAGCAACTCATCCTCGATCTCGTCGGCCCGATCGGGGTCGTCCAGAACGTCACGGGTAAACCTCACGGCCTGGGCCTTGCGCGATTCGAGTTGCCGCCGCGTGAGTGACTTCACTCCTCCAGCGTAGGCGGGTGGTGCGGGCAGCATCTACCCACGAGAACAATCGCACATTTGGTCGAACAAAATTGCGGACGATTTCTGTGACGTTCAGACAGTGAAGGGGCTATAATCCGCCCTGGCGAGCCTCGCTGAGGTACAAACCACACAAGCTGGCGAATCAGGGGGATGAAACCGATGTCCACTGAGAAGGAATGGGATGTGTTTGTCTGCCACGCATCTGAGGACAAAGAAGACTTCGTTCGCCCCCTTGCGCTCGAACTTGACACATTCGGATTGAGGGTCTGGTTTGACGAATTTACGCTGAAGCTGGGCGACAGCCTGCGGGAAAGAATCGACGAAGGACTTGCTCTCTCACGCTACGGGGCTGTCGTGCTGAGTCCTGCGTTTCTTGAGAAGAACTGGCCTGCCAAGGAATTGAACGGTCTGTTTGCCCGCGAAGTTGAAGGACGTGTAGTTATATTGCCGATATGGCACAAACTAGGTAAGGTAGAGCTACTCAAGTTCTCTCCCCTCTTGGCCGACAAGGTCGCCGCAAATAGCGCGGACGGAATCAAAGCGGTCGTAACGAAAATCGTCGAGGTGGTCAAGCCGGAAGCGCTTGAGATGCAAGAAGGCATCGAACGTGTGCGGCGACTGGGCATGCAGTTGGATGAGCAAGTTCGCAAGGCCGACAACCGCCTTTACACGAAGCTTAGTGTCACGGCACCGGGAGACATTGACATCGACCAGTTGGCTGCCGGGGCCAAGCCGGGAATCATCGCTTCAATAATCAAGGATGGCGTCAGGGTTGACTTGTTCGCAGCAGACCCTGAGTCTTATGCCCGCGATCCACTGAAGGTTCAAATGGTGCTCAGGCAGGAGGCGTGGGAGAAGATCGAGAACGCGCTGAAAACGGGCGAGACGGTAACCCTGGATTCGGACCTCGCGCCAGAGGTCTCGTCGGATTTGGTATCCGCCTTATTCCCAAAGTTATCACCAGAATTCGTCGTATTCGGACCGTCCCCAGACCTAAGGAGTATTAAAATTCCAGCGCGTCTAGCGCTGAAATCGGGAATTGACCAAATCGTATACGATTTCATCGAAATCGGTGTTGATCGCGCTGGCACGCACGAGGCGGTACTTGTTTCCCGATCCACTTTGCCTCTCACTCTGGAGTTTACGCTTCGAGTAGGAGGCACGGCGACTTTCTCGCTGACCTTAGCATTTGCCGGCCACGAGATCGGCGAAATTGCCAAAGCCCGTGCTGCACTCAAGATGCTTGCTCCTGACACGACGATCACCCTGACTGACCTGCGCTCTGGCACGGTAATTCTAGAAGCGAAGGCGTCCGACTTGGCGAAATTGGGTTCGTCAAACACCCCAGATAGGATACTTGACGAGTTCATTCAGGCTGTGCTTAACGTCGCGCAGAAAACGAGCCAGCGCATTACTTGGCCGGATCGCGCCTTTACTCGCGATGACTATATCGATGCCCTCACGTTGGCAGAAATAGTTTCGACGGGAGCTTCCGAGGGTACACTGCATAGCCTTTCTTTCTCTTGTCCAGTTGCCGAGCTTGAGGCTCTGAGGGGGGCCGTCAAGCTAGGATCAACGGTGTGCGTTCAGTTCCCCAAGCCCCCAACTCGCCACATTTTCGGCGTTGACGTTGACACTGGCCCATGTTTCATGTGGTTCGTCCCATCGGAAATTACAGAAGCGAACCCGTCTGAGAACCCCGAAGTGCTTCGCGTAAAACTCAAGGTTGAGGCATCCGTTAAACAGGTTTTTCCTCGATTCAGACCGCAGTCGCCAGCATAGACCGTTCGAGTCTCTTGCGCTGCCGTGCGACCGCCTGGCGAAGAGCCCTTTCCGCCAGCATCCGGCCCCACGTGTCGAGTTGCTCAAAGCCGCGAACCTGCGCGCGCAAAACTTGGCGCACGCTCTTTCCTTTTCGCAGCATTGCTAGCGCTGCCTCTATGTGCGGACTGGTCGGTCTGCCCCGACGTGGCGGTAGCCCACGACGAATCAGCCGAAGCACATGTTTCTTGAAGTCGCGGGGATTCCGACTGACCTCCTGGCCGAAATCTTGGCGGAGCCGATCGCAAAAACTGCGGACGACTGTCTCCAGGCTGGGCGCGCCGTCGCCTCCGGCCCGCAGAGCACTTTCGACTTCTTTTGAAATCGGCTGACCTGGGAACAACGGCGCTAACTTTCCACTAACTTTCACACTATTTGGGGACAACTTGGGAACAAAACCCCCCGGATTCTGTTCCCTTTGGGCAGAAGGGGCGTTGGAAACACAGGCGTTAAAATGGGTTGGACTTATCTTGGGCGCAAGAGGTCCCCGGTTCGAATCCGGGCGCCCCGACCAATCACGATAGAGAATCAACCGACGGTAAGTCGCCTCGTGGAGAGTGCGCGTGCAAGTTAAATCCTCCTGACTTTGGCAGAACAGTCGGGTTGGCAG
>DATJWZ010000170.1:0-6445 GCA_035500795.1 Candidatus Eiseniibacteriota bacterium | reverse complement strand
TTGTTGTTTCTTCTCGTCGTTCAAGACATTGGCCATGATCACGAGGCTAGCGCCTCGCGATCGAGTCAATGTCCCGGAAAGGGTCTCCGTTGGCCGGTTTTCAGGTGATCATGAGTGGCCGGTTTTGGGTGTTCACCGAGGATCCGGGTTCCGGTCGCCTCGCGTGCGTCCTATTGAGCACCGCTTTTGGGGGTGCCGCGGCGTGGCGAGAGGCGCTGCTTCGCAGCGGCGGCATGGGGGCCCGAAAGAACCGGACCCTGACACACCACCCCTCACGAGGGTGCTGCCGGGTACCGGCGGTCCCCGCCAGTACCTCCACAGGATGAAGGACTTACAAGCATCTAGTACCGGCCAGTATTTGCCGTCTTCGTAAGGGCTCTTGAGTGATTTCAATGACTTAGGGGCGACGGATTGCCACATCGGACTGCGATGCACACGGAATAAATCAGCCAGCGTGACAGCAGAGTCATGCTTAACGCTCGGTCACTTGTCTGGTATCAACAGCGAGCGATCGCGGAATGGTGCATCGCCCGGCTTGTGGGCTCCGTGAATAGTCCTGATGCAACTGCCGCGAACCCTGCCATGTTGTCCGAGACGCACGCTGTGACGTAGATCGTGATTAAGCTGCTCACTGAAGATCACGACGCTAGATGGTCCGGCACATCCGGGTGCGGGTCTTGCGTTGGCTTTAGCGGCAGCCAGTCTTCGCTTGTACGCCCAGCCATCATCATCAGTCCTTCCAATGTCGTTTCTTTCGTGAGCATGAATTTGAGAACGTCTACGTTGTTGAACGCGCACGTTTCGAAAACCGTGGCCAGGACAAGGTATTCCTGCAAAGTACGCTCAGTAAAATAACCATCGACATTCCTGCGGTATTTTGCGAAGAGCTTGATCGCATGCTCGGCATTATTGTTGTTCCAAGGGACGCCGTCATGCTCCAAGAACGTGAACAGCTTTCCCCCGCTCTTTTGAAATCGCTTCTGGTACTTGATGGCAAGCGCGGACATGTATTTAGCTTTAGCCACCGACCGCAAATATCTCATTGCAACCCGTTTGTGCTTGCGTAGAAACCGACTCTTGAGACCGCGACGATCCACAGTTTCGATAATCGTTCGCAACACAACTCCAAACTCCTGCGCCAGACCTTTCAACTCGAGATCCAATGGGTTTCGGAATAGATCATCATCAATTTCGCGGATGAGATGCACGAGACATTTTTGCTGTTCGCAATTGAGGGAATCGTAAGCTGTGAAGAAGTCCGATATCAGGACGCCATGAAACCCGGCTAGAAGCTCCTGGAGAAACGATCCTTCGCGGGTTGGTTTATAAAAATAGTACGCCTTATCGATGCTGGTCAGCACCCACACATACCCCCGCTGCTTTCGAAGACTCACAGTAGTCTCATCAATATGTAGAATGGGACCGGCCAGGACACTCTTTAATATTTCCGCATTAAGAGATCGGTACAAGCTCATCAAGTACTTCTTTGACCTGTATCCCACGGAGTCAGGGAGAGAAAGGCCAAAGAGTTCCGCAAGACTCCTCTCTGCCCGGAGCATGTTCATGCCACATGAAACATTGCAGTAAACCAGCCAACTCATTAGCCCGTGCCCATACTTGGTAGGATGGGGCGGACACTCTTCGGACCTGAAGGAATTACCACATTTCAAACAGACTGTACCGCCAAGACACCACGCGAGTGATCCATTTCTTGACCCCATGCCTGAAGTACTTCAGGTCAATTACATCGTGGCTGAATTGCTTGCCTTTTTCGATCTTCCTGCTTTGGCAGTGTGGACATCGCTGGCTTTCTATCGATTCTACTTTATTGACGCGGCTTGAAAGTCGCCTGAGCTTCGGATCTCTCTTGTTAACCACTTTGAAATGCTCATGCGTACGTACAAACACCTTTTCACGCTGGTAATCAAAGTATGCGCACTTGGCCACCTTCTTGAAGTCCTCTGAAGCGTATTCCCTCGGACGAAACATATCCCAGTGTGGCCGATCCTTAGTCCGATCTTCGGTTTGGGCGTTTTTGAAGGGAATCTGAGAAGCTATGGCGTTCGAAGAATCCGCCGCGGCCAAACCCTTGATGAACTCGACGATCCGCCTCAACGCGTAACAGTCGTCTTTGTTGTACCGAAGAAGCCGGGTCTTGATGTCTGGAATTTGATTAACCTGCCAGCTATTGCGCCATACGATGCAATCCAGCCCCGTCGCCCTTTCATCCGCGCGGTCGAACCCAAGGAAGCGTCCAACGTCTTTAAGGCTGTTAGAAAAAGTCGGGAAGTAAACGTGGGGATGAATCACTGACAGCACGTTGGTTGCTCGTTCCAGAAGAACATCGATCGTTGGCTGAAGCTGATCCGGCAACTGCTCCTTCATCCTCAGCAAAGCGACTCGCTCGTACTTTCCATAGTGGAAAATGTGTGCGTCAGGCAAGTCGCGAATCGTTTCGGCGAACTGCACGAAAATGCTAGGCTCATCTGATTTCTGGTCCGCCCAGAAGGAGTGGTAGGTCTCGGTTTGGCCACAGACAACTAGAGCTCCGATAAGGTAATAAGATTCCCTGTGCGGCGACCCTTCGATGTCCAGGTACACCTGGGTCTTCGAGCGAGGAAGTTCAGGCTGTCCGTGTACATAAACGGTGTTCTCGCGAATCGCGAGAGCCTGCAAGGCAAGGTAACGAGGCCGCGCCAAGTTCTTTGCCCATTTTGGTGATTTGCGAGGTCGGAAAGTGCAGGAGAGTTGGTTGACGGTGAAGATTCCCTTGCTGCGGTGGCTCGCGCGTTCCTTCTCGGTCATCCCGGATATCAAGCTGAGGTCGTCCGTTTCGATTGCCTTCTGCCTGCACCGGCTTTGAAACCCGCACTCAGCGCAATGGCGGTTAAGAACAAGGTCGGGTGGCAAACTGCTGGAGAGCAGTACATCAGTCTCTTGGGTCAGTTTCTTGATCTGACTAGCGAGAGTGCCCGTCTTCACCTCCAGCTTAAGAGCCTCGTCTCCATGGACAATCTTGCCAAGCCCGACTTCGCGCCCCAAACTTTCCGACAACACGAGGGCATCAAATGCTATGAGGAGCCGGTCATCCGCGGTGAGCTTGTCCGTGTAGGTGAATCGAATAGGGACAAACTGGGTGAGTTCTCGCCGGTTCTGCGATGCCGCGCGTTCTACGGCATGAATAGTCGATTCTAGACGGTCCGTCCCTACGGTCAGATCTATTGCCAGTGTCCATTTGGCGAACTTCAGCTTTTCGCCAGCGCGCGGGCCGATGACGCATTCACCCGGAGTGGCTCCTGCCGTCAGCCGCTGGCTCGCTTCGCTGCGGTAATCCGCAATCTGTGTCCGCACCCAATCCGTGTAAGTGTTCCCCGGCGCCGTCTCACCGTGCGCCAGGAGAAAGCATTTGGTTGGACACTTAAGGTAGGCTTCGAACAGTTCTGGAGTGATTTTCATGGGTGCAGACTAACAGCTCCCGTGTTTGGGTGCCAGGCGGAAAACGGATGGAAGAGGCCATTCGCCAATAAGGGTCTCCTCTTAGCGGCGTACAGCCTATCCTTTTCACCGCCGCCGCTTCCTGGCAGGACATTGCCTTGTTACTAGAGCGACCAATATCATGCGGCGGGAGGCTTCGCCCACAGAAGGCTTAATTCCGAACCGAGGCATGCCACCTGGACTTATATTCTCTGCATGTCTCCTCTGTGAGGCAGTTTGCCAGAGCTTTCTATCTTCGGAATGTCGGGGGGGCGTTCAAACCGAGGGGAGTTGTCAATCTAGCGAACCGACTTGAAGAATCTGTGGTAGGCTTTATTTGTCCGAAATATGTATATATGTTTCGGACGGAGCCCGAATTCCATGAATCCGGTTCAGAAAGCGCTGGCACGTGTCAATAAGCGGCGGCAAGTCCATCGCGGTCCGTCCCTTGACCTCAAAATGCGTATCCTTCATCGGATGCGCGAAGACGCGGATAGAGTCTGGACGCCCAGCGATTTTCTCGACCTTGGCTCCCGCGCAGCAATCGACAAGGCTCTCCAGCGACTGGTCATGTCCAACAACGTCCGCCGCATCGACCGCGGCCTATATGACGTACCAAGCATCAACAAACTCACAGGAAAGCCAACCAACCCCGATTATACTGCCGTTATCGATGCGGTCGGCCGCCGGGACCAAGCACGGCTCCTCTTAGATGGTCTTACCGCTGCCAACCAACTCGGATTGACGAACGCTGTTCCCGCGAGGGTGACCGTCCATACCGACGCCCGAATCCGACCCATTCAGCTTGGCAACATGACAATCACCTTCAAACTGACCGCCCCGAGTCGCTTATCTTGGGCAGGAAGACCTGGTATGCGTCTCGTGCAGGCGCTTCACTGGCTCCGCGATATGCTGACGTCGGACAAGGATTCCATTCAGAGTCGTCTCAAGGCAATCCTCAATGATCCGACCCAAGGGCGTGCAATTCGCGACGACCTCTGCGAGGGACTGCACACGCTACCCCAATGGATGCGTGAATTGGTCAGCGATCTACTTAACAAGACTGCGGGGGCCGAGGGCAATTCCTCCACCAAAACTACTCGGCCCACAAAACCCCCACACTCCGCAAAGATTAATGGCGGTCGACCCAGGAGAAACCGAGCATGAATCCGGGGTTCGTCGAAATCCTCAGAGCGCCTGCCACCGAGCGGCGTGATCTATTCCTGGGCACAGCGCGCAGGCTCGGCACTCCCGAGGAAAACATCGAGAAGGACTTCTGGGTCTGCTGGATTCTTGACGCCCTTTTCAATGGGCTCGATAAGGGCGGGCCGCGCCTGCTTTTCAAAGGAGGTACATCACTTTCGAAGGCGTTCGCCTTAATCTCCAGGTTCTCCGAGGACATCGATATCACGGTTTTCCGAGACGACCTCGGCCAGTCGGCATCGATTGCCGATCTTGAAGCGCACAGTGGAAAGAAGAGACGAGCCCGCCTCGACGCGATCAAGCGTGCCTGCCAGGAATTTATTCAAGGAAATCTCATTGCGATGCTCGCCAAACTTGTCGCGCAAACGATGGCCGAGGCGCACAGCGATCCTGCCCAGGCTCGTCTCATGCTCGACGAAGAGGATCCCGATCGCCAGAGCATTTTGTTTTGGTATCCCAGTGTTACCGCTCGCCAGGAAGGCTATATTCGGCCGGCGGTGAAGATCGAGGCCGGCGCGAAGTCAGCGCTGGAGCCTCACAAAGCAGTAACGATCCATCCGTTCGTTGCAGGAGAGATTCCTGCACGATCGCTCGCCGTTCTCAATGTCACCACTGTGGTACCGGAACGCAGCTTTTGGGACAAAGTGGTGATGCTGCACGGGCTCCGCCGCTGGTACGAAAAGCGAGGTTTACTCCGGCACCAAGGCCAACGCGTTTCCCGGCATTACTATGACGTTCATTCGATGTTGCTGTCAGGAAAAATCGCGAAGACTCTGTCCGATTTTGACTTGGGCGGCGACTGCGTTCGTCATGCGAAGATGTTCTTTGGGAGCCCCGACCTCGACTTGCAAACGGCACAGCCGGGTAGCTTTGCGTTGGCTCCAAACGAAGGGATGCTTGGTGATTTGCGGCGCGACTATGAGCGCATGGCCGGAATGATTATCGGTCCGGTGCCGGCGTTCGAAAGTGTAATGGAATCGGTCCGTACTCTCGAAAAGCAGCTCAATGGCAACGGCTAACAATTCCGATGACCCTGTGGGTACCACTGAGCAATGGCCACCAAGAGTTCAGGATTGACGGCGGCAAATCAGCATTTCGTGCTGTACTTAGAAGCTCTTTTGTCTTATGTAGTTGACAAGTGTACACGCGCGTCAACGGGCGTGCACGAGGAGGCTGCAAGCATCTGGGACGAAACGAGTTGACAGGAGTGAACGCATGTTCGCGGGCGTGAACCCAACATGGGGTGGGTTGTCAGGGTCCGGTTCGTTCGGACCCCCATACCGCCGCTGCGAAGCAGCGATCTTTGGCCATGCGCATACTGGCCAAGAATCGCAGACGGCCACCGACCGACACGATTGCTTCCTAGAACTGGCGCCAATGCGTTCAGGATGCCCCAGAATCGACGAGGAAGGGTCGGCAAGGCCCAACCCTGCACAAATCGCCCCGGAACGAAAATGGAGACTTCCTCGCGATTTTGTGACGTGGTTTGTGACGTAACTGCTCAGATAAGCCCAAGATTTTGGCATTATGCGGGATTTGCGGGCGGAATTTAACGCGTGCACCAAAGCAGCGTAAATACTGGCTGACATGCAATTCTTACGAGTTATTGCTGTTATCCACTTTCGAACTTGGGCGCAAGAGGTCCCCGGTTCGAATCCGGGCGCCCCGACCAATCACGATAGAGAATCAACCGACGGTAAGTCGCCTCGTGGAGAGTGCGCGTGCAAGTTAAATCCTCCTGACTTTGGCAGAACAGTCGGGTTGGCAG
>DATJWZ010000169.1:0-14745 GCA_035500795.1 Candidatus Eiseniibacteriota bacterium | reverse complement strand
GTGCCGTAATTTCCGATTTCTGGATTCGTCAGAACGACGATCTGTCCGGAGTAGGAAGGGTCGGTGAAAATTTCCTGGTATCCGGTGATGGAAGTATTAAAAACGACTTCGCCGTAGCATTCGCCTTTGGCGCCGTAGCCTTTGCCTCGGAAGACCCTACCGTCTTCCAGCGCAAGGATAGCCTGCATTCTCGCTCCGAAGAGTGGATTTTATGGATTTTAACAGGGATTTTGGCGAGGAGGAAGGAAAGAAGCAGTGCGAAGCTGAGGAAAACTGAGGAAAAATTGCTAGAGCTTGTGAATCGCTTTCGAATGTGGCGGCAAGATGCGGCCATGACAACCGGCGTCACTTCACCCTGCCCATCTTTTCCATGGGCCAATAGCCGAATACGGCCTTCCCGTAGATGAAGCTCTGGTTCACCGCTCCGAAATCGCGGCTGTCGTTTGACATGGAGCGATGATCGCCGAGGACGAAGTAAGAATCTGGCGGGACGGTGATCTCGGGATACGTCCGGGCGTCCACGTATTCGGCCGGCACATACGGCTCATCAAGGGGCTCACCGTTGACATAGACCAGTCCGGCGTCGATACGAATTCGATCTCCCGCCATGCCAATTACGCGCTTGATGTAGCTCTTCGAGGGGTCACGAGGATAGCGAAACACCACGATATCTCCCCGCCCAATCGGCTCCAGGCGATAGACAAACTTATTGACAAAGATCCGCTCCTGGTCTTCCAAAGAAGGCATCATGCTCGTGCCTTCAACTTTTACAGGTTGATACAGGAAGATAATGATGAACGCAGAAATCGCGAGCGAAATGATGAGATCGCGCAGCCAGACTCCCCACCCTGTGGCCAGGCGAGCCAGCGGATCGGCGTTCACCGCTGGACCTACGGCGGAAGCAGTTGAGCCGACGGATGGCCCATCTGCCTCCACGGCGGAAGCTAACTTTGGCTCTGGGGAACTTTCCGGCATGCGTCTCTATTGTATACAGAAGCCTTCGGGAAGAACGAGGGTTGTACCGCGTCCGGGTTACAATAGCAAAACTGGGAAAACCTATGACCTTTCGGCTAGTTCGTCATAAAGTTATCTTCCGCGCATTCGCACTCGCCTTTTTGTTCGTGGTTACGCTTTCGGTATCAGCGCAGTGGAGCGCACCGCAGGAACCGAGTGGAGTTCCAGCCTACAATGCCGGGCCGCCACCAAAGGGCACGAAGCTGCCTCCCATACTGACGAAGGCTGACTTGTGGGGAGGGGACGCGCAGAGTCCCTATCAGACACATGCCTACGAATTGGCCGCAAAGATCCCCAATGTGCTTCATCAGCAGCCTTGCTATTGCTACTGCGACCGCATGGGGCACAACAGCCTCCACAGCTGCTTCGAGAACACCCATGGCGCCCGGTGCTCCACTTGCTTGAAAGAGCTGTATTACTCTTACCAGCAGCATCAGAAGGGGAAAACGGCAGCCCAGATTCGGGCAGGGATCATCAAAGGCGAGTGGCGGCAGATCGATCTCGACTCAGCCGCAACAATGAATTAGCGAGCAGTTCCGCTCAGGGCTCGAGAACCGAGGTCGTAAACTTTACCTGCAAGGTAAGTTTGCGCGATACTTTAATGCTCGGATCATAAGCATACCTTCAAGGAGCCTGCCATCACTAAGAGCACAGGAAGAGTGTTACACATGGCCCAGAAATCCACACCAAAGAAACCCGCGACGGAAGATCCCCGCTATACGCAGGCGCTGCAAAGCTATGAGGCCGGCTTGCGCGCAATGCAGGAGCATAAGTTCGATAAGGCGAAGCCGCATTTCCAGAAGGTCCTGACCGGGCCGAGTAAGGAATTGATCGATCGCGCCTCGGTGCATCTCAATATCTGCAACCAGCATCTGGAGCGCGCCTCCGCAACTCAGTTCAAGACGCCGGAAGAACATTTTGATTTTGCCGTCTCACTGATGAATGTCGGCGATTATGTAACCGCCCGTGAGCATCTGGACAAGTTGCTGAAGCAGAACCCGAAGGCTGACTACGTGGTTTACGGTCTGGCGGCGCTCGACTGCCTGACCGGACGCGTGGAAGACTCGCTACGGCACCTGGATGAGGCGTTGCACCTGAATGCCCAGCTGCGATTCCAAGCCCGTAATGACTCCGATTTCCAGAATCTGGCCGAAGATCCGCGCTTTACTGAACTTCTGTACCCAGACCCCGGAGGAGACGTGGGCTCAGAGCAAATCGGCGACGCAGAGTTGCTCTAGATCAGCGGGCTCCGAGGAAAGCTTGATGCAAACGAAGGCCTCCGAGACCGCTATTCCGGATAAATCTGCTCAGGCGACCGGCCTTCGTGTCGTCGCGATTGGCGGCGGCACGGGTCTCTCCACGCTTCTTAAGGGACTGAAGCGGTTTGTCCTTATTCCGACTGAAATTATTGAAGGCAAGTCAACATCACCGATGATTCGCGACTTGTGTGCCGTCGTGACCGTTAGCGACGACGGCGGCTCCAGCGGACGTCTTCGGAAGGAGCTCAATATGCTACCGCCCGGAGATATTCGGAACTGCATCGTGGCGCTTAGTGAGGACGAAGCGCTGCTCTCGAAACTCTTCCGCCACCGATTCGATAAGGGCTCTGGGCTGGAGGGCCATAGCTTCGGGAACCTTTTTCTTGCGGCTCTCACTTCCCTGACGTCAGATTTTTCCGAGGCGGTGCGTTTGTCTTCGGAAATCTTACTGACGCGCGGGCATATCTATCCCGCTACGACTTCAAACATCGAACTGGAAGCTTTGATGGAAGACGGTACTCGCGTTCGGGGTGAAACCAAGATCACTGCCAGCAAGGGCCGAATTCGGGAATTGTTTCTCGTGCCTCCAGATGTGGGACCGATGCCGCAAACCCTGGAAGCGATTGCAAATGCAGATCTGATCACAATTGGCCCTGGATCGCTCTTTACCAGCCTAATCCCGAATCTACTGGTGCGCGGGATCTCACAAGCGCTCGTGGAGTCGAAGGCGACGAAGGTATACATCTGCAACCTCATGACTCAGGCGAACGAGAGCCTGGGGTTAACAGCGGCAGACCATATTCGCGCGCTGACGCGCCATGCGCAGGGCCCAATCTTCGACTATGCACTGATCAACCGCACGCCTGCTTCCGATGAGTTGAAAGCTAAATACGCAACCGAAGGCGCCTGCCAAATCGTCAACGACCTGGACGAAGTCGAGTCTCTCGGTGTGATTCCCGTTCTGGGCAATTATCTGGAAGAAGCTGGAGTCGCACGGCACAATTTCACCCGCGCTGCGCAGGACGCGTTGGACCTTGTGATTCACGGCCCGCGGCCTTCGGCACGTCGGTAACAACTTTCGAGACCTTCGATCGCAAGTTGATACTCGTCGTTGTAGCCTAACTGAGCTTTCCTGTATCGTGATGCTTCGTCGACAGGCTCATGAGACCCTTCCTGCTAACGGCTCTTCTGACTGCATCAACTCTGCTCGTCGCTCAGGCTGCTCCGGAAAAGGGCGCGAATGAGGTTCAAGTGTGGGCAGGAGGAGGTCATTCGGTGGCAGGTGGGCGTGGTGACACCGGGGTTTTCAACGCTGGTTTGCGCTACGGATGGGTTCTGACGGGACCGCACCTGCCCGGGTTTCTTCGCGGACGATTCGAATACGCCTTGGATGCTGTGCCGGTTTTTCTTGCCTTCCAGCCTGGCAACACCGCCTACGGAGTTGGATTCGATCCGTTGGGGCTAAAGTGGAATTTTCAGAGGCACCGGCGCTTGTCGCCATTCCTGGAACTTACGGGGGGTGTGCTATTCACGAATCATCAAGTGCCTAACGGGACCAATACGGTGAACTTCATGGACCAAGCGGCGCTGGGACTGCATATCCTTGGTGCGAAGCATAACGTCAGCCTTGAACTGCGTTACATGCACATATCCAACGCGGGGTTGGCGACGCCGAACCCAGGAGTCAATAGTGTCCAGGTAAGGCTGGGAGTCGGAAGATTTTTGGCGGGCCGAAATAGGTAACGACAGGGATTGGTTAACGTTGGCAATCCTCACTGTTGCGTCGCAACTCTGCTGACAAGTATGCTCTTCCGTTATGTCCACGCTTGTCGAATGTGTCCCCAATTTTTCCGAAGGTCGCGATAAGGCCAAGGTCGACGCCATTGTCGACGCTATGAAGATGCCGGGCGTGTATCTGCTCGACTGCGAAATGGACGCCGATCATAACCGCTGCGTGATCACACTCGTCGGTGAACGGGAAGAGATCCAAGAAGCAGCGATTCGCGGTGTCGGAAAAGCGGCAGAGTTGATCGACCTCAACAGTCATTCGGGTGCGCATCCGCGCATGGGAGCGGCCGACGTAGTGCCGTTCATCCCGATTGAAGGTGTAACGATCGAAGATTGCGTAGCAATGGCGAACCATGTTGCAGAGGAAATCTGGAACCGATATCAGATTCCGGTGTACCTCTACGAGTCTGCGGCCAGGATGCCGGAGCGGCAAGGTCTAGAGAATATCCGTCGTGGTCAGTTCGAAGGAATCCGCGCAGAAATTGCCACGAATCCTGCTCGCCGGCCCGATGTCGGTGAACCGCGCGTGCATCCGACGGCGGGTGCAACGGTGGTGGGAGCACGCAAGTTTCTGATCGCCTACAACGTGTTTCTGAACACGCCGGATGTCGAGATAGCAAAAAAAATTGCGAAGGCCGTTCGCTTCTCCTCGGGCGGGATGCGCTTTGTCAAAGGTGCTGGATTTCTAGTGCGCGGGCTCGCACAGGTATCAATGAATCTCACCGACTTCGAGCAAACACCGATTCACCGCGTATTCGAGATGGTCCGGCGTGAGGCCGCCCGCTATGGAGTCATCCCTGTCTCCAGTGAGATCGTGGGCTTGATCCCCAAGAAAGCCCTGGAACAGGCGGCGGAATGGTTTCTTCAGGTTGAAAATTTCGATTCGTCCTTGATCCTCGAAAACCGTCTCGCAGGAGTAATGGGCGGAAAGATTGCTATCGGCGGTCTGCGCGCCGGAACCGAACCTTTTATCGAACAATTGGCTGCGCCGACCGCAACGCCTGGAGGCGGCAGTGCTTCGGCGGCGGCGGCCGCAATGGCCGCAGGATTAGCCGCCATGGTTGCAGGCATGTCCCGAGGGAAGAAAGCTTACTTGCAATATGAAGCACAGCTCAGCCAGGCAATGAGCCGTCTTGTTCCATTGCGTGAAGAACTGAAAGCAGCCATCGATGCCGATGCCGATTCCTACAATGCCGTCATGAGCGCCTATAAAAACGCTCGAGGATCAAGGGATCAACAGGCATCGGACGCTATGATCGAGGCTGCTCTGAAGCAGGCCACTACCGTTCCGCTAAGCGTGGCAAAAAAAGCGGCCGAAATCGGTAATATTGCTAAGTCTTTGGAACCAATTACGAATCCCAACATGAAGTCTGATTTAGTCACCGCCGTAGCCCTCGCGCGCGCCGCGCTCACGGGGGCTTTGGCAAACGTCGAGATTAATGTCGGCTCAATAAAAGACCTTTCCTTCACTGAGCAAATACGCGAGCGTTGTGCTGGTTTTTCTGTATAGCGTGTACATTGCCGTAATGGCTCGCTAACGAATATTATCTCGCTTGCAGAGCCAGGCAACTTGCATCTAAGTGCTTGCAAGGAGTTGCTGCAAGTGCATCGCGTTTCCATTCTTTTTCTCCTTCTACTCCTCGGAACGGGCACGGTTTTGTTGAGTACCAATGGCTGCGGCGGCGGCATTACCGAGAGTCACGTCCTAGCTGGAAAATTCCGGCACATCGTAATCATCTTTCAGGAGAACCGCACCCCGGACAATCTGTTTCATGATCCCGTTCTTATGAAAGAGGGCGCCGACATTGCGACAAGCGGGATCAACTCTTCCGGGAAGACAGTTGCATTTAAGCCCATTCCGCTTGCGATTCCCTACGATCTAGATCATTCCCACAAAGCGTTTGAGGCCATGTACAACGGCGGAAAAATGAACGGAGCTAGTAATGTCGCGGTCATCTGTTACAACACGCCGAATTGTCCTTCATCCCAACCCAATTTTCTTTACGTGCGTCCCAAGGACGTTGAGCCTTATTTTCAGATGGCCGAGGAGTATACGTTCGGCGATCGAATGTTTCAGACCAATGAAGGTCCGAGTTTCCCAGCCCATCAGTTCATCGTGTCCGGAACATCCGCACCATCCCCTGGTAGCAGCTCTTTCTTGGCCGACAATGCCCTAGGCCAGGACGGGATCGCGAACACCGGCTGTACTTCACCACCGAGCGAAAAAGTTCTCGCGGTCACCGCCAACGGCAGCCAGTTTTTCATGTACCCCTGCACGGATCATCCAACGCTTACGGATGAACTGAATCGAAAAAGAATAAGTTGGAAATATTACACTCCGACGGCCGGGCTGCTCTGGACGGCTCCGAACGCGATTCAGCACATGTGCGGCCCGAATGCTCCTCCGCCAAACGCTACGGCATGCGTGGGCCCCGATTGGACGCAGCATGTAGTCCTCTATACCTCAGGAGATCACGCTCCCATCCTGTCTGATATTGCCAACTCTCAATTGCCAGAGGTCAGTTGGGTAATGCCATCGGCGCAGAACTCCGATCACGCGGGGATGGCAATCGGCAGGGGAGGGCCATCCTGGGTCGCTGCGATTGTTAATGCGATTGGAAAAAGCCAGTACTGGGGCGATACCGCCATCTTTGTGACTTGGGACGATTGGGGTGGTTGGTATGACCACGTTCCGCCATTTAAGGTTGTGAATGATGGCGTAAGTTGGGGTTCAGGTTACGTTTATGGCTTCCGAGTACCGCTGATCGTCATTTCACCCTACGCGCGCCCACAATACGTTTCGCATATTAATCATGATTTCGGAAGCATCCTCCATTTGATCGAAGAGAACTACAATTTGCCGTCTCTGGGATTCGCGGATTCGTACGCGGATGATCTGTCAGATTGCTTCAACTTCCAGCAGCAACCCTTGACATTCAGAATGATCAATGCCCCCCTGAAAGCTGATCATTTCATTCACGATACGACCCCTCCAATGGGTCCCGACGACGACTAGAAGACGTTGCCTACTGAGGCTCCCGGAAGGTCAATGGCCGCCTGCACTTCTGTTCGCCAGCCCGGTCTGCAAGTAAAATAGAATAAAGCGTTCTGATGACGGTGAGAACTTTCCGCGCATCCAACTAAACGGGCGCGCGGTCCTGACATTTCTGATTCGAGGCATTATGCGACTTTTGAGAGTTCTGGCAGTTTCTTTGCTTTCGGCGACGATAGCTTCAGCAATGCCAATCAATTCCTCCGCGCGATCCTGCGTCCCTGGCGATTTGCTGCAGCTGATCTCGGTCGACTACCGCTCGCTCAAGGATTCCCCCACCGCGATAGCGTTGAAGCAGCAACTCATGCCTGACAACATCAAGCAATTTGAGGCGGCCCTCAAGGGAATCGGCCTCGATCCTGAGAAGGACATCGATTCTTTGACCTTCGCTTCGTTTCGAACCGGGAAGCAGGGCCTGAAGACCGTGGGAGTAGCAGCCGGCCCATTTAATCGTGCTGCGGTGTTGAAAAAGATGAAGTTGCAGAAGTACGTGCCCAAGAAATACAACAACTCGGACATTTATCCAATGGATGGCGGCTTCGTGATGAGCTTCCTGGATGAGAGTACCCTGCTTTTTGGCGACAGCACATCGATCCGAGTGGCCCTTGACACCCGTGACGGACAGGTCATGGGTCTCGACACAAACGGCAACATGGCCGACATGATGGCAGATGTGGATTCTGCTTCGGTGTGGAGCATCCTCGACCAGCAAGGGACTCAGAACGCCCTCCATTCGGCTCTGGGAGATGCATCGAAGATAGCCGATTATGAGACGATCAAAAAGCGCCTCGTGGGATCACGCTATTCGATGAACTTCAACAACGGGGTCAACTTCGATATGACCGTAGTGACGTCAGACTCGACTACAGCTGCCACGGTGTCTTCTCTTCTAAAAGGCTACATGCTTTACAAGAAGATGAGCGCCACCCCCGCCGAGAAGATCGCGGTCGACAATACATCCATCGACTCAGATGGATCGAACGTCGGTTTGCATTTCAAAGCCAGCGATCAGCAATTTCAGTCTCTGATGCACTCGGAACTATTCGCGGCAGTCACTCACTGACCTCATTGTAGAAAGTAAAGGCCGATCGAATGATCGGCCTTTTTTCTTTAGCAATCTTGACGTTCGATTCGCGAGCGGCAGAGACGAAGGCGTCCGTCTTTTAAGGATTATTTTCGTTTCGCTCGCGTCCAACCCTCTTTTACCACTTGTCTTGCCCGTCCGAGAGCAAGCGAATCATCGGGGACTTCATTGGTGATGCACGATGCCGCCGCCACATAAGCTCTCTTGCCAATCCTGACGGGAGCAACCAGCGTGCTGTCGCTGCCGATGAAGGCGCCGTCGTCTATCACTGTTTTGTACTTGTTCGTGCCATCATAATTGCAGGTGATGGTGCCGGCCCCGATGTTTACTCCCGACCCGATCTCCGAATCGCCCAAGTAACTCAGATGATTCGCTTTTGAGCCCTTGCCGAGTTTGATCTTCTTGGTCTCTACGAAATTCCCGACATGTGCCCCTTCCCCGATTTCGCTCCCCGGGCGCATATGCGAATAAGGGCCGATGATGGCAGCCGTCGCTATCTTTGAGCTATCCAAGATGCAGCCTTGGCGAATTGTAACGCTGTCGCCGATCTCGCAGTCATGGATTACAGAATAGGAACGAATGCGAGAAGCGGCGCCGACCTTCGTCGTGCCTAGCAATTGCACATAGGGTTCGATCACCGTGTCCGGTCCGACTTCGACATCGGAGTCGATAACGCACGTCGCAGGATAGAAGATGGTCACGCCATCAGCCATAAGCTGCTTACACTTGGCCATTCTCATTTTCTGATCGATATCAGCGAGCTCCGCTCGGGTATTCCCGCCAAGAACTTCATTCGGAGTGGGCGTCTTCCACGCCACGACTCGCTGTCGCGCGCGCCGAAGCACTTCGGCCATGTCGGTCAAGTAGTACTCCCCGTGGGTGTTTTCAGTCGAGAGCTCGCCGATGTGGGCGAAAAGCTCCTTTACATCGAAAACGTAGAAGCCTGAATTGATCTCCCGAATTTTCCTCTGAGTTGGGCTGGTCGATTTTTCTTCAACTATCGCTCGAACCTCAGAGCTCTTTGGGCCCTTTCGCAGGACTCGACCATATCCCGTGGGATCCTGCAATTCGGCACTGAGAAGAGTCATGGCTGCGTGCTGGTTCAGATGAAAATCCCGCAATTCGGTGATGGTTTGCGGTGAGATCAGAGGAGCGTCCCCCGACAACACTACGACGTGGTCATACGCAGACAGAGCCTCCCGGGCGACCATGAGCGCATGCCCGGTACCCTTTTGCTCAGGCTGCAGAACGAATCGAACCCCGGTGCGCTCGACGGCGGCTCGAACCCGATCAGCTTCATACCCAATGATTGCGAACACGTCGGTAGGCTGTACCAGGCGCGTGGCCGCTCGGATAACGTGTTCCAGGAGCGAGCGCCCGCCAACTTCATGTAATACTTTAGGAAATTGCGATTTCAACCTGGTTCCCTTGCCTGCCGCCATGATCGCGATGGCAATCTGAGGTGTTCTTTCGCGGGTGCTGCCAGAAGCGGCCTTGCCCGAAGTCGAAGCGACTTTCCTGTCTTTTTTCATTCGTTGATCAATATACCTTGACGAGCTGGCTTCGCCCGCAAATGGATCTCTGACGCAAGAGCAATCATCAATCTAACGTAGTAAAAGACACTGGCGTCTAAAGTCCCAATCCACCGTCTACCGTCAAAATTTGACCGGTGATGAATTGCGGGGCCATGGCAAAGAACAAGACCGCCGCGGCAATCTCTTCTCCGGTACCGTTGCGAAGCATAGGTGTGATTTTGGCCATGCGGCGCATGAACGCTGCTGCGGATTTCTCCCCTAAATCAATCATCCCGGGAGCCACGGCATTCACGGCAATCTCCGGTGCCAACGCCTTGGCCATCACTTTGGTCAGCATATGCAGCGCTGCTTTTGAGGAACAGTAGTGTGCATGTGTAGCCCAAGGCCTTAAACCTCCCAAGGATCCCATGTTGATGACCTTCGCTTCGACCGGCCCCTTGCTTTTGCCGCGACTGCGCCGCATCCATTTCAAGGCCTCTCTTGTGACCAAGAACGGGCCTCGTGTATTCGAGGAAAAGATTGCATCCCATTGCCGGACCGTGAGCTTATCGAACTCTACCGTTTCGTAGTTCGCTGCATTATTGACGAGAATGTCGATGCGGCCCAATTCGCGGCCTGCTTCCTTCATCATTAACCGGACGCTGGCCTCATCCGTGACATCACATCGCAAGGCAAACGCACGAACCCCCAGCGCTGACAAATCGACCACCGTCTCCCGAGCTTCGCGTCCGGAGTTGTGGAACGTGATGGCGACATCGGCTCCGGCCTTGGCCAAAGCGAGTGCTGAGGCTCTCCCGAGCCGCCGTGCGGCTCCCGTGATCAAAGCGGTCTTGCCCTCAAGAGGTCTTGCATCGCGCATGCAGGAATTCTACTGCCGTTTGGGGAAAAACGTTTTGGCAGTAAACACAACGTTTCCTTGTGGAAATCGCCAACTGCCCGCGCTAGAATCTTGTCCGCGCCATGCCAGAATTACGCACCGTCATCGTATATTCGCGCAAGGGATGCCATCTGTGCGAGGTGGTGAAGGAAAGCCTTTCCAAGCTCTCTCGGAGAGGCGGGTTCACGTGGCAGGAAGTAGATGTGGATGCCGACACGGAGTTACGCCGCCAATTCAACGACGAAGTTCCAGTCGTGTTTATCGATGGTCGAAAAGCATTCAAGTACAGGATGGACGAGCAGGAATTCCTTCGCAAGTTAGCGAGCTAATCTCTATTGAACGAGAAAACCTTCCTTAGAATGCCCGCCAGTACCGCCCGGACACAACTTTACGCAGATCCACATAACGTCTACCTCCATAATCTTGTCCTTGATTCGTGTCGCCGGTGGCCCAACAAAACTGCGCTTGTGGATGCATCTTGCGGTCGCCGTCTTACGTACGCAGAGTACGGTGAAACAGTTGAACGGGTCGCTTCCGGCCTGATTGCGAGTGGAATTCGCGCTGGTGAGGTCATCGCGATCTTCCTGGCGAACTCATGGGAATTTTGCACAGCGTTTCACGCTGCACAGTTCGTGGGGGCGATTCCGACACTGCTAAATCCCAGCTACCGGGAACGCGAGGTCCGCTATCAGTTGGAAAACTCTTGCGCGATCGCGCTGATTACGGACGGCCCGAACATTGACGGCATAAGTCTGGGTGGACTGCACAACCTGC
The DNA here is from genome assembly GCA_035500795.1 of Candidatus Eiseniibacteriota bacterium. Lineage (GTDB taxonomy): Bacteria > Acidobacteriota > Terriglobia > Terriglobales > Acidobacteriaceae > Sulfotelmatobacter. The sequence goes on along the minus strand of DATJWZ010000169.1, from coordinate 3,362 downwards.
ACAACGTATACACCACGCGCCAATTTGCGGCGGGGACCGATCCGTTCGCAAATCTGCTGAAGTCTCATCCGGCTCAGCGACCTGAACCGAAAGAAGCATCTGACCAGGCCTTGGGCGCACTGCCGTACTCGAGCGGTACCACGGGCTTGCCAAAAGGGGTGATGCTCTCACACTACAATCTGGTGGCGAACATCTATCAACTGCTGGGGCCCAACGGGACAGAGTTGGCAGCGAGCGATTCGATTCTCTGCTGCCTGCCTCTGTACCACATATACGGCCTCAATGTGATGCTCAATCCCGTGCTTGTATTGGGAGCAACCCTGATCATTGTGCCTCGGTTCAATGTGCAACAAATTGGGCAGCTCATGGTGGAAGAAAACGTGACCATGATGCCCTTAGTGCCGCCCGCAATTAATGCGCTGTGCCAAGCCGCCGAAGCTGGGCAATTCCCGCGCGATCACAACGTACGTTGGGTAAAATCGGGGGCCGCGCCGCTCGCACCCGATCTGCCACGGAGGTTCACTGCACTCACAAATATTCTTGTGTGCCAGGGCTATGGGATGACCGAGGCGTCTCCGGTAACGCATGTAGGATTTCTCGATCCATCGCAATACCGGCCTGACTCGATCGGACATCCGATGGCTAAGACTGATTGCCGCGTGCTGGCCCAGTCGGAAATTGATCCAGACGATAAACCTGACGACGCTACCGAGGCTCCTTCCGGACTGCCAGGTGAACTTGTGATGCGCGGGCCACAATTCATGCTCGGATATTGGAAAGAGCCGAAGGCAACCGAAGCTGTATTGCGCGATGGATGGTATTGGTCCGGAGACATTGTGACGCGCGACTCTGAGGGCTTCTACCGCGTAGTGGATCGACGCAAGGAAATGATCAAGTACAAAGGGTTCCCGGTGGCTCCGGCGGAAGTCGAAGCGGTGCTGCTCGAACATCCCGCGGTTAAAGAATGCGGAGTAGTGGGCCGCGCCAACGCTGAAGCTGGAGAAATTCCAGTGGCATTCGTAGCACTGCGCAACGGTTTCGTCGATAGCGTGAAGATGCAAGAAGAGCTCTGTTCATTTGTGGCAGAGCGCCTTACCAACTACAAGCAACCACGTGAGGTGCACTTTGTCGACGCGGTGCCGAAAACAGCTTCAGGCAAAATCCTTCGTCGTGAATTGCGAGCCATTCTCCGCTAAACGAAAAAGTTACAGTCTCTTGACGGCCGGCTGACAATTCGTCGGAGTGTAGATCCCAAACTCGGGAAAACGGTCCGCACAATGCCGATGTGAGGGGATTACATCGGCCTTATAGGACCGTTGGCTACATCATGACAAAAGGCACCACTGGGTAATTACTGCCTCACCCTAAACTGGCCCGGCTGCTCTCAGCCGGGCGATCTTTTCTCTGGTTCCTCGAAACGACGGCGGAACTTTCCTGCTCCTGGATTCGTACCTTCTCTCGAAAGCGGAATAGAAGCCACGGCGCATTACTAGCGCAGGGCGGAAGGAGAATCACAATGGAAGGACTCACCGGTCTCGCTGCAGTCGTAATGTTCTTCAGCTTTTGTCTGGCAATCCCAGGATTCTATACGTTCTACCGAGTACGCAAACTTCGCACCGATGAACGTTTGGCCGCTATGCAACGCGGTGTCGAAGTTCCCATGCAGCCTGAGCTGTCCGAAGCAGCCCGTTCGCGCCGCGCAGGCATCTTGCTGATTGCGGGAGCCGTCGGGTACATGCTGGCGTTTACCATTCTCGCCCGCTATGAGCCCGATGCCATGATGGCAGGCGCATTCGGCGCCATTCCATTCACGCTCGGTCTGGGATACTTCCTTGATTCAGCTCTGATTCGGCGCGACGCACGAGCTTCGTAATCGGCACGACCGGCTTGAGACAACCGGGCCCTGTCCTCTCGAACTTGGGAGGACGGGACTGGGTTTTGTTCCGGGTTGTGAGTCGGGCTACTCGCCGGTCAGGAACTTATATTGCGATTCGTTCAGAGGTACGACACTCAGTCTTCCCTGCCGGAGAAGCGGAGATTCCGAAAAAACGTCGCTGGCTTTCACGTCTGCGAGTGTTTTTGGGGTCGCAATGGCGCTACCCACCTTGATTTTCACCTGTGGATTGCGCGCATCCGACGCATCTACGGAGACGACGGTGGCAGTTCCCACCGCGCTCTTTTCGTCTCCAGTGTGATAGATCACCAAACGCTCTCCGGATTTCATGCCCCGCAGGTTTTTCAGCGCTACCGGATTGGAGACGCCATCCCACACGGTCGTCTTTTCCCTTTTCAGATCCGCAAACGAATAGGTCGAGGGTTCCGTTTTGAGCAGGTAATCCATGAAATCTCCTGTTGGCGAGCTTTATTAGAAGTCAGTTGGGCTTTTTCTGATCCGCGGAAGAGTCGTCCTGCCTGGGCGTAGGATTCTTGGTGTTATCGTCGTACACCGAGAACTGCCCCTGCGGGCGCTTCATCTTGATCATGATTTCGGTCTTCGGTTTCGAGATATCAAAATCCTCGCCATAGGTTTGGAATCCGTGTGCCAGAACCTGAATTCGCAGCATCCCATACGGAACTCCGTCGAAGTTTGCTTTGCCATCTGGATCGCTTTTCAATTCCATTCCCCCGCGCTCTTGCCTGCCCTTGTCGTTCACAGGATGCAGAATGATAGCGGCATTGCGCACCGGCTTGCCATTGTCATCTTTTACGACAGAAAAGTAGATCCATGATGTCGGCTCTTCGTCTTTATCTTTCTGCGAAAAAGCCGGGACCGCAACCGAGAACATCGCCAACAGCACAATCGCCCCAACCAGCAACTTGTTCATTCGGACATTTTAGTCAGGGGGGAAAGCCCTGTCACCTGCGAAGCTTTTCGCACTTAGAGACCCGTTCTAGCGCTTTCGGTGATGAAAAGCTTGAACCGCCGAGGTTGCAAAGAAAGGCCGCAGAGTTCGCGAAGGATTCTCAAAGGCATCTGCCGCTCTTTAGAATGCAGTAGTGAAGACTTGGGATGTCATCATCGTCGGCGGAGGCATCATTGGCCTCTCGCTTTCAATCGCGCTTCGTAAACGTGGCGCATCCGTTCTCGTGGTGGACCGCAGTGAACCCGGCCGCGAAGCGTCCTATGCAGCGGGAGGGATGTTGGTGGATTGCCCGCTCGAGACTCCCGAGAGGCTTCGGGAACTCGCATTGGCCAGTGCGCGTATGTATCCCGAGTTTGCTCACGAGCTCGAAGTCGAATCACGTATGAAGGTCGACCTTCGGGACAACGGAACGATTCTCTTACTTTCCAATGAACATGAGCGGTTCGCGGCGGATCTTCATAAAGCGGACATCCCGCAACTTGAGCCCGCGCTTGCAGA
>DATJWZ010000168.1:0-4323 GCA_035500795.1 Candidatus Eiseniibacteriota bacterium | reverse complement strand
GACGACCTTGCCGGAGCAATCGATCTCGGTGATCTGGCTGCGGTGCTTCTTGACCTTCTGCTTAAGCCAGGGATCGCGGAGGGCATCTTGGGTCGATCCGACGGAGACGATCTTGCCGCCGAGGGAAAGAACAGCGGCGTCTTCGATGATGCCGAGTTCCTTGAGAGTCGCGCCGCGGCGCGGACGAGACGTCGCTGACGCAGAGTGCAAGGAAAGAAGCTGGCCGATGTTGGCAAGTAGGAGAGGCGAATGCTTAGGCAATTTTGCTCTCCGAACTCAAAACCCACCACAGAGACACCGAGGCACGGAGTTTTTGGGGCTTCATAGAACTCTTCTGAGAATTCCTCGATGGAGAATTGCTACATTGAAGTTAATCAGCAGGCCGACCCGTTTGCCAGTGAGCTTCAAGTATGTGAGTAACTGTGCCTCGTGAACTCCCAAGATGCGCTCGACTGATTTGAGCTCAACAAGCACTTCGTCTGCGACGATGAGGTCGATTCGGTATTTTCCTCCGGTCTCGATGCCTTTGTAGGTGACCGGTAATTCGATTTGACAACGAAAAGGAATGTCGCGAAGACGTAGTTCCTGGCACATACATTCTTCGTAAACGGATTCCAGAAGGCCGGGTCCTAGCTGACGATGGACCTCGATTGCTGCGCCAATGATTTGCTCCGTCACAGCCTCGGACAACAGCTTTTCATTACTCCGTGTCTCCGTGACTCCGTGGTAGATGTTCATCGCCTTTCCATCGGGACTTTCACGCCTGTCTTCTTCGCGAATTGCCTTGCTTCATCATAGCCGGCGTCGGCGTGGCGGATGATTCCCATGCCTGGATCTGTGGTCAGTACGCGCTCGATTCGCTTTGCCATTGCTTCTGTGCCGTCGGCTACTGTTACTTGGCCTGCGTGTAATGAATAGCCTATTCCTACGCCTCCGCCGTTGTGGATGGAGACCCACGACGCGCCTGCGGCTGTGTTGAGCAGCGCATTCAACAGCGGCCAATCGGCTACTGCGTCAGAGCCGTCTTTCATGCTTTCGGTTTCGCGGTACGGTGATGCTACCGAGCCGCAGTCGAGGTGATCGCGGCCGATCACGATTGGGGCTTTGATCTTGCCTTTCTTCACGAGGTCGTTGATGGCCAGGCCGAATTGCGCGCGCTCGCCGTAGCCTAGCCAGCAGATGCGAGCGGGCAGTCCCTGAAACTTGATGCGCTTGCGCGCGAGATCGATCCAGCGGCGCAGGATTTGGTTTTCCGGGAACAGCTCGAGTACTAAATCATCCGTTACGTGAATGTCCGATGGTTCGCCGGAAAGCGCTGCCCAGCGGAACGGTCCGCGTCCTTCGCAGAACAGAGGACGGATGTACGCGGGAACGAATCCGGGGAAGTCGTAGGCGTTCTTTACGCCGCGCTGGAAGGCGAAGGTGCGGATGTTGTTGCCGTAGTCGAAGGTGACTGATCCCATTTTCTGCAGGCGCAACATGCCTTCGACGTGTCGCGCCATTGCATCGAGGGACTTCTCTTCGTACGCTTTCGGATCGCGCTGGCGCAGTTCGAGCGCTTCGGCGAAGGTCATGCCGTTGGGAACGTATCCGTTGAGAGGATCGTGCGCGGAAGTCTGATCGGTGAGGATGTCAGGCACGACGCCGCGTTCGGCGAGTTCCGGAATGATGTCGGCGCAGTTGCCGACGAGTCCGACGGAGACGTTTTCTTTTTTGCGCACCGCATTCTTCAAGATGCGCAACGCTTCGTCGAGCGTGGTGACCATGAAGTCGCAGTATCCGGTTTTCAGGCGCTTCTTGATGCGCTCGGGATCGACGTCGATGCCGAGGAAGGCCGCGCCAGTCATGGTTGCGGCTAGCGGCTGAGCTCCTCCCATTCCTCCCATTCCGCCGCTGACGATCAGCTTGCCCGAGAGATCGCCCGCGAAATGCTTTTCGCCGGCAGCAGAAAAAGTCTCGAATGTGCCCTGAACGATGCCTTGCGAGCCGATGTAGATCCAGCTTCCGGCGGTCATCTGGCCGTACATCATCAATCCGGCGCGCTCAAGTTCGTTGAACTTCTCCCAGTTGGACCAATGTCCGACGAGATTAGAGTTCGCTATCAGAACGCGAGGCGCGTGATCGTGGGTTTTGAAAACCCCGACTGGTTTGCCGGATTGCACGAGCAGAGTTTCGTCGTTCTCGAGATTCTTCAGCGACTCGACGATGGCGCGATAGGCTTCCCAACTGCGCGCGGCGCGTCCAGTTCCTCCATAGACGACGAGGTCTTTGGGGCGCTCGGCGACCTCTTCGTCGAGGTTGTTCATGAGCATGCGCATGGCAGCTTCTTGTTGCCAGCCTTTGCAGGTGATCTGGGTTCCGCGAGGGGCACGAATCGAGGTCGGGGCCTGAATCTCTGTTTCCACGGGCATAGCTAGATGTTATTCCGCGATGTGGGGAGAGCACAAACCGGGTGTGAAACGCACGAAAATAAATTTTGAAAATGAAGATTTTGAAGTGATTTTGATCAGTTCCATTTTGGGAATGGAGGTGTTTGGTGGGTATCCCCCCTCCCCCTAGGTATCTAATGGAATCATCGACTTGCGGCGAAATTGCGAAATAATCTATGGCGCTCAATGAGTTGCGGGCAAAATCTTGGAAACAAAAGAGTTGTGGGTTTTGCCCTTGCACCTCTTTCTACTGCTAACGCCTTGGAAATGATCTGCCTTTTTGATTTTGTGCGCAAGGTCAGATGTCACAAGGGTGGGCTGTGGAAAACTTTGGGTGATGAGTGCATGAGAACTCGTGTCGTCCCAGCGCGAGCAAGGGAACCTCCGAAAAGAATCAGGGGACACGTGGCGGCTTCGAAGAAAAGGGAAGAGGGTTCAGGCGTCCTTCCAGGACGCGGGTCCAATTTCGTTTCCATCCCGGCGTTGGAAACGCCGGGCTATTGTCAGGCACCCCGCTGGGGTGCTTGATACGCGTTTGTGGGTGAGATTGGAAACCCGTTTGCGATTGCAGAGCGCGGCCGGGCGAGACGCCCGCCGGACAGCCGGCGAGTCGCCGGCGCTACGAGTGTCTGGAGGCGAGGATCTTGACTTTCAGCACGATTTGAAGAAATTTTGACAAGCCCTCTTGTGGCTCGTGATAAACAAGGTGTCCTGACATTGGCGATATATCCCCCCATATCGCCGGCTCTCCCAAACAGTAGATTTTGAGCGCGAAGCTCGTCGCGCGGAGATATGTCGAGACGAGTCGTGCTGAAGCGTGCTGGCTGCGCACAGTCGGTGTGCGTCGTTCCAATTTCCTGTGCCAATTGTCGAATACAATCCGGATCTTTTTTCAGATTTGCAGGAGATGGTTGCGCGGCTGCCTGGCCCGATGAACCTTGCGCATCGTCCTTTCGTGGACTACTACTATGCGACCCGGAGCTGGAGCAAGCTGTATCTCTATTTATCGGAGTCTGGGCGGGTGGTGGGTACCACGGGCCGTGAGTTGCTTCGGTTCGAATATGACGGCCGTGAGATAACCATGAGGAATGGCTCAAACTGGTTCTCGCTGCAGCGTGGCGTGGGCGGAGAACTCCTCAAGTATTCGACGCGGGTCAACCCGAACAGTTCTGGGTTCATGCTGGTGGCTAGTCCTGACGCGGTGAAGGTATTCCACCATTATGGGTGGGTACCAGTTCGCGGGGTGATGGGGTATTTTCTGAACGGGTGCAGTTTGTATCCGTGGGATTCCTGGTGGAAGGCGGCGGCGAATTCCGTAGTTCGTCAGTTCGTCGGGAAAAGAGCTTCGAGTTTCATATCTCGCATTCCGTCCAACGGCAATCGAGGGATTAGTGTCAGCGAGGAGCATTCGTATTCTCCGGACTTGCTTCCTCGGGGGTCGCCTTTCAGTTTGCGCTTTGCACCGACCATCGAGTATTTGGACTGGCGCTATAACCTTTCGCTCTCGTTTGTGCGCTATCGTTTGTTCCGCATTTTGGTTGGCAGCGTGAGTGTCGGATACGTCGTTCTCAACGAGTCGCCTCAACAGATCATCGTCGCGCAGTGTGATGGCGAGGATGCAACCGTGCTGGCATACGGAACATTGTTGGCACTGGCACAGGCGGGAACTAGAGATAGAAAACCGCGGACCATGTTTCTCAGTTGCTGCCATTCCGAGATGCAGCAGGTATTTGAAAAGTTCGGGTTTCGAGCTTGGCTGAGGGCCGACCTGCCGTGTGCTTTTCATAGTCTTCCACCGGATTTCGATCTCACCGGAACGTCGAAGTGGCTGATGAATTACGACTGGTCGGATAATGGGTTGCAGGGGCCGTTTCTGGACCAGGGTGCGGGAAGG
>DATJWZ010000167.1:0-1042 GCA_035500795.1 Candidatus Eiseniibacteriota bacterium | reverse complement strand
GAAGCCGGAGGCAAAGACGCATCCGCACTCGATGCCGCGCTCGATGGCGCCTACAACGTGGTGGAGGGATTGCTGGGGTGATCTCTGACAACGATGTAAACAATCGGCTGCGCTTTATCAAGCACAAAGGACAGGCCATCTTCTTTCTCGACTTCAGTCATTGTCAAGGGAAAGACATGGTGGTGCTTCTCGAGCAGGCGCGAGCCGATATCGCGCGGCATGCTCCCGGATCGGTGCGGACGCTGGCCGACTTCAGCGGCGCGAAAATCGACAAAGCCGTGGCCACTAAGATCAAAGAAGTCTTGGTTCGCGATCGTCCCTATGTGAAGAAATCTGCCTGGGTTGGCGTCAACAGCCTGCCGCACGTGTTTTTCGAGAATTTCAAAACCTTCTCGCAGCGGGATTTCCCCTCCTTCGAAACGCGCGAAGAAGCCATGGACTGGCTGGTCAAAGACTAGCTTCATCACTCCGCTGCTAAAATAGTCACTTACTTCTATGTTTGAGAATCTTCAGGAAAAACTCCAACGCGCATTTAAGACGCTTCGCGGCCAGGCCAAACTGACCGAGGAAAACATCGACGAAGCGTTGCGCGAAATCCGCATGGCGCTGCTCGAGGCAGACGTCAACTTCAAGGTTGTCAAGCAACTCATCGACCAGATCAAGGCCAAGGCCATCGGCACCGAAGTGATGACAGCCCTGTCGCCGGGCGAACAAGTCATCAAGATTCTCCGCGACGAACTCGTCGAGATCCTCGGCAAAGACACTGCGCGCGTGAAGTTTGCCTCTCAGCCGCCGACGGTCATCCTGATGGCTGGCCTACAGGGTTCCGGCAAAACGACGACGTCGGGCAAGCTCGCGCACTGGCTTAAGCAAGGCGGACACCGTCCGCTGCTGGTCTCGGTTGACGTGTACCGTCCCGCCGCCCGCGAGCAATTGAAGGTTGTGGCACAGGCGGTGAAGGCCAATATCTACGAAGGACAGGTCGCAGAGGCCAATACCGCGACAGTTGAGCGGCTGGTGAAAGAAGCCCGGCGTGAAGCCG
>DATJWZ010000166.1:0-45427 GCA_035500795.1 Candidatus Eiseniibacteriota bacterium | reverse complement strand
CGGTTTCTCCCGCGCCTGCTGCTGCAACTTGGCCGCGAGCTGGTGCTTGGCTTCGCTGATTTGGTCCAGCAGTTGGTTGAACCTCTCCGCCGTCACCTTCTCCCCCGCCGCCACAGGTCCCAGCACGTTCACCAGCAGCAGACGCACTCCCACGATCTCCGCCAGCGCCAGATCGCCCATTTCTGCTTCGCTGGCACTCGCCAGCACCACCTTGCGGCACCACTCGCCCAGCGTGCTGCCTCCGGCCTGCGCCGCCATTTCCAGTTGCGCGTACTCGTCCTCGCTCACTTTGAAACCGATGGATTTTGTGCGCAGCGGCGGCTTCACCATGTCCCGGCTTCCTCTCTCGCCATCACTGCCGAGACTAGCAGCCGTGCTTAAGAATCAACAAGTTCGCCTGCGCGAACTTCGCGGTTGCTGGGCAGCAACCGGATGGCGGGATTTTTTCCTTAGCCGCTCTGCTTTCAACAGGTTCGCGCACGGTAACCGAAAGTTGCTGTGCAGCACCCTTTCAGGGGTGGAGTGTCACCCTACTCCCCGTGCGCAGCACGGTAAGGTTTTGAGCCTCACCCCGGCAGCGCATCTTCGGCAGGCAGGACAGCCGAACCTCACGTCTGGGAGTACCCGAGCCCAACCCTTTCCCGTGGCGGAATCGCCACACCACCAGCTCAGGATGCGGCGCGGATTCCAGCCGGAATCAGGACCGCATTTGGGAGCTAATCACACCCGGATCGGCTCGCGGATCGGACCCCGGATCAGGCCACGAATCGACGGGTTAAAGACGCCTGAATCAGATGCGTTAATCACTTACAATTCGCGTCGCTCGCCTTTTGAGTCACTCGCGACGTACTTTCAATTACGTCATGCTTCAAGGCGTTCGCTGATGATTTACTCGAAACCTGATCCAACAACTCCTTGGACTCCACGTAGTACCTGCATCGTGAGGTAGATTCGACATCTCCAGCGTATTCGAGTACCAATGCTATGTTGAACCGGATGAGTTGGTTATCGGGATCACGCGACAAACTTTGCCGTGAATATTCATCCACGAGCTTCAGCGAGTCTTCCCTCGAATCTGCCTCGTATCCAGCGCGTTTCGCATATGCCAAAGCTACAAAGTAGTAGATCGTTGCATCCTCTGGCTTTCCCTTCACTGAATGTAGTCCGAGCTGAGCTGCTTCCTCAAAATGATGCTGTTGAATCAGGTGCGATATTTTCAACCCGATCTCCGCAACATTCCTGGACGAACTATTTTGGCGATTGCACGCTACTAAAGCCACACTTGTGAACAGGATCAATGCCAGCTTCCTCGCTTCCACAGAGCACTCCTCTTGAACGTTGTAGCCGCGTGGCCCAGCTGCGGAGGCTAGCTATCTTCTCCCACTTCTCGCACGGAGAACGAGCGAGAAGTCGCGAACCCGGCTGGCCACAATGTCCCGGAATCAGGAATAGACCGCCAGTGTAAAACTGCAACCCGCTTACCGAAGGAGGCCCAACCTCAAGACTGCGCCGCCCAAGGCGCACGGCGCGAGTGCGAGGACCAGAAAGCCCGTCCGCCAACTGCCCCCAGTTAGCCAAGCTGCAATAACCCCGATGACGACGTAGAATCCCAAGATCAAACCCGTCGCGCCAACGACTGGAGCAGAGAAAAAAGCGTATCGTCGAGAGAACCACAAAAATACGCAAGCCCAGTTGTAGCCCAGACCAGTAATGGCACAGTAGCTCAGAAGAGTCCAGTCCGGCAATCGGTGTCGCTTTCCGACGGCTCTTTCGCCTTCGATTGCTGGAAGTGTCTCTGGCTTAGCAGTCATCGCTATCAGGACAAATGAGGCGATTCCGAACACCAGCCAAGCTTTTCCCCACTTCCCCGAATACAGAAGAGCTGGCAGGCCTGCGATGAACGCCCACAAGGCCACGACCAAAGCTATTCCTCGAAGAATTGGCCAAATGAAACGAACGTACTCTGCCTTCACTGTGCTTGGGTCTTCAAGGGGGATCATCACCAGTCGTCACCACATTCTTTGAACCTCATTCTTATGATTTCTTCAGCCTGGTTGTGATGGTCCCAGATTTCATAATAGTCATGGCCGAGGAGGGCAACATCCACTCCTGGAATCCATTCCGCTGCCCCTTCTGCCCCAATATGCTCAAGAGCCTTTTCAACTCCCTGAAGAGTGAAAAAAGTCCCCCATGCAAAACCGACCGTACGCTCATCCTCGTCATCCGCTTCATCTAGTACCTTATTCGCCCAGTCCAGTAGCTTCGTGAGATTGCATTCACAGTTGCCCGGGTTCAACACATCGTCATCATTGGCCGGAGGTTCCGGAAGCAGCGTCCCCACCATGTCCGGGTACCAGTCGGGCACGTTATACCAAAGTCCTTCAGATCCTTGATACGGCGAGTTCGGGTCCGTAGGGACGCAATTAGGCGACTGCGCCGGACAACCTTGAAAGCCCCATGCATCCTTTAGAACCACAGGATTATTACGAGTGTACGCGTAGAAATTCACTCCGCCTCTGAAACGGATCGGGTCTTGACTGAGGAATCGTCCCGCGCTCGAATCAAAATAACGGGCTCGGTAGTAGTAGACGCCAGTTTCGGAATCAAATTCGCGTCCAGTGTACTGAAATGGGTTTGTGAGCGTTCCTGTGGACGCCGTCAGTTTCCCGAAGTTGTCATATGCGTAGGTTTGGACCAGCACTCCCGCTCCGTTGCTAAGCGACGTGATGGAACCAAGGCCATCCTGGTGATAGTAGGATGCCGACCCGTTACGCAACATCGCAAGGTCCTCGTCCACCAAGGTACCGTGCGTATATTTGGCGAGAACGTTGCCAGCGTTGTCCACCTCTTCGATGGAATTGAACTTATCATAGAGGTAGTTCGTGGTGCCGAGCGGCCCGGACTTCTGGATTCTTCTGCCGAACGGATCGTAGCGGAAGGTTGTCGTTCCGCCGTTCGTTCCTGGCACGACGGCCTGAGTCAGCCGATTTTCGAAGTCCCAAGTGTAGGATTTGCCGGAGGCGTCCGTGAGGGTGTTGCCATTTGCGTCATAGGTGTAGCTGCCGCTCGAGTTCGACGTCAGCTCGTTCGACGCATTGTAGTTGTAGTTCGGCACTCCCAAGGATGACAGTCTATTCCCCACCGCGTCGTAACTGTAGCTCTCGGTGGTACTACCGCCTTGCGTGACTTGCGTCAATTGATAAAGCGGATCGTAACCATAATTGGAGGTTACTCCGTTCAGGTAGTTCGTCTTCGACATGCGATTCCCTGCCGGATCATAGGTATAGCCTGCACCATCGAGCGTGTTCGTTGCCGTCTGATGCAGAACACTCAGCAGGTGCGACACCGAATCGTAGCCGTAGGTGGTGTTCACGCCATTCGGACGGGTCAGGCTTGTTCTCCGGCTCAGCGCATCGTAGCCAAAGCCAAACGATCCCGCCCACGAGTTCGCCAGCCCGTTCAGGCGATTCAGGGTGTCGTAGCCATAGGTCGTGACGCTGCTGTCGGGGCCTGTCAGCGACGTCCGATTCGATGCCGCGTCATACGTGTACGTGTTCTGGAAGTTCAGGGTGGGTAACCAGGCATACTGCGTCGTCGTCCCGATCAGACGACCCATGTTGTCGTAGGCAAAACCGTACGAGCCCGTCGGGTCGCCGACCTGAAGGACTTTCCCTGCCAGGTCATATGTATATTCGACGCTGGTCTGATCCGGATAGGCCTTCGACTGCAATCGGTAAAGTGCGTCATAGACATACTGAATTGTGTTGCCCTTGCGATCGGTTTTCGAGAGCAGATTTCCGACGGCATCGTAGGTGTAGCTCTCCTGCAACGTCGACGGGAAGGTCGTCTGCGTCACCCAGCCGAGAGCGTTATACGCAAACTGCGTTGTGTGGTTGTTGGCATCGGTGATGGAAAGCAGATTGTCTTCGGTGTCGTAGGCGTACTGGGTAACGTGATTCGCCGGATCTGTGACCGACGTCAATCGGTCGGCATCGTCGTAGGTGTAGGTAGTCGTTTTGTTGTTCTGATCCGTCACCGATGTCCGCCGCCCTCGTGTGTCGTAGCCGAATCCCACGGTCGAGCCGTCCGGATACGTAATCCCAGTCAGCCGGTTCATGATGTCGTAAGCAAAGCTGGTCGGATGCGCGGCGCCGTTGATCGGATCAATCACAGCCGTGCGATTGCCGCGAGTGTCGTACTGGTAGCTGGTTACATTGTTCTGCGCGTCGGTGATCGTCGCGATCAGGCCTACGGAGTTGTAGGTGAGCTTGGTGATGTGGTTGTTGGGGTCGGTGATCTGCGTCAGCTCTCCCTTTGTGTCGTACTGGAACTGGGTAACGCTGGCGGAAGTATTGGCATTCGGCTTAGGAGTCGTCACTGACGTGAGGTTGCCATGTGAATCGTATGCATTCGTCGTAACATTGCCGAGCGGATCGGTCATGGTCAGCACTTCGTTGAAACCGTTATAGGTATACGAAGTCTTCGCCGTGGCAGTTTGAGTGAGTGGTTTCGAAATCGACGTCACATTGTTGTTGCCGTCATACGTGTACGTGGCCGTATTGCCGAGGCCATCAGTCGATGTCTGGGTATTCCCATAGCCATCAGGAACGTTGGTGTAATCGCCGCGAACCGAACACGTGCTGCACCCTGTCCCCGCCGAGCTCAGAGTGGCCCACTGTCCGCCCTGCACCTCAAAAATGTAGGTCGACTTGTTGCCTTGCGAGTCGGTCAAATTGCTGATCTGGTTGATAGCGAAAGGCGTTGCAGTTGCCACGTTAATTCCGCCGACCGTAACCGTGAGGGGTCCAGTTGAGGCGTCATTCGGGATGGAGACCGTTATGGATGTATCGCTCCAACTCACAACGTTAGGGGCAGTATTGCTTTCCCAGAAGGCCACAGTACTGTTGCTCTGGGTTGCACCAAACCCGCTGCCGGTGATCGTGAGGGTCCCGATCGAGCCATCAGGCATAAACGGCCCCTGATTGCTGGACAGGCTGCCGATGCTCGGCGGTTGCTCGATAGTGAAATCGAGGCTGTTGCTGGGAATTCCACCGACTTCGACGGTCACAGGGCCACTGGTCGCATTCGTTGGCACCTGGACGGTCACATTAGTACTGCTTGCGGTCGAAACGTTCGCGGCGATTCCACTGAAGAAGACCTGCGTCGTTACGCCTGGAGCTGCTAGTCCGGAACCGGTCAATGTGACAGTCGCCCCGATCGCACCGGAGGGCGGCGACAGGGTCCCGATTGCCGGATTTGTAACCGTGAAGATCACGTTCGAGTTGCTCGTGACAGAATTCTCGACAACGGTCACCGGCCCAGTGGTCACGTTCGAAGGGGCGGTCGTCGTAATGGAACTGTTCGTCCAATTGCTGACCGCAGCGGCAACGCCATTGAACTTCACGCTGCTTGATCCCTGGCTGTTACCGAAATTGGAGCCATTGATGATGACTTGAGTTCCACCAACCCCGGAATTTGTCGAGAGGCTGCTAACGTTCGGCGTTGGAATGACGGTGAACGGCAGTGTATTACTGCCGGTGTTCCCTACCACTACGTAAACGTTTCCTGTGGCGGCTATAGAGGGCACCGTTACGGTAATCGACGTTTCCGTCCAACTGCTCGGGGTGACAGCCTGATAGAACGGAGGGGTATTCGTACTGAACGTAACGTTGGTCGCGTCCTGAGAGTCTCCGAAGTTGCTGCCAGTGATTGTCAACACAGTCCCGACCGTCGCGCTCGACGGTGAAACATCGGTTATCGATGGGGTCACTTGCACGGTGAACAACTGGCCATTACTCGCAACGCCGTTGACAGTAACTACCACATTGCCAGTAGTAGCCCCACTCGGGACGGTGGTCACGATCTGCGCATCACCCCAACTCGTCACCGAGGCCTCCACGCCATTGAAATTCACGGTGCTGGAAGCTTGAGAAGTTCCGAAATACGATCCGTTGATCCTCACGGTTGAGCCCACGGGATTCAGCGAAGGACTGATTGCACCTATGGCAGGCGGCGGTTCGGTTGTGCCCTGGCCGGTCGTGAACGTGAATGAATTGTTGGCTCCTAGACTGTGACCTTCCAAATCGGTGATGGCGCTGGTGAGCTGCATAACGTAGAACGTGAGCGAATCAAGTGGTCCGCTTGGAGTGAGAGTGGCTGTCTGACCATCGCTCGAAATCGAAATTGTCCCTGAAACAGGGATGTTCGTGGCATAGGGGTACAAATAGAACGTGGTGCTCGTAATCGTCAGCGGATTGATCGCCTTGCTGAAGTGAACCTGGATTGGACTGGTTGTCGAAACGCTGGTTGCGCTACTCGTCGGGATAGTGCTCGCAACCTTGGGAGTCTTCAGATCAGAAGTGCTCCCCGTTGTGAAAGTCGAAGTGACTGGCGAAGCGAGGATATTCCCGCTGAAGTCCTGTATGCCGGCAACGTTGATCGTGTATTGCGTATTTGAAGCGAGTGGCGAAACCGGAATCAATGCGATTGTCTGATTGCCGTTGGTAACGCTTGGGGATGCCGAAACAACTCCGGTTGGTCCCGTCAGCGTTAGGCCGGTTAGCTTAGTCACATCCACTGGTTCATTGAATGAGACCGTGGCCCGGGCGTTGATCGGAATCCCGGTTGCGCTGGTCGCCGGGCTGACGCCGGTAACCTGCGGCGAATCCGTGTTCGACGTTGTGCCGGTTATGAACGAGAAATTGCCCATGACTCCGCTGACGGCCGAAGTCAGACTGTTACCGGCAAGATCCGTCATTCCTCCATTCATCGAATAGACGGAATAGCTGTGATTGGCAGCGAACGGTGCAGATGGAACGAATGTCGCCGTCAGTCCGTCTGGGCTAACGGAATAGGTACCGCTCACACTCAGATTCGTTGCGCCATCGAGCACTGGAAACGTAGAGACGTTGACTGTGCCTGGGTCAATTGCTTCATTCGCTTGAACCTGGACGATGCCGTTCAGCGGAATATTGCTTGGCGGCAAATAGAGTCCAGTTTGTAGCGGATTCGTCCAGACAACCAAGGGTGGGACGGTATCCGGGCCGATTCCCGTGGTGAACTGGACGGTCTGGGACTGAATTGGGTTTCCGGCCACGTCTGTTACGCCGGAGACCGACAGTGTCATCTGAGTGGAATCCGGCAACGGTGAATGCGGGACCAGCAATACGATCTGGTTACTATTACTGAAGCTGATCGAATCCGGCACCAGCGTAACGCCGCCACCACTCAACTGCACGGTATTGGCATTGACGGTCAGGGGATTCACGGGCTTGCTGAAAATTAAGCGGACAATCGCGTTGTCTCCAACATTTGTCAGACCGTTCGAGGGAGAGATCGAAACAATCGTGGGCACGACCGTGTCTGGACCGCTTCCGGTCGTAAATATGGAATTACTGGCAGGCAGTGTCAGCCCGTTCGTACCTTGTAAAGTGCCGTCCGTACGGCAAGAAACCAAGGTGTTCGGTTGCAATGTTGATCGGGGCAGAATCTGCAAAATGGTACCGCCGTCGATCAAACTGACATTGCCCTGCACCCAAACCCCATTCTGATAGCAGAGGACCGAAGTTGCAGTCAGACTGTTCGGATCGAGCGGAACATTGAAAGACAAATCGATTGCAACATTCGTTGGCACACTAATGACGCTCGGAGCCGGATTGCTGCTCGTTTGAGCCGGCGTTGTCGTACTTATATCCGGTATTGTGGTAAACGAGCTTTGATAATTGTTCATGTTTACGCCGGTCAAACTTTGGGCCGACGAGGATAAAAAAATTTGAACAAATGCGTTCGGCTGGAAGGCAGCGGAGGGAGTGAACTGTATGACCTGGCCGTTATCCGTTACCTGCGTTGTCCCATTCACGATCGTGCCGTTTTGAGAAACATAGAGAGCACCCGTCAGGGACGCTTGGTTCATCGGCTGGCTGAGATATAGAACTATGCTGTCGTTCACCGGAACCGCAGTCGCGCCCATTCCTGGACGCTGAGAAACAACCGTTGGCGGTGTGACGCTCGATGCAGCGCCTGTCGCAAATTGACTCTCGAAATCAGAAAGAGGATTCCCGTACAAATCCGTCACACCATTCGTGACCACAACGGTGATCGTGCTCAGTGGCGGCAAGCCATAAGGGTTTAGTGTCACAACCCGATTATCCGAAGATGTGCTGATTCCGAGGCCATTTGGTGACGACGAGCCATTCACCAGGATGCCAAAATTGTCCGTATTGATCGTGCTCGGATTGATGGACTTTGAAAACGTCAAAACAATTGGACTATTCAAACTGATGCCGCTCGCATCGTTTGTAGGAGTAACCGCCTGAACAGTGGGAGCAGTTGTGTCTGACCCCGTTCCAGTCGTGAACGTCCCCGAGTAACTCGTACTTCCGTTTCCGGAAAGGTCTAAAACACCGTTGCTGTTCACTTTTACTACTATCGTTGCATTTGGCGGGAGTGGAGATAGCGGCGTAAACGTAAGAACCGCCCCTGTAGCGTCCACGGAATACGTCCCCGACAGCACGCCGCTCGTTCCACTCACCGAGATCGGCACGCTCGAATCGCTGACCGTTGTCATGTCAATGGGTTCGTTGAATGTGAGCGTAATCGGCACGGTCACTGCTACCGAAGTAGCTCCGTTCGCAGGGTCAGAACTCAACACAGAGGGCTGGGTGGTATTGGCAGAACTCGAAGCCGCGGTCGTAAAGCTCGACGTGAAGGTGGTGATTGGATTCCCCGCCTGGTCCGTCGCTCCACTTACCGTGATCGTGTACGTCATGCTTGCCGAAAGCGGGCTAGCTGGCAAGAACGTCAGAACAGTTCCATCACTGCTCAACGTCACATTACCTGCGACTCCGCTCCCATTCACGGATAGAGCAACCGCATTGTTATTCACCGATGGCGGATAAAGCACCGAGCTTACAGCCGCATCGATCCGCGCGTTTACGGGCACATCGAGGGTTCCGTTTGCGGGGCTCACCATGATCACAGTGGGCGATAGACTTTCGGACGAAGCCCCGGTTGTAAACGTCGATGAGAAGTACGCCAAACCGTGTCCCTCGAGATCAGCAATACCGTTCGTCGGCTGAACGGAATAACTTGTATAGGGACTTAGAGAACCGCTCGGAACGAAAGTGGCGCGCTGCCCATCAGCGGAAACCGAGATGGTGCCAGCCTGAGGCACTTGCACTCCAGTCACGTGAGTCGACACCTGGAAGGTCGATGTAGTGACCGTCAGAGGATCGATTGGCTTGCTGAACTGGAGTTGAATGATGCCATTGATTGGAATCCCGCTTGCATAATTCGCCGGTGCCACACTACTTACCGCGGGCGTTGTCGAATCGTTGGCTGATCCTGTTGTGAAGGAGAAGGTCTGCGGGTTTGAAAGTGCGAGCCCTCCTACATCTGTGATCTGGGCATTGGCAACAACCGTGTAAGTCGTGTTCGCTGTTAGCCCGCCAGTGGGAGTGAAAGTCACAGTCTGATTTCCGTTCGAAAGAGCAGTGGCGCCCGGAATCGGCTGCCCGCTGGCTTCGACCTGCATTCCAGCCGAAACGCTGGTTGCATCGAGCGGCTTACTGAAAGCTGCAACGATCACTACGTTGAGAGGTATTCCTGTTGTGCCATTCTGGGGACTCAGCCCAGTTATTTGCGGAGCCGTGAGATCCGGCGCGTACGAAGTGGTAAATCTAAATGACGGACTTCCCGTCAATCCATTTCCGGCTGCGTCTTGGATAGCAGACGTGAGCGTAACGGAAAACGTTCTACCAACCGCGAGGGGTGCTTGCGGTATGAAGGAACCCGTCATTCCAGAGGCATCGACCTGGATCGCCCCTGGTACGGTTTGGCCAGTTACGGTGTCCGCCACAGAGAAAGTCTGAGCGGTAATAGTCCCCGGATCCATCACCTTGCTGAACCGGGCTCGGATCGGTACGCTGGTTGGAGCACCGCTGCTATTGTTCTGAGGATTTGTCTGCACGACGGTCGGAGCGACTGTGTCTGTCGTTGAACCAGTTGTGAACGTGCTTTGGAACTCAGGAGTAGTTTGATTCCCCGCTAAGTCCGTTACCCTTATGCCGAAAGTTGTATTGGACGCAAGGTTCTGAGAAGGGACAAACGTGACGGACAATCCATCGTTCGACAACGTCAAATTACCGCCAGTGTTGGTCCCGCCCTGCGACACGCTGATAGTGTCCGGGATGACGGCCGCTGCCTGAACCGCTTGCGTGAACCGAACGATGACCCGGCTATTCTCGGGTACCGCCGTTGCTGCATTCGCAGGGAACACTTGGGCGACGGATGGCAGTGACACCATAACGACAGTGAGACTCACTGCGTTGCTCGACAGCCCGTTCACGGTCACGACTACGTTGCCGGTTGTTGCCCCCACCGGGACCGGTACGGCAATGCTCGATGCGCTCCAACTTGTAGGAAGTCCGGCAACACCACTGAAAGTAACGGTGCTGGAACCTTGAGTCGCCCCAAAGTTCGTGCCGGTGATTACGAGCAGAGCACCTATGGTGGTAGAAGATGCAGACAGACTGGTGATGTTTGGCACTTGGTAGACGGTGAAGGGTGTACCACTCGACGATCCATTCGTAGTTGTCACGACCACGTTGCCAGTTGTCGCACCGCTTGGCACCGGGGCTGTGATGCTCGTCGAACTCCAATTCGTGGGTGTGGCTGCAATTCCGTTAAATGTGACTCTGCTCGAGCCTTGGCTCGATCCAAAATTGACGCCGGAAATCGTGACAGAAGTTCCTGCAGGTCCAGCCGCGGGCGACAGGCTGTTGATCGTCGGAGTTTGCGATACGGTGAAAGGCACTCCGTTGCTCGCCACTCCTCCCACGGTGACGACAATGTTTCCCGATGTCGCATTTAAAGGCACCGGCACAGTGATTGTCGTCCCACTCCAGGCAATTGGGGTTGCTGTTGTCCCGTTAAACGTCAGCGTGCTCGCACCCTGCGCGGAGCCGAAGTTCGAGCCTGTGATCGTCACCGATGTCTCAGGAACGGCGGTAGAGGGTGAAACGGCTGTGATTGACGGCGCAACAGTCTGACCTGCGAAGCTGCTCGAGACGTTGTCGAATGTAGCGGTCGCGAGCGCAGAGGTGCTGCCGCTGGTTACACACAGCCCCACGTCGATATTCGCCGCCATGCTTATCGTCTGGCTGGAACCAACTTGCGTCCAGCTCGAACCGTTCGTCGAGCCGTAAACGCTGAATGTGCTGCCACTCCTCACAAGCTTTACCCAATAGGGTGGTGTGCCCGAGATCTGGCTTGGCTCCGCCGTACTCGCCCCACTCGTGGACCTCAAATCAAGGTAGAAATAGTGATACGTCGGCCAATCGGCAAGCTTGATGTTGGTTGAGCTGGACAAAAGTGTTTCCCGGATCATTCCCCCGATGGCGGCAAAACTCGATCCGCCTTGGATACTCGCAACCCTGGCGATGATCGTTCCATCACCCGATACCGGCTGATAGGCAAAGTGAAACGAATCGGCCGTGCCATATATCTGACTCCCAGCCCCTTTCACCGTGAATGTCCCGCTCCCATAAGTAGCACTCCCGGCCGTTCCGACACTTCCGACGTCAGCATCCAGCCACCCTGAAGGAAGTGGCTGGGACGTTACTGTGAACGTTGTGGGGTTGCTGTCGTTCATGCTCGATGCGACCGAAACGATTAGCGGTCCACTTGTCGCCCCCGTGGAGATAGTGGCCGCGATGGATGTGTCACTCCAAGCGTTGATGAGTAGCGGCGTGGCATTCAGGGTAACGATGCTGCCGCTCTCTGAGCTTCCAAATCCAGTGCCGCTAATTATGATCTGATCTCCCACGTTACCAGTTGTTGCGGACACACCAGTCACGACGGATGAACTGTTCGAGGAAGAATTTACGGAGACATTGTCGAAGGTTACTGTGGTGAGAGAACTAGTGCTACCGCTGGTTACGGCCAGTCCGATATCTACGGTTGTGGCCATGCTGATCGTCTGACTGGCTCCCACCTGGGCCCAATTCACACCGTCCGTAGATCCGTATGCGCTGAATGTGCTTCCACTCCTTGCGACCTTAATCCAGTATGGCGGTGCTGCGCTGATGCTGGTGGGCTCGGACGTGCTTCCGTTCGTGCTGGATCTCAGATCCAAGTAAAAATTCCGATAGGCAGGCCAATCTGCAAGTTTTATATTGGTTGATCCCGAATTGAGTGATTCGCGGATCATCACCCCGATAGAGGCAAAGCTCGAGCCGCCTTGGATGCTGGTCACCCGTGCGAGGATGCTCCCATCGCCGGACATCGATTGGTATGCAAAGTTGAACGAGTCCGCCGTGCCGTAGATCTGTGTACCTGCCCCTTTCACCGTAAATATGCCATTCGCATACGTTGCAGATCCTGCTGTCCCAACGGTACCGACATCCGCATCACTCCAACTGGACGGCAGTGTGGTTACACTGAAAGCTCCGCTCGATGCTATTTGCCCGCTAACAGTCACGGAAAACGCTCCCGTACCAGCGCCCGTGGGAACGATTGCAGTGATTGCAGTGTCGCTCCAACTGATGGCCGTCGCACTCGTTCCATTGAGCGTGACGGTACTGCCCGCTTGAGTTGCGCCAAATCCACTTCCCGTGATTTGAACAGCCTCACCCACCACACCACTGGTCGGAGCAATACTTGAGATCGTGGGTGATTGAGCAAGTGCAAGAGAAGCGAGAAAAGGTAACAGAACCTCGATAATCGAAATCAAGCGAACTGCGGACATTCTGGCCACGAACACCTTCCTATGGTTAATCCGTCTCAGGACTCAGGTGCGACTCTGCCTGGCGTAGACACGGTCATGATCAATCTAGTCACTGCCTTTAAGGATGTGGCACTCCAATGGATAAGAAACGGCTATGGACTCGGCACCATTGGCACGAGATGAGCTTGTTCCCTGTGCACAACTGTTGTAGGTGTGAGACTCGAGGACTTTCTGGTCTGAATCCAACACTGCAGTTATCAGCATCGGATTGTTATCGTTGTACTGAAATGAAACTGTTGTATTGTCCGGTTTCGTATATTGGGCCAGTCTTCCCAGACCGTCGTAGATGTATGAAAGCGAAACCCCAAAATCAGATGTCACCCTCGTTACTAAGTAGCTGGATGGGGTCGCATAAGCGAAATACAGATGGCGAGACGCCGGGTCCGTCACGGTTACCAGGCGGAAAGAAGAGTCATACGTCAACGTGGTGACGTTACCGTTGCGATCGGTGATCGAAAGAAGCTTGCCAGTCGTGCCATCAAGAAGCTTCTGATCCCCGTTCGGCAGAACTAACGTCCAATTGCTCGGTGCCTGGGTCAGAACGGTACTCTGACTGCCCTGCCCTGCAACCGTGAATTGCGAGCTTCCCTCGACGACTCCGCTAAAGCCGAACGAAGATACGTCTCCGGTGCCAGCACTGAACTTCATATAGCCGTCATTGCCAAAAAATACATTCTCTTCGAAGTTCGACATCCAGCCCGGCCCGAACATACCCACGGGCAAGGTCGATTGTCCGCCGAGACCGTACGTCGGGGCGCCATTTCCTTGGGGCCAGACGCTGTTCCAAGACCTCTGAAGAGTGAGCCCGCCACCTAAGCCAGGCACTTTGATGTCGACCTGAGTCAGGTAAGTGTCGCCGCTCGCAAAGTCTATTGGGGCGCCGCCGCACCAAGGGCACTTTTTAGCAGGGCCAGGAGCGCAGACCGAATTGGTGACCCAGCAATCCTGATAACCGCTAGGATTGGCTACACAACTGCATTCCGCGTCTCGGGGCCAAAATGTATCTCCCGTATGCCAGGTGAAATGGGTATAACATTGGGAAGGTGCGGGCGCGGCAGTGACACAGGCTTCTTGCGCTGTAGCGTAACCTACCATCACAGATATGGCACAGGCAGCAACGTTTATGATGAGCGTTATAGCTTTTGCTGCTGGACGATTCTTGGGCGCAGACCTTCTTGTAAGCACGACACCTCCTTGTTAATATCACGCTGTAACTACGAATCGCTGCCAATCACCAGTCGTAATTGGCTGTCTCACTTCCAAAAAGACACACCACGGCCACACATGGTCTTATGTCTTCAAGGGGGAGGCAGCGATCGAGTTTTCGGAATTGAATTCCGTTTGCTCTTCGGCAATTACGATTCGCTGATACAGAGTGAACTGCGGAATTTAAGTGAGACTCAGGAGGCTGTCAACTGTGAATATCTTTTGTTACGAAATCAGAACAAGGTAAGCTCTTCGCGATAGCTTATGGCGGTCGCTTCTGACCCGGTCGGCTTACAGCCATGTTAATTGTGTGCGAACGGCCATCTCTTAAGTACATGATTGGCGATACATGCCTCATCTTCTGCGCAAGCCGTGGGTCAGCACTTGAGGCGCTTAGGCCTTTGATCCGCGAGTAATCATCCCACTCGCTCGCAGAACCCGCTCCTCACGCGAGGCTTGCCGACCTCGCGCCTTGCAGTTTTCATAGCCTGCGATGAAGAAATTGTTACCATGTGGAAGAACTCGCGTCATGATCTTTTTGTGCGCGCGCGCTTTCGGGGCCGCTGTTTGATACGTTGAGTATGTCTTAAGTATGCCGAAGGCCAGCTTTGTGCCCCAGGTTCGTCGTGCCGAGTAGTAGACCTTCATTGCCTTTCCCGGAATGGCGGAGATTATTGCGCGGGTCGAGCAAACTCTGTCAGGGGCGCGTGCCCGCGGTAGCGGCGACCTTTGGTCGGCCTTGACAGAGTTTGTGCCCGCGCTACGCTGCCATTATCCCGGGGCAGGCAGGTTTCTAAAGCCCGATTCCAAGTCCGATGCTGTGCTCCTGTTGGGGCGCCTTAGAGATTTCCTGCTGCGGTGCAATTGTCTGCTCCGTGCTGATCTGAGGGGAGTTGGCGGTCTGCTTTGAAATGTCGTGACCGAGAACCGTCGGCAGTTTCTCGCGGTCATTCGTAAACAGTTGCGCATCGTGAGCGCAACGCGAAACGGAGACGTAAGCCATCCGTCGGTTGAGCAGATCCTTTGCGGCTAGGTCTGTGTCAACGTGAATCAGCACGCGATTCGCGGTTTGTCCCTGACTCGAGTGGCTCGTCATTGCATAACCGTAGTCGAGGTGCGGCTGCTTGTTGGGATCGATTTGGAGCGAACGGCCAGAATCCATGTTTAGACTCACTCGGCCTGCGTTATCAATACCAGCGATCACTCCCAATTGGCGATTTGCAATTCTCAGTTCATTGGCCGGCGCCGTGAATTGAATGCGATCGCCTACGGAAAACCTGCGTAACTCCTCACGGAAGATGGAGACGCCACGCTGTCGGCGAGGATCGTATGTGCGCTCGCTTCCGTCTTGCAGCCGCACAACGAGCCGATTGCTCGGGGCGTCAATGCTCTGCACCTGGGCGTAGTTGCCTTTTCCAATTCCGGTCTCCTTCGATGCGCGAGAATAGCGGAGAATATCGCCTACTTCGTACTTCGCTGCCCACGTACGGTCAGCCCCGGTGAGCTCCTGTCGCGGAACTAAGGTTCGGATCGGGTGCTCTTCGCCACTAACGCGGTCCTTGCCTTGTAATTCGGCGTGAATGCGCTCATTAATCTCCATGCGGGAGCGATTATCCGGGGACACCACTAACGTGTCCTCCGGCGAATTTGCATACTCTTTCGCGATGGCCGAAATGCGCTCGTCATGTCCGCGAATTTCGTGGACCCGGCCCTGCTGATCGAGATTCTGAATGGCCTCCTGCACGTGGCCGCGTGCAAGCTGCTCTACCACTTGTCTCAGGTCGGGGTCCTTCTGTCGCAGGATCTCTTCTAGTTTGACCGTCTTCATACCGGCATCTTGAAGCTGGGCAAACGGGCGTCCGGCTTCAACCGCTTCATGCTGTCGCCGATCACCGACCAACAAGACTCGATCATTCGGACGCAGCCGCTCGATGAACTCATGCAGTTGCCGCGTGGAAGCGAGTGAAGACTCGTCGATCACGTAGAGTCGTTTCTCACCCGTTTCGGGCTGCTGCCCGCGTGCCAAATGTTTCTGTAGAGTTGAAGTCTCAATGCCAGCCTCGGCGAGCTTCTGCGCTGCTCGGGATGTTGGGGCAAACCCTTCGACCTTGTAACCGTCAATCTCTGCGCCTTCGCGGATCACCGCCAGGGTGGTGGTCTTGCCTGCGCCGGCAATGCCGTCAAGAGCCACGATCTTTTCACGCGAGAGAAGGATCTCGTCAACCGCTTGGAGCTGCGAACGATTCAATTCTGGATGACGGTCTTCGGTGGCGATACGGATCGGGGGCGAAACGAGCATTGGATCGCTGTAATCACGTCTGTTGCCTTCCGACATTCTGTCTACGATCTCACGCTCCATCCCCGCCATAACTCTCGTCGTGTACTGTGCGCGTGCACCAATCCGCAAGGTTTCCTGGAACTCTCCCGTGTCGATCCGGCGCTGGAACTCCTTCTGGATGTTGCCGTAGCTGGTTTCTCCCATGCCGCGTGCCAGCGCTGTTTCCAAGATTGCGCGACCATCTTGCACCGCTGATCGCTCGAATACGTGATCGCGTGCCCAAGTCACAGCACTCTGCGCCTGAGCCTTAATCTCCCGCGTTCGCTGGTGACCGTGTTGGCGAGCGTGAGCCACGACCCGATCGGCCTGATTTCCGTACTGTGCTGCTAGATCGCGGTGTCGTTGCAGTACCTCGCCCAGGGACAAGAGTTCCTTCCGATCCCGCGTGTGGTGAGCAGCGATCTGCGCTGCCGCTGCGCCATCGATTCCTTTTTCCCGCAGATGGTCCTTAATCTGTTCCCGTCGTGGACTGGACGCCTCCAGATACTCTTTGGTGTAGCCGCGGACTTCCGGCTGCCCATGCTTCCCGCGCTCCAATTCATAGCCCAGCATTTGCAGCCGCATTGCCAGTTCGGATCGATAGAGGGCAGTTACGTATCGCTGAGAAACAAAGAGTTCGTGGGGTTGGAGGCTGCGCGTAGTTCCGTTGGCCTGCTCAGTTACGTTGAAGATGACGGCATGGGTGTGAAGCTGCGGCGCGGCATAGCCATCAACGGGACGTGCGGTATCGTGTTCAAAAGTAGCGGCAACAAACTTTGCAGTTGTCTCGGGCGCGTGGACATTGCCGATACGGGCTTGCGTGTATCTCTCTAGCTCACGAAGTGCCGTACGAACACTCTCGCGATGGGCTTCCCGGACTCGTTCATCGCCTCCCACAAGTGCGGTGAGCGACACTGACTTGGGGGCAGAAAATGTAGCGTCCCACCCGGCGCGATGCTCCGCGCTCGTGACTTCCTTGCCGAATTTGCCCTCGTAGGTTCTTGAGACCTGGTAGCGAACTAACTGCTCGGTGGTGTGAGGATGTTGCCCTTCACTCAGCCGCGCGAAATGCTCCGATTCCACGGTTCCAGCGAGCTTCCACTGCTGTGCGAGCTTACCCTGCCATTCACTATGGCCTTGCTGGTCGCGGCTCCAATAGTTCTGTTTCTCAGAGGCAAACTCACGCTCGTGATAAGTTCGCGCTTGGCTGGCCGAGAGCGGTTTCGAGATGGTAAGCATGACACGAACACCTCATTTTTCGACCCTGTTGGTGCCTGCAAGTGCAAGGAAGTCGGCCAAGATTTTGTGTGCTTTCTGGAGCTTCATTGCGTCTGCTTGATCGCGTATTTTCACGATGGAATCGGGCAGCAATTGTGTTCCTTCTGTCGCCGCTTTGGCGTTTGAATGAAACAAATTCAGCAGCGTGTATCGCAAGGCCCAGACCTCGGCAAGCAGCAATTCAATCGGATCGGCAGGCCGCTGCCGCGCTGCGTGCAGCGCAGTCTCGCGGAGCCATTCGGCGAGAGATTGGCCCGCGCTTTCAGCGGTGGCTTCGACCTCAGCCAGCTCTCCTGGAGTCAGGCGCGTAGCTATCGTTTTGGTGCGAAAGCCGGGCCTAGTCTCATCTCTAAGAGATGCCTCGGTCCGGGTCGGAAAAGGAAGTTCGGGAGTACTCATGGGAAATCCTATTCATGGTTCCTAGCAAATGCCTGCCCGTAGCGCTGTTACGACAATTCATGATGAGTTTGCGGATCAACGTGTTTACGCCAAGTGCATTCAGCAGTGTTTTTCCGTTTACGAACGTAAACGCCAGGGATGTACGGGAACTCCGCCGCGAAACAAAACCGTTCATCCGAAACAGGTTCACGTTCGTAAACATTTCGGCGCTCGCGCGCGCTCCGCAGTTCCCAAATTGGGGGTGACCTGTCCATCATTCTTCCGGTGCGAAGCACCGCGCCTTTCACAGCTCCCCATACTCAAGGGCCAATGCGTCCCAAAGGCGACGTACTTGCGGTGCCTGCCATGCGCGTCGAAACAGCTTCCTGACCGCTTGCCAATCATCATCACGAAAGTTGAACGTAATCCCGTTCTCACGACCTTGGAAATTCACTCCGATAACATCCCCTCCGGAGTTCCACGTGTACGCGAGGAAATAGCGTCCCTCCCAGAAGATCATTTCTTGCTTTGTGTCGAGTCTTTCCAGGATGGTCCGGAACTCGGAAATCTTCGGAAATCCGCTGACTGGATAACGTGGGGCAAGCCTTCCGGGAAAGTGCAACCAACAAGAGAGCCCATCCGTTGGTGAACGAACGCATTCGAGACTGTATTCGCCTTCCTCAAACTTTGGCAGTGGAGGATCTAAAGGAGCGTCGATTTCACTCGCAGCAGAGTTCGGATCTTGCAAGGGTTGCAGGTGCAGGAAATAGTGACCGCGCGCGCACACTCGCCACAAGATTGACCAGTAGGGCCGAAGCGTCTCGTTGAGCTTTTCGATATTCGGAAGCTCCAGTTCGTCAAGCAGGAAGTAGAGGTTTCTCGCCACGAATATCGGCCGCTGCCGATCTTGGTTCGCGCTCTTCAGCATTCGAAGAGTGTTGGCCACGGCACGCCGCACGTCATCGCTTCCGATTTCGTGGGAGCTCTTCGCTTCAGCCTGCCGATCCGATGGCAAATGCGCGACGAAAAAGGAGTCCAAATGCGTCTTATTCTTCTTGCGAAGTAGTTCATATACCGCCTGGAAAGCTTCCAAGATTCCAGTCAAAGAATCGTATGAAATCTCCGTCTGCGCGGTGTTTCCAAATCTCTCCGCCCCCTGCAGACAGTAGTAAGCAACGAGGGTCCATTCCGCCCGTGAAATTGGTAGCTTTGAATCTGCTTTTCGTCGGATGTTCAGCAGAGAATCCGTCGGCTCTGTGAGCATACTTACCAGCTCAAGTCGCTCCTCTTTCGAGGATTCAAGAAGTTGCTTTGCCGCCTCCGATGTCGAGACCGATTCGCCGCTCTTCATGGACATGAGTACCTTCAAGGCTTCAAGCCTCATGCGCATCGCATCCGAGATGCGAATGGAGATGACAGGCTGCTGTGTAATTGCTGACTTCTCCGCTATGACTTCCTTAGCGCTCAATTTTTCTCCTCGACTGTAACGTTACATGTTGACTATATGTGTACACTGCGTTACCGTCAAGGACAATCCAGCCAGGAGTCCTTCGCTATGGCCCAGCCAAATCAACCACGAAAAATCCTAGACCTTCATTTCGCAAATGCGGGATGGGACACGAACAACCGGAAACCAAACAAAAGGTCCTTTTCTTATGAGAGTCCGCAATCTCCCGAACCCTTTGTGGATGCGAGCGAGGCGGGAATATTTCTCAACTATTCTTCTCGAACAATCAAACAGATGGCCCGAGACGGAAGAATCCCCGCACATCCGTTCGGATCGGGGGCTCGGAAGAGATGGTATTTCCTGATTTCAGAACTTGCGGAACATCTTCGGGGTCAGGTAAATTCCGCTCATGGAGAAGCTGGTCGTGACAAGACGCAGAGGAGGGTCATTTGAGTCACGATCAATCGAAGCCTGTCCGCTACAACCGCGGCATGCTTCGCAAGGAGAAAAGAGCAATCGGCGTGGTATGGGTGTTCCGCTGGAGCGAGGAAGTCAATGGGCGCCGGCGGCAACACAAAGATGTGATCGGTACAACCAAGCAATTCCCCACCGAGACGGCAGCCAACAAGGAAGCCGATCGGTTACGCTGTCACCTCAACGAGAACAAGCAACAGTTGAGCCTGAAGGCTATGACGTTTGGGGAACTCGTCAACCACTACCTCAAGCACGAATTACCGCGTTTGTCCAAGTCAGCCCGCAAAGCAAACCGGTCATACATCAAGAACTGGATCGAACCGAACTGGTACGGCCATCTTGCCGGCGGCATGAAGACCATGCAGATTCAAGAATGGCTGGATACAGTTCAACGACCGGACGGAACCAAGTTGAAGATCAAGAATGTGCTGTCCGCGATCTTCTCCCATGGGGTACGTTGGGAATTGGTGGAACGCAATCCAGTCTGCGGTCAAGGAGGAAGTCCTGGTCATCGCGGTGCTTCCACGGGCGTTCGTCAAAGCAACCGAGTCTCAATTCAACGTGTGATCCTTGCTCCAGGCATCGTTCGTCAAACTCTGGAGCAACTCGCGTTGCGAGAAGCAACGATGGCGCTTGTAGATGCCGTTACTGCGCTGCGGGCGTCAGAGTTGATCGCGTTGAAGTGGAAGAACATTGGATGGAAAACAGGAATTCTTCAGTCGCAATTTGCACTGGTCGAAGGCGAATTGAAGGAAACCAAGAGCAGGAACAATCCCCTGCCCCTTGCGGAGCCGGTTCTACAGGTACTTCGCCTTTGGCGGGAAAACACAGCCTATCGCTCGGACGAGGATTGGATTTTTGCCAGTCCGCATTATCACGGCAAAACTCCATACACCTATCAAATTCTCTTCCGACGACACATTCGCCCCGTCATCGAGAACGTAGCCGGAATAAAGAGCAGCAAAGAAGCACCGATCGGGTGGCACACGCTGCGCCGGTCGCTTGCGACATTGCTGATCTCAAACGGAGAGAATGTGAAGGTCGCGCAGTCGCAGCTTCGTCACACAACCCCAAAAATTACGCTGGACCTTTACGCACAAGCGGTTTCATCCGATCAGCACGAAGCACACAAGAAGGTCGTGCAGATGGTGCTTCCAGCGGAATTCCCAGAGAGATTAAAGGCACTTGGCGTTATCGCCACGGCGTAAAAACTAGAGTCTTGCCTGCTCTGGGTGTCCGGGGGTGCCCGAAACCAACCCTGCCGAAATCTGCTAAGTGCTTTGGAATCTTGGTGAGCGCGGCAGGACTCGAACCTGCGACCCATGCCTTAAAAGGGCATTGCTCTACCAACTGAGCTACGCGCCCACAATCTTTTAATGTAACACACCGCTTCCCGTCGAAACCGGATCACGCGGGCAACTCTACTCCCGCAATCCGCTTGCATGCCTCGAGCAATTTTTCCTGCAAATTCAGATCGCGGGTCTCCGCCTTCGGCGCACGTCGGCGCATGTGAAAGAAATATTCGCCCGACACCTTCGCTTTCACGTCCTCGCTCGCCGCCAGCCACACCTGCGTGCGATGTCCCTGGTCCAGATCATCCGATGCATTCGGACCGCCCATCTTCGTAGCCACCCATCCCGGTTCCACGGCATTCGACAAAACCACGGGCCAGCGACGCGCCACTGAAAACGCCAGCAATACATCGTGGAATTTCGTGTCGGAATACGCCTGCAGTCCTTGCCACGTCCTCTCCTGCCAAAGCAAATCTTTCAGACTCGCGTCTCCCTGATTATGTAGTCCCGAACTCAGATAAACCAGGCGTTTCGGTCTCTGAATCAGCGCCGTCAAGATGTACGGCGCCAGCGTATTCACGGCAAACTCCCGCGGCAATCCGTCCTCGGTCGTCTCACGTGTTGCCGATCGATATCCGACTCCCGCGTTATGGATCACCGCATCGAATGCGCCTAACTTGTTCACTTGTTCGGCAACGCTCCGGGTCTCCTGAATACTTGCGAGATCACCGATAACCACGTTCTCCGCTTTAGGAACAGCCGCGCTGGCATCTCTTGCTCGTGCTTCGTTGCGGGCATGCAGCACAACTCGATGTCCTTGCTCCACCAACAATTGTCCCGCCATCTTTCCTAATCCGTCAGACGATCCTGTGATAAACACACGCGCCATAGCTCTTTCCTTTCACCTGGCTGATCTTGATGCTCAGCTCCAGATCTACGATTCACAACACGCCTCATTCCCAAGACAGAAAGGCCATCCAGTCGGGCGGCCCAAGTCGATCATTCATCGAACTAATTGAAGTTGATCACACCGAAATAACCGTCTTCATCGTTCGGGCCAGCAGTCAGAAACAACTGATTCGTCTTTCCATTCAATGAACTTCCGCCACCAAACTCGATGCCCCAGGGCTCGGGAATTACAATGTTCTTCCCGGCCGCGTTTTTGTCGGGGTAGTCGCGCAGTATGATCGCGTGATTCAATCCGCTCCCGGTGGCAGCGTTCTCGACAATGAGTTCGACCTCGACAAGTACGTCGTTAGGAAGACTTTGGATGGATTGTTTTACATGTTGGGGGAAGAAGAAAAAAGATACGCAAGAATCCGGCCGCGCAGACAACTGAATTACTGAAAGAAGTCTTTGGGCGGAAGTAGCCTCAAACTCCGCCTCAAACTCCGCAACAAAGCAGGTTCGCCCCTTACAACTCGGGCGTGTAACCCCGCATCTTGGTAAGTAGATCGCTTTTCCCGTTTCCGCACTCAAACCGCGTCTTCTCACGTCGGCGTGGCAAGGGTAGTCCCGTCGCCAACCTCTAGAAGAGGCCGCATGTTCGAAGCACTTCGTAGAAGTTTTACGCAAATTCTCAACCCCATTCCTAGAGAACGTGTCCTTAATAGGTACAGCGTTGCCGTGCTTGCCGGTATTCTTGCCATCGTTCTCCGGTGGCTTCTTGATCCGGTCCTGGGGCATGTCGCCTTCTATGTCACCATCTACATAGCCGTAGTCTATTGCGCGATCGTTTGCGGTTGCGTCCCTGCGGCAGCGTGTGCCGTTATCGGATTCGTCGGAATCTTTTACTGGTTCGTTGATCCGCGCCACTCTCTCCAACCAGTGCGGCCCTCCGAGATTCATGGCATTGTGGGCTTCTTTCTGGTGAGCGCGGTTCTGATCGCTCTGGGAGAGGCGAACCGCGGCAAGCAGCTGCGCTTGAATCAGACGATCATTGCACTTACCCGGGAGATGGAGGAGCGGCAGCACGCGCAACTAGAACTGCGGGCCGCACATGATCAACTCGAAATCCGCGTGCAGCAGCGAACCGAGGAACTTTTTCAGGCATTATCCCGGCTTCGATCCGAGGTCGAAGTTCGTGAGCACGCCGAAGAAGAATTACGCCAACTCTCGCTCCGCCTTATGACGCTTCAGGACGAGGAACGCCGCCGCATTGCCCGCGAACTCCATGACACTGCCGGTCAGACCCTGGCCGCGATGAAGATGTCCATTGCATTGATTCGCCCCTTTGAGAAATCCTGCCCGCAGCTCCAGGTTTTTGTGGACGATCTGAACGCGCTGGCGGATGCAGCCCTTCAAGAGGTTCGCACCGCATCTTATCTCCTACATCCTCCGTTGCTCGACGAGGCGGGTGTCGCCTCTGCTGCCCGCTGGTTCACGGAAGGATTTGCTCAACGCAGCGGGATCGAAGTCACCTGCGACATTCCGGAAACGATGGAGCGCCCCACACGGGAATGCGAACTCGTGCTCTTTCGCATTCTTCAGGAGAGTCTTACGAACGTACATCGCCACTCTGGAGCTTCTGCCGCCCAAGTGCGCCTTTATCGTGACGAGCACGTTCTCCAACTCGAAATCGCTGATAACGGCAAGGGTATCCCTGCAGAACGCCTGCACCGCTTTCAAACCTCAAATGGCAACAGTGGCGTCGGCATCGCCGGAATGCGGGAGCGCGTCCGCCAACTCGGCGGATACCTCGAACTCCACTCCTCTGAAAGCGGCACTACAGTCCACGTTTCCGTCCCCACAACAGCTGGAACGCACGATCAACGATCGAACGCCATCAGCGTAGCATCGTAGCTACCCCTCATCCGAAGGTAGAGAACGCTGAAAGCGGAAATGGCCCAATCGGAAACCCAAAGCCCGAGGCCCGAACTAACAACCAACCGTGCCTCGATCAAGAGAATCGAATCCCAAATCTATTGTTGAGGCTACATTCATGAAAACCCCATTCCTGATCGGCCGCCTTCTCTTCGGCGGGTTCTTCCTTTACAACGGCATCCATCATCTGCGCAATCGCCACCAAATGGGACCATACGCAGAAGCAAAAGGTGTTCCCAAAGGGGATGTCGCTGTCGCTCTCACGGGAATTCCCCTCGTCATCGGCGGAGCCAGTATGCTGCTGGGCGTGAAACCCAAACTCGGCGCCGCCGCGATCCTGGGATTCCTCGCCGGCGTGTCCCCCATCATGCACGATTTCTGGCGTCAGGAAGATCCCGCTCAACGCCAGAACGAAATGATCAACTTCATGAAGAACGCCGCCCTTGCTGGCGGAGCCTTGGCGCTCATGGGCGTCGAAGAACCGTGGGAAGCCAGCGTGCCTGTTGACCAGCACCGACTAGGCAAGAAGTTGCGGAAGGCCGTCCGCCAAATCGCCGCATAAGCAGATCGCGCAAATAAAACGGGCCGCCAAAAGGCGGCCCGATTGTATTAGCTAGAAGCTAGCAGCTTAATCTCCTGCGACCGGCTCGGCAATCTCCGGTTTCGAAGCCTCCGCCCCGTTCCCGTTGCCATTCCCGTTGGGCTTTGCCAACGCCCCGAGCGGAATGAATCCATCCTGGGACTGCACCGGCTTCTCCTTCAAAACGACTTCGCGGTACAACGAGGCCATCCGTGCGTTATACGCTTCATCGTTCTTCTGCGGACCGCGTGCCGCGGTCTCGGCGGCCTTCGCATCACGAGCGCGCTTCTTCTCTTCGCGCGCCGTCTTCGCGATGCCCAGCTTGTCGAGATCCGTCTGTAGTTCGTTCGTCACGATCTCTTCGCGGAGCCTCAGATAGTCGACATGCTGCTCGTCCATCTTCACTTTCTTTCCGCCCGCAAAGATCTCGTGCCGTCCGTGCTCTTCATACCACTTGGTGAGCGTAGCGGTCATGTGCATCTTCTCGATGATGTTCCGCCATCCCACGCCCGTGTTGTAAGCGCAGAACGAAATCTCGCCTTCCTGTGTTGCGTACGGAATGATGCACTGCTCCGTCCGACGGAAGTCGTAATTGAACAGATCCTGGAACCACATGCCGGCGATGAACAAAAAATTCCAGCGGTCCGACGTGCGCCGCTTCATCACGTCATCAATGGTGCGGTCCGGACCAACCTTGCCATAGTTCTTCCCGGTAATGTGATAGTTCTTGTCGAACTTCTTCAGCAAATCCATCAGCTTGAAGTGCGTTGGCGACTGGAACGGATCGTAGTTCTTCATTAGACACAGCGCCATGCCGACGCCGGTCCAGAACTTGCCACGCGCAGCATCGTTCACCTTCGCGATGTCCTTCGCGAGCTGATCACCATGCAAGAAAGCCGTAACCGGCACAGCTTCCTTCGTTTCTTTGTCGATCATGACCGCCATGCCGGTCCCGCAATTCGGATGGCAGCCGCAGGACAGTTGACCCCAGTCGTTGTTAGCGTCCTTCGCGTGCATCAGGTCAGCCCAATCGCTGAACGTTCCCATAAAGCTGATCGGGAACCAGTCGCGTGCGGGCTCGCCAAGGCCTGTTTGGCTCTTTACGTCGTGCGCTAGATGGGACAGTGTGTAGCGCTGTGCCTGACGGCGCTCGTCTGTTACTGCTTCATCGCGTCCAGTAAACGAAACCGGCTGGAAGCTCAGGAAGCTAATCGTCTTAGGATTATCGAGCGCGAACTTGATAATGCGTCCGACCTGCTCGTTATTAATTCCGTTCACGATCGTGATCACCGGAACGATCTCGCATCCAGCCTTGTGCAGGTTCTCAATCGCCTTCAGCTTCACGTCAAAGAGGTTGCCAACCGCGCGGTGAGCGTTCGCCGCGTTGCCGATGCCGTCGAACTGCAGATATGCATAGCGCATGCCAGCTTCGACTGCCTGCTGCGCGAATTCAAAGCTCTTCGCGAACTCAATTCCGTTTGTCGCAGCCTGCACCGAGTTGTAACCAACCTTGCGCGCATAGCGGACCGCATCGAGGAAGTACGGAGACAGGGTCGGCTCGCCACCCGAGAACTGCACCGACATCTGCCGGCGCGGCTTGATGGTGATCGCGTTGTCGAGCATCGTCTGGATTTCTTCCCAAGTCAACTCGTGCACAAACCCGACCTGGTTCGCATCCATGAAGCAGGGATCGCACATCATGTTGCAACGGTTGGTCAGATCGATCGTCAGCACCGATCCGCGGCCGTACTTCACCGTCGAGGATCCATGATGATGCAGGTGCTCGTCATTGTGCGCCTTGATGTCGCGGCCCGGGAAAACGTCTTCCAGGTGCTGCGAAAATTCTTTATCGATCGACATCACGTCTTCGAAATGGCCATGCTTCGGGCAATCCTTCACCATCAGGATCTTGCCGTCGCGCTCAACGATCGTGGCTTTGATCTCACCGACTTTTTCGTTCATCAGCACTTCGTGCGGCAGATGTCCGTCAAGAATCTGCTGACGAATCTCTGGGACGCACTTCGGGCACAGCGAATCGGTCGAACGCGGCCATCCGAGCGGTGGCTTCGACTTCTCGTACGACTTGAGCAGAGGCTTGTCAGACCACTTCGGCGTGGGCGATGGATTGGGATTAATACGATTAATGCGGTCAAAAACTGCCCACGTGCCTTTGGCTGCGAGGACGGCTGCCTTTTCTACGTACTTGATCGGCTTGTGCATGAGTGCCTTTTTAGCTCCTAGCTCTTAGCTTCTAGCTTTTGGCCAACTCTCTCGGCCTTCGAGCTTGTTTTCATTCGGATAGCATGTATAGCTCTGTAACTAGTGCTATCCCGTCGACTACTCAAAAAACTGTGGCCTTCGCTTGGATGAACCTGGAAAAACTCACCCAAATAACGGCGGCGACCTGGGAAACACCTCAAATCCCAACCTGGGACTGAAGACCGCAAACTCTACACGTTTCCCTGAAGTGGTAGCTAAACCCATCCTATTGGCCTGCAAAGAATTGCGCATCGAATACCCAACGAATGGTGCAAAATCGAGGTTTAACGGGAAATGGAGGGATTGAGTGGAGCTAAGTAATTGAAACTAAAGGAGGGAGCCTTATCAGGCTCCCTCGCGCACTCCAAGCGCTTGCCTAACACTTCATCCCCAGCGCGGCTGCTCGTCCAGATTAATTCCTAGCGCCGTCTTCGCGACGATCTCGTGGGTCAGGAAAGAATTTGCCGGATGGATGCGGCCCAGCCGCGCATCGCGAACCAGGCGTTCATATCCTTGCGACTTGAAGATGCCTGCGCCTCCGCAGACTTCCAGGCCTAGATCGACGATGCGCCACGCGCCTTCGACTGCGCGGTACTTAGCCGACACGATTTTGAGCGGCCAGTTCGCGCCGTGATTGACTCCGGTCGACCAGTCGCTTGCAATCGTCTCCAGATGCGGGCCGATCGATTCCAACTCGATCGCCATCTCGGCGATCGCGTGCTGGACTTCAGGGTGATATGCCATCGAGCGAGTGAGCGCCATGGACTTCTTTGACTTCGCGGAGTTCACGGCGTAATCAAGCGCGCGCTTGGCGAGTCCGTAGTAGACGTTCGCGAAGCCCAGGAGCGCCCACGCAAAGACCGACAGGATGAACATGTCGGCCCCGCCAGCTCCCGGCGGCAAGACGCGCGCGATGTAACGGTCGGGAATGAAGACGTTGTCGAGCACAGTGTCGTCACTGCGCGTGGCGCGCATGCCGAGGACGTCCCAAGTCTGCTTCACGGTGTATCCGGACGAATCGCGCGGCATGAAGGCATGCACGACTTTCGGCTGCGTGGGATCGCTCACGTCCATGGCATGCAAGCCGAAGCGCGTCCAGACGGGCGTGAGACTGCCGAACATTTTGCGGCCGGTAAAGCGGTATCCGCCGGCGACACGCTCGGCTTTCGAAGTCGAAAGGAAAACGGGGACATCGTTTCCGCTCTCGGCGTGGCCGGCGGCGAAAACTTCTCCGGCAGCAGCTTCGCGTAACATCCAATCGAGCGAAGTATCACCCATGCGGTGGAGGTCCGCGGCGACGCCCATCCAATAAAGGTGCATATTCATTGCAAGTGCGGTGGCGGGAGCGTGATAGGCGAGGCGGCGCTGCTCGCGGAGGCACTCGGCCAGATTTTTGCCAGCGCCGCCGAATTCCTTGGGCACAGGCAAAAGAAGATATTTCGCCGCGCGTAGCTCTTCGAAATCTTCCTTGAAGAAACTGTTCTGCAGATCGTAGTTGGCGGCGCGAGAGGTGAAACGGGCGAGCATTTCGTCAGTCAGAACGGAGTTGGCTGCCACTGGACTTTGCGTTGAATGGCCGTTTGTGCCGGCCTGCTCTGTAACCACGGTAGAATTCATCGCTGGCTCCATAGTTGCTCCTGCCGTCGTTAAATTCCGCAATTTCCGCGGTATTTTACCGCCTGCGGTACGGCAGAGGAATCGGTTTGCGTGAGTGCGCCTGAGGCTTCTTCCCTGACCGCATTGGCCTATAATCAAGACCAACCGCGTCTCCACCGGGCGCAACTGCAGCGTAGTGCGGTATGCAGCCGCCAGTAACGAAGAAAAGCCAAAGAAAAGCCAAAAAGGGTGGGGCAACCTGAATCCACGCGGCTCACCTCCGGGACATCTGGGGATCCTGGTCGAAGAATGGGGAACTTTGAAGCGATTCAGAATCCGGGAAGTTTCCGCTTCGGCGACTTCGTCGTTGTGCCCGAGCGGGCTTCACTGTCAAAGGGCGGGCGAGAGCTTAAGCTTCGTCCGAAGGTTTTCGACGCTCTGTTGTACTTCATCGAGAATCGAGGGCGGCTCGTTCCCAAGGAAGAATTGATTCAGGCTCTTTGGCCTGAGGCGTTTGTAACGGACGACTCGCTGGTCCAGTGCATGGTGGAATTGCGGCGCGCATTGGACGATCGGTCGCAGGAAATTCTTAAGACCGTTCCCCGGCGCGGATACATTTTCTCGGCAACCGTAAGCGCTGAAAACGCCGGTCCGGCCGTGGCATCCAAGGCCGCTTCTCACGTCCGTGGCCTTTCCAAGGATCATCGCGTACCGGTTGCCCGGACACCGTTGCTTGGACGGGAACGCGAATTGGCGGCTGTGCAGGAGATGCTGCTCGATCCGTCGGTGCGGTTGGTCACGCTGACCGGTGCGGGAGGATCCGGCAAAACACGGTTGGGACTGGAGCTGTGCCGCACAGGAGCTACGGCATTTCAGGACCGCGTCTTCTTCGCTGGACTGGGATCGATCAGCGACGCGGCCATGGTACCGGCGACGATCGCAGAGTGTGTTGGCATTCGCGAGACCGGAGGGCGGCCATACCTCGATCTAATTAAGGATTCGTTTCGAGAGGCAGAGCCTGCGCCGGTCCTGTTGCTGCTAGATAATTTCGAGCACATCGTGCCGGCATCGGCGATCGTGGCCGAACTCCTTGAAGCTTGCACAA
Organism: Candidatus Eiseniibacteriota bacterium; assembly: GCA_035500795.1. GTDB lineage: Bacteria > Acidobacteriota > Terriglobia > Terriglobales > Acidobacteriaceae > Sulfotelmatobacter. The sequence continues at coordinate 15,888 of DATJWZ010000166.1, read as the reverse complement.
GTTTGAAACTACTCGTTACCAGCCGATCGCCGTTGCGTGTCTACGGAGAACACGAGTTTCCTGTCCCTCCGCTCGAGTTGCCGCATCGTGAGGAGATGCAATCGGTTGAGGCGTTGGCGGCGAATCCGTCGGTGAAATTGTTCATACAGCGCGCGGCGGCGATCCAACCGGATTTCCGGCTCACCGCAGAGAATGCCGCAGCTGTGGCCGAGATCTGCTCCAGACTCGATGGGCTCCCATTGGCCATTGAGCTCGCGGCGGCGCGCGTCAAGATGCTGTCTCTCAGTGGAATTTTGACTCGCCTGCAAAGCCGTCTACAGCTTCTGACTGCTGGGGCGCGGGACCTTCCCGAGCGGCAACAGACGCTGCGCAACGCGATCGATTGGAGCTACGGGCTGTTGAATGAGGCTGAACAGAAACTGCTGCGCAGGCTCAGCGTTTTCTGGGGCGGATGGACGTTGGAGGCTGCAGAGGCGGTCTGCAATACGAAGGAAGACATCGGCGCGGATATTTTCGATCTGATGTCGTCGTTGGTCGACAAAAGCCTTGTCCAGAGCCTGATACGCACACGTGGGCCGGGAGCCGAAGAACCGCGTTTTCGAATGCTTGAGACCATCCGCGAATACTCGATTGAGCGTCTTCAGGAAAAGGGCGAAGAAGCCGACACAAAACGGGCGCACGCGGCGTACTGCGTGGTGTTAGCGGAGGAAGGCAATCCGGAACTTGCCGAGATGGAACGTGCTGCGTGGCTGGCCCGGTGCGATATTGAGCATGACGATTTCCACGCTGCGCTGGATTGGCTCTTCCAGACGCGCGACCTAGATTGGGGCTTTCGGCTTTGTATGGCGCTGTTTCGATTCTGGGACATGCGCGAGCACTCGGCCGAAGGACGCAACCGACTGGAGCACATTCTCGAACTGGCTCGATTCGGATACCCCAAGGAGCGGGCGAAGACATGCCTGCTCCTTGGAGCATTCTCCACGACACAAGGAGATTTCCGCGCTGCGTCCCGTTTTCTCGAACAAAGCTTGTCAATCTATCGGGAACTCGAGGATGCGTCGGGGATCGCAACTTCTCTCAATGCTCTCGCGGTGATGGCAAGAGATAACGGGGACTACGCAGCCGCGAAGGTCAACTTCGAGAAAAGCCTGGCATATTGGCGGCGAATCCACGACCAGGTCGCGACCGCTCAGTGCCTGCACAATCTGGGAAACGTCTCCAAGATCACCGGAGACTACGCACGTGCGCGCATGGCGCTCACGGAGGCGATCCAGATTTTTAAGGACGTTGGAGATCGCATCGGAGCCGCGTGGGCGCTGAATCAGCAGGGAGATGTCGCGAGAGAGCAAGGAGACCTCAAGGGCGCCCGCGGTCTTTACGAAAGAGCACTGGCGGCGTTTCGAAAGGAAGGAGACCGGTCGGGAGCGGCGCGGTCTCTGGCGGACCTGGGAACTATCGCTTGCGAACTGGGTGAACCGACGAGCGCTTACGAAAACTTCCGGGAGAGCCTGGAGATCTACAGAGACCTCGGCCAGCGGCGTGGCATTGCTCGAGTATTTGAAGGACTCGCTTGCGTCGCATTGTCGAATGGAGAGCCCGGGCGAGCCCTTTCAGCAGCGGCAGCTGCAGCCCATTTACGACAGACGATCAGCGCTCCTTTGTTTCCCGCAGAGCAATCGAAGCTTGATCAACAGCTACGAAGAGCATGGCAAGAGCTCGGGGAGATCGAAGGGAGAAAAGCATGGGCAGAGGGCAGTACAATGACGATAGACAGTGCAATCCAACTGGCATTGTCAGGTCAAACTAAATGATCGTCTTGGGATCAATCATCCTTCGAACCGCAGCGACGCGATTGGCGGGAATATTCGACCTGCGGGCGTGTTCGCGAATCGTCTCCTCGTCAGGAGCGAGGTAGACGCAGTAGACCTTGTCCTCAGTCACGTAGCTGTGCAGCCATTGAATCTGCGGACCGATGTCGCGCAGAGCCTCGAGTGAACGCAAGGATACCTCACGAATTTGTGCCTCGGTCAGCGACCCGGCACCAGGAATCTCGCGTTCAATCACGAATTGCGGCATGACCGCATTAGTCTACACCAGCAAGCTGTGCTCCGGGCAAACTTCGCCCCCTCCATGAACGGGAAGAAAGTGGCAATTCCCCCGATGGAAAGCCTTACTTCAGGCCCCGATTATACGAATCGTTCGTCGTTTTTTGCCGACATGAGGCCGATCGATAAGGCCAAGTCTCGAGCTCTCTGCAACTCAGTTTTGACCTCCGACTCCGCCGCCTCGGTGTATCCCAGGATAGCGTGGTAGATCGCCCTGTCGAAGAATTGGTTTAACAAGCTCAAGAGTTCCATTTCGCCATGGAGCGCGACGATATTATCGGCGAACGATTCGTGCCTGAGGAAATGCCAGAGATGATCGCGGGAAAGCATCAAAGCCCAAACGCATTGATGAAGGGCGATGCCTTCTGCGGAGCGTCTGGCGCCGACAGCGCGGAAACGCTCGGCGATGTCCCGCTCCGTCTTTTGCAGAAGCCATTCTCCGAGCTTGCGGTAAACCTCAGTGGCAGCCAGCCGCAGGTCTTCGGTAGGTATCTTTCTAAAATCCGGGGCGCGCTCGGATTTTCGAATCTGCTCGGCCAGTCCCCTCGACAACTCTTCGGAGTGCGCCTCAATCAAGCGCACCAGTCTCATTGCTAACATCTTTTCCCCCAACCCACCTACGAATTAAAGATGAGCGAACGCGGACAATGGATGCCCCACCAACATTATATATCGTATCACGATATAAATGCCTTTTGCAAACTTACTAACTCAATCACGCACTCTGGGCAGCAAAAAAGGCGGGACCCGAAGGCCCCACCTCGTGTTGGGTAAGGGGAATGCTTATAAATACAGTCTAGAACTTAGGGCGTGGTTTTCAGCATAGAAATTGGGCTCTTGAGCTCATCCAGTTCCGAATTGGGAAGCGAGAAAGGACTATCAACCACAAAGGATACGAAGGCGCAGAAGGAACTGTTTCGACATTTGTTTTTATGTTCGTTCCTTCAAGTTACGTGGTGTCCTTCGCGGTTCATTCATCCACGGGCGCCACAGGATGCGGCCCACATGACAAAGCTTTCGCGTTCGGCTTACAATTTCTGTCAGGAGTCCCTCCGAAGGAACAAAGCCCCGGTTGTTCCCTCCCGAAATCATAAGCCGGTGGATGTTGTGATCAGTGTTGGGTGGCGTGTCAGGAAATCATTGATGGCAATACCTTGGCTGCATTCGGTGGCAATGGTGTCTGTTGTCTGTGCAGGGCTTTTGTCGGCGGAACTAAATGCCGTAGCCGCCGCCGATGTTAAGACGATCGCTGCCAATGTGGACAATCACTACAACCACCTGCGCTCGCTCCAGGCGGAGTTCATTGAGGTCTATCGAGGTTCGGGGATGGACCGGACCGAGTCGGGCACGCTGTGGCTGAAAAAACCTGGCAAGATGCGGTGGGAGTACCGTTCTCCCAAGGAGAAGCTGTTTGTCAGCAACGGGAAAGATGCGTGGTTTTACGTGCCGGGAGATCGTCAGGCACGCAAGGAGTCGGCGAAAAAGTTGGAGGACGTTCGATCTCCACTTGCGTTCTTGCTCGGTAAGACAAAGCTGGAAAAAGAGTTACGCGGCTTATCGCTAGCCCCGGATATTGCGCCACTGAATGCTGGGGATGCGGTGCTTCGGGGCGTTCCGACGGCTTTAGCCGACCAGATCAGCGAGATTGTTCTGGAGATTTCGCCGGATAACCGGATCGTGCGTTTGGTCGTGCATGGGGTCGATGGAACGACGACCGAGTATCGTTTTGCCCAACAGAAAGAAGACGTCGCGATCGCCGACGGCCACTTTGACTTCAAGGCTCCCGAGGGAACAGAAGTGGTCGACGGGGGGATCGGGAATTAGGGAGTGAAATCGTGGTGAGAAGAGGCAGGTTCCTCGCTCCGCTCGGAATGACAACCTTCGATAGGAGCAGGCCAGAGAAACGGCGGAAAGCCTCGAGTTTTGAAGAGGTTACTTGCGGTACTTCTCGTTTGATTTAGGGAGTGGGATGGCGGCTTAGAATGGTTACCATGGGTGGTAGACTGAGCCGGGGTCCTAGCCTTCGGAAATAGCGGCAGAACCTACGACAAATGGCGGAATTCGTAGTCAAAATCGCGGACGATCGCGGGCGAGTGCAGCAGCATGTCGAGCAGGGATACTCGGAAGCAGAGGTGCGCGACCGTTTCTCGTCCCAAGGCTACCTTGTTTATTGGGTGAAGCCGCAGGGCATGATGGCCGGCGGTCTTGGCCGGCGAAGGAAGCTGAAACAGGCCACTTTCTTGATCTTCAACCAGCAGTTCCTGACCTTGATTCGCGCGGGGCTGCCGATTTTGAACTCGCTGGAGTTGCTGATCAAGCGGCAGAAAGACAAGCAACTCAAGCAGATTCTCGAAAATGTTCGCGAACGGGTAAAGGGCGGCGAGTTGCTCTCGGATGCGTTTGCGGCGCAGGGGATCGTTCCCAAGATTTATACGACTACGCTGATGGCGGGCGAGAAGAGCGGCAACATCGACGAAGTGCTCACCCGTTACATCAGCTTTCAGCGGCTGGCGATGACCTTCCGCAAGAAATTGTTTGTGTCGCTGATTTATCCAACGCTGCTGGTGACCGTAGTTTCGATCATGGTGACGTTTCTGTTCACGTATGTCGTGCCAAAGTTTGCGGACCTGTTCAACAGCTTGGATGCAAAGCTGCCTGAGATTACGGTGTTCATGTTGAACGTAGGGTTGGGCGCGCAAAAGTATGCGCCGTTCGCAGCGGTTGGCTTGGTCATAGGCGGGTTTCTTTTGTGGAAGTGGAAGGAAACGGACAGCGGGGCAGACCGGATTGACCGCGTCATCTTGAGCACTCCCCTGCTGGGCGACATTCGATTGAAACATCAGGTAGCGGCGTTTTCGCGGATGCTTTCAACCCTGCTGCAAGGCGGACTGCCGCTGGTGCCATCGATGGAAACGGCTGGTGGCGCGATGAGCAGCCGGCGCATCTTAAAAGGTGTAATGCGGGCCGGGGTTCGGGTTCGCGAGGGCCAGGGACTGGCACCAAGTCTCGAAGAGCAGAAGATTTTCCCTGAGCTCGCAGTAGAGATGATTGAAGTGGGCGAGTCGACCGGCGCGCTGCCGCAGATGTTGAACTCGGTGGCGGAATTCTATGAGGAAGATGTGCAGACAGCGCTGGGCGCGGCGATGGCGCTGATCGAGCCCATGATCCTCATTATTATGGCGGTTTTTGTCGGCGGCGTATTGATCTCGCTGTATTTGCCGATCTTTTCGTTGGGAGTGAAGTAGATTGTGTAATTGGGAAATTTGGTAATCGGGCAATTTTGAACGCTCCGGATTTCAAATTACCAAATCACAAAATTACGCAATTACCAAGTGGGTTTTTGGGATGGCAACGGCAGATAAAAAGTCGTTATTTGTAGGCGGTGGGAATGGCGGGCCCATCAGCCCGACGGGAAATCCTGTCACCGATCTGGAGCGGGCGCAGGACGTCGCGCGGCGGTACCGCTGCGAGTTCATCGACCTCAGCGGATTCGAACTACATCACGAGCTGTTCAAGAAAATCCCGGTCGAGTTGATGTTCCGCTACAACTTCGTGCCGCTGGAAGAAACGACCGACGGGCGCCTCGCGATCGCCATTGCCGATCCCAGCCAGCTCATGATGATCGACGAGATCAGCTTGCTGCTGAAGCAGCGGATCATCACCAAGGTTTCGACTCTCAAGCAAATCTCCGACATCCTCAAAAAGACCGAGCAATCGCAGCGCGTGCTCGAAGAGGCCAGCGAAGGTTTCCAGATCATTCGCGAGGATGAAAGTACCGGCAACGAAGAAACTCTCAGCATCGACAAGCTGACCGCGGCGGGCGACACCAGTCCTATCATTCGTCTGGTCGACACGACGATCTTCACCGCGTTGCAGCGGCGTGCTTCCGATATTCACATCGAAACCCGTGACGACTCCGTCATGATCAAATTCCGTATTGACGGCGTGCTGACCCAGGCGATGCCACCGATCGGCAAAGAGCATCACTCGACCGTGATCTCGCGTATCAAGGTCATGAGCGAGCTCGATATTTCCGAGCGCCGCGTCCCGCAGGACGGCCGTTTCCGCGTGAAATACAACGGACGCGCCATCGACTTCCGCGTCTCGATCATGCCATCGATCCATGGTGAGGATGCGGTGCTCCGCGTACTTGACAAAGAATCGATGAGCGAGAAGTTCCGCACACTGACTCTCGACGTTGTCGGATTCGATGAAGACGACCTGCGCCGCTTCCGCCGCTACATCAAGGAACCGTACGGCATGGTGCTGGTGACGGGGCCGACGGGTTCCGGTAAGACGACCACTCTTTACGCGGCGGTCAACGAAATCAAGACCGATGAAGACAAGATCATCACGATTGAAGATCCGGTCGAATATCAGTTGCGCGGTATCACGCAGATCCCAGTCAACGAGAAGAAAGGACTGACCTTCGCTCGCGGATTGCGGTCGATTCTTCGTCACGATCCCGACAAGATCATGGTCGGCGAAATCCGAGACGCCGAGACGGCGCAGATTGCCATTCAGTCTGCCCTGACCGGGCACCTGGTGTTCACTACCGTTCACGCTAACAACGTGGTCGACGTGATCGGGCGATTCCTGAACATGGGCGTCGAGCCGTATAACTTCGTTTCCGCATTGAACTGCATCCTGGCGCAGCGGCTCGTCCGATTGATCTGTGATTCTTGCCGCACAGAAGTGCACTACGGGCCGGATGTACTCGAAGCCAGTGGACTCGACCCGGCTCAGTGGGGCAAAGTTCCTCTGTATGAAGGACCGGGCTGCATTGAATGCGCCGGGACGGGATTCCGCGGACGTACTGCAATTCACGAGCTACTGGATTTGAGCGACCGCATCCGCGAGATGATTCTTGCGAAGAAGCCGACGTCGGAGATCCGCCGCGCGGCGCGTGAAGAAGGCATGAGATTTCTGCGCGAGTCGGCTCTCGATAAAGTGCGGATGGGATTGACCACGTTGAAGGAGATTAACAAGGTCACGTTTATAGAGGCGATGAGATAACACAGGTTTCAAAGTTTCAAGGTTACAAAGTTTCAAGTTGGGGCATCGCGTCACATACGCGCTTTCTTCCTTCCACCTAAACAATTGGATGAACCTTGAGACTCTGAAAACCGCGGTGTGCTATGTCTGCTATTGCATTTCGGCAGGCAACAGTTTCTGATTGATATGGGTAAAGTGAAGCTTCAAAGGCGTAGTTGAGAATGAGTCCAGCACTAAAAACAGCGAAGCCGAAACTGGCGTGCGAGATCTCCGCGGATCGGGTGCTGGCCGGGCGAGTTGTTGATGACGGCAGCGGGCTGGAGGCCTGCGCGGCCAAGGAGCTCGCGCCAGGGAGCGTCGTTCCCGATCTGGTGGAGAACAATCTGCGCCAGCGCGAGGTTGTACGCTCGGGGATTGAGGATGCCTTGGGCAGCGTCGCTGGACGGTCACACGATGTGATCGCAATTGTTCCGGATGCCTCGGTTCGTGTAATGCTGGTCGACTTCGATACCCTGCCCTCGGATCATGAGGAAGCGCTTGGGGTCGTGCGCTTTCGGCTGAAGAAATCTTTGCCGTTCGATGTCGAGAAGGCGAAGGTTTCCTATCACGCGCAGAAGATCGGCACCGAGGTGAAGGTGGTTGCGGCGGTCGCGTTGGGGAGCGTGATCGAGGATTACGAATCGGCATTTCGCGAGGCAGGGTTTGCGCCCGGAGTGGTGCTGCCGTCAACGCTGGCCGCTCTCGGCGCCGCGGATGGCAAGAAGCCGACGATGGTGATTAAGGTCGACGCCCACACCACCAGCATCGCAATCCTGAACGAGGAGCAGTTGCAGCTCTTTCGAACACTCGAGAACGCTCGCGGGGTGACGATCAACGGGGAGCAACTCGCGGAGGAAGTGTATCCCTCGATTGTTTTCTTTCAGGATACGTATCAGTTGAACATCGAGCGGATTTACGTCGCTGGGCTACCGGAATCCGGAGGAGCGGCCGCGGCGTTACGGTCATCGACAGAGGCGAATGTGCAGGAGTTGGTTTCGTCGGCGCAATTAGGTAGCACGGCAAGCGGCAATGTACCGAAGTGGAGAATGGCGGGAGTGGTAGGAGCATTGGTTTCTTAACTGCATGCGTATTGATATCAATCTCGCGAGTCAGCCGTACGAAGATGCGCGGCAGTTCTGGATGCGCTGGGGAACGGCCGTCTGCGCGCTCGGACTGTTCACGCTGATCCTGCTTGCGCTCTGCGTGACGGGCTGGATCAATGCTCGCAAAGATCGTCTCAGCATGAGCCGGACTCGTACCATGATCGACGATCGCGATAAGCTGCGTGCGGATGCCGAGCGAGTGCTGAACCTGCCCGAGAACCGAACTACGCGCGATGAGTCCCAGTTCTTGAATCAGTTGATCGAACGAAAAGCTTTTTCGTGGACGCGCGTGCTGGAGAATCTCGAGAAGGTCATGCCGCCGCGAGTGCATGTTGTCTCGATCAGTCCCGCACTGAATGACGACAACGAACTGGCGTTGAAAATGACAGTCGCGGGCGACTCGCGCGATCGCGCCATCGAACTGGCGCGGCGCATGGAAGAATCCCGACGCTTCGCACAGACCCAGATCATCCGCGAGGCGTCGACGCAATCGCAGACGGGCGATACCGAGCAGGTCGAACTTTCAGCCATCTATATTCCCGAAGCGGTAGCCGACTTGACGTCTACACCCGCACCGACTCCTGCGATGATGAAACCGGCCATGCAGACGCCTGTCAAGTCGGCCACGCCGCCAGGGATGAAAACATCCGCAACGAAGGGGGCGAAACACTAATGCCGGACCTTCGTAAAACCCGGAAAGATTTAAAGGTGGCGATCGGAGTAATGATTGCTCTCGATGTGGCAGCGGCCGTTCTTTATTTTTCGCCCCTGATCGGCTCTGCTGAGACCCGCCGCATGGAAATGAATCAGCTTCAAACTGAGCTGACCGTGAAGACGCGGCAAGTGGCACCGCTGAAAGATCTGCCGCGGAAGGTAAATATGGCGAGACAGGAGATCGGGGACTTCTATAAAAAGCGCTTCCCTTCTGAAAACTCGGAGATTTTGACGGAGATCGGAAAGCTCGCCTCGGCGAATGGAGTGCGGATCGAACAAGGACGATACAAGCCTGGCGAGACGATTACGGTTGGCTTGCAGCAGGTCAACATGGAGTACGATCTTGCGGGCAACTACACATCACTGGCACGCTTCATCAACGCTGTCGAGCGGGACGAAATGTTCTTCATCATCGACAACGTCAGCTTGGGCGGCGATCCGCAAGGCCCTGTCAAATTGGGTGTGAAACTTGAGACATATTTGAAGGTAGGCTCGTAGTGCAACTGGGACTGGAAAACAGGAAGAAGGCTTTGTGGGCGGGCGTGCTCGGCGTGGTGGCCGTGCTCGTGTTTGCCTACGAGATCATCCCGTTGTTTAGCGGATCGTCGTCTCCCAGTTCGAGCGCGCAAGCCGCGGCGCCTACGTTGACGCACACTGTACCTGACCGGCCCAAAGGTGGGAAGGCAGCTCTAAAACTTGGGAAGAAACCGCGAGTCGACAGCTTGGATCCAACACTGCGACTCGATTTGCTCGCTAGTAGCGAGAAGACGCAGTACGAGGGAACCGGCAGGAACATTTTCGTTTCGCAGCCGGATGATGTCGTGATTCCGAAGCCCATAACAACTGTACGGACGGACGGGCAGGCTGGACCGGAGGACACATATCGTGTTCCGACTCCGCCCCCGGCTCCGCCGATACCTTTAAAGTTCTACGGCTTCGCGAGTTCGCCTGGCGAGCCGAAGCGAGTATTCCTGAAGATGGGGGAGGATGTTTTCGTGGCGGGCGAGGGCGAGATCGTGAACCGGCGCTACAAGGTTGTTCGAATCTCAAACAATTCGGTCGAGATTCAGGACATGGTGTACAGCGGGCCGCCGCAGAACATTCCGCTGACGCAGGGATGAAGGAATTTAGCAATTGGGTAATTTTGTAATTTGGTAATTTGTAGGCTGAAATGCTGTTGTCTTCTCAATTCCGGCGAACATCCTCTCGTCAATCCGAGCAAGGCTACATCCTTCTCCTCCTGCTGCTGACTGTCTGCATCATGACCATTATGGTGGCGACGGCGGTTACCACCATCAAGTTCCAGATCAGACGCGATCGCGAGGAGGAAATGGTCCATCGCGGTGTGCAGTACACCCGCGCTATTCGTGCCTATTACCGAAAGTTCAACCGCTTCCCTGCCAAAATCGAAGACCTCGAGAACACGAATCAGCTTCGGTTCTTGCGCAAGCGCTACAAAGATCCGATCACCGGAAAAGATTTCAAACTGGTGCATTTCGGCGAGGTTAAGATGGCTGGGAGTGTAATGGGCGGCGGCATGATTCCGGGCGCCAACACGGTTGGAGCGAACGGGGCACTCATGAACGCGAGCCAAAACTCGGGCTTCGGCAATAATACGTTTGGACAAAGCCCGAATTCTCTCTTCGGTCAGAGTTCGAACTCCGGCTTCGGGCAGGCATCCAACTCTGGTTTTGGGCAGAATACGACCGCTCCAGGCACGCAGGGCCAGGATGCTGCCGGGCAGAATACGGACGCAACTCAGAACGCAAACACCGGAGGCGCTCAGAACGGATCCGACTCGTCGCAACAAGGAAATGGCCTGAACTCTAACGGCGCATTTGGCAGTAATAGCGGATCTGACAAGATTGGAACGACACAATTCGGCGGAGCACCGATTGTGGGCGTAGCGAGCACAAGCAAGGAACAGACAATCCGCGAGTACGATAAGAAGAAGAAATATAACGAGTGGATGTTCGTGTACGATCCGATGCTGGATCGCGGGGGCTTGATCAAGACTCCGTACCAGCCCCAACTTGCAATGCAGGCCATGACTCAGGGCATGCAGAACGTGAACGGACAGAATCAGGGACAGACCGGAACCAGCAACGGTTTCGGAAGCAATGGCGGGTTCGGAAATAGTAGCGGCTTCGGAAACAACAACGGGTTTGGCAATGGCTTCGGAAATTCTCCCGGAGGCGTACAGAATAATCCGCCATCGCCAGCCGGGTTTGGAACGCCGGCCCAGCCGCCGAGTAACTCGCCCCAGCAGCCCTAGTTTCATCGCAAAAAGCAAAACTCCCGCCGTCTATCGTCGTCGTTTCCTCCGACGTTTCGTGAGAGCAAAGCAAAGGACCTCGTCTCACGACGAGGCCCTTCAAATTTAAGAAACAAACTCTACACGCTAAACGAAGATCCACAGCCGCAGGTGCTCTTCACGTTCGGATTTTCAAACTTGAAGCCAGCGCCTTCGAGCGTCTCGACGTAGTCAACGATGCAGCCATTGAGATACATGACAGAGGTCGCATCAACATATACCTTCAGGCCGTCCATATCGAAGGTCTTGTCCATCATTCCTGCGCCGTTTTCAAACTGCATGGAATATGAGAAGCCGGAGCATCCACCACCCACGACTCCAATCCGCAGTCCGGCGGGCACGGGGTTCTGCTGTGCCATGATCTCTTTCACCTTGGCAACGGCGTTGGCTGTCAGGGTAACGGGGGCGGCTTTCTTGACTTCGGGGACGGTTGTTGTGGCCATTCGTATCTCCTTGGCTTTAAAGCTATTTCGATTATAGCAAATCGTGCTTCACTGCCCGGAATCACACCGGTAATAAGGACTTATCTACCCAATTTTGATGCGAATTGCAAGCGCGAAGTCGCATGTTCCGCTTTCGTAACAGGCTGTGGATAACGGTTTTTATTCATCACCCCGGCCACGCGAATAGGGCTATAATGGCGCCGATAGGGCCTTCCCCGGGACAGGACGCGGGGTTCGACGTGCCCCCCGCCCACGAAGTGGAACGCCGCTGTCGGGTCAATTGCCGAGGTGGTTTATGACGCCAATCGAGATAGTGGGCGGTCTGTTCGGACTTTTTGCCGTTGGTTTGATCGTGCTCCTCATCTACAAGAGCACGCTCACCATGCACGAGGATGATCAACTCTTCCTCGACGAGGCAAACTCACACATGCAGGAAGAGCAAACAGAACTGCTGACGAAAGTCGGCAAACTAACCGTTCCCATGCGTGTATTCAGCATTGGGTCAGGGGTATTTCTGCTCGCATTCCTGGCTCTGCTGATTTATCAGAAACTGAACGAAGTGCAATAGGCGTCTCTGGCAGCAGAGACCCGCGTAGGTCTCTGCGAGTACCGCCACAGGATGGCATATCGATGGCGGAGAGATTCCCTGTCCATTTGGCCGGCACGTCACCTCTTTTGTTACGGCGAACATGGAATCATTTCGCAGCGGGATTTCTATGGCTGCGGAAGGTGGCTTTCCATTTTGCCCGAAGTCTGCGCGACATTCCCCGCGTGTGCACTTCTTCGCTGATAGCACCACACGACAGAGTCTGCAAGAAGTTCCGGACCTTGCGATCTACTGACGTTGCGGCCACCATCGGTGTCTGAGTATGCAGATGAGTACTACCAGTAGATACAACGTTTACGCGAAGACTTAGTTCTTATACGGCGGGAGTAGCCACTCATGTCTACAGCTCCTGCGGAAGTGACTCCTGATGCCCAGCCATTACAGGAACAGCGGGGATCACAACCGGAAGCTCCTGAAGGCGGACCGCCGAAGGGCTCGCGACGCTGGATTTGGGCAGCCGCTGCAGTCGCGCTGGCGGCTCTAGTACTGGCGCTCGCCCTAGAACTGCGACACGCATCCACCACGAAAGTCGCGCAGACCTTTACTTCAGATTCCCTACAAATTGTAAGGCTTAAAGGCACCACCGAAGCGGTGCAGTCGCGAGCGATTCTCGCTCCCCTGCTCGCGGGGCAGCATATCGGAACGCTCACGATCGTTCACCTCGTGCCCGGAGGAACCAGGGTCAAACAGGGAGACTTTCTGGTGGAGTTTGATCGGCAGGCGCAGATGCGCGACTTCATCGACAAACAAGCGGAATACCAGAAGCTGGTCGATCAGGTTGCGGAAGAGCAAGCGAAAGAAAGCGCCGCGCGGGCAAAAGACGAAACGGAATTGAAGACGGCGGAAGACACTTTGCGCAAGGCGGAATTGGAAGTCCAGAAAGCCGAAATCGTTTCAAAGATTGACGCAGAAAAGAACCAGGAGAGTCTTGAAGAAGCCAAAGCCACCTACGAACAGTTGCGGGAAACCTTCGATCTGAAGCGCAAGGCAGCGCAAGCGGCCATTCGCATTCTTGAAATCCAGAGGGACCGCACGCAGCAGACGATGGAACACGCGCAGGCCAATTCAAACCGGATGCAGATTCATTCTCCGCTCGATGGCGTCGTCGTTCTGAACACCATCTGGAAAGAAGGCACGATGGGCGAAGTGCAGGAGGGCGATCAGGTGCGTCCGGGCGTTCCATTCATGCAGGTGGTTGATCCAGCCGCAATGCAGGTTCGCATTCTTGCCAATCAAGAGGACTTCCCGGTTCTGCAGGTTGACCAGCAGGCGACGATCCATCTCGATGCATACCCAGAGATGATCTTCCACGGAAAGGTCGACCAGATTTCTCCGATCGGGGAGGGCGGTGACTTTTCCAGCAAGTTAAAGAATTTTGCCGTGGTCGTCTCGATTCAGGGAAATGATCCCAAACTGATGCCGGATCTTTCAGCCGCAGTTGACGTGGACATCGCAGCGCATAAGGCGGAAGCGACTCCAAAGAAAGCAGGCGGGGATTTATGATACGTCGCTTCCGCCAGCTTTCCACGACACGCAAATCTGTGGTGATCGCTATTGTCCTGCTCGCGGGAAGTGGAGTGCTTCTCGGTGCCGTGCGGCTGACACGTCGCGCTCCGACCGTGCCAACGATCACAGTCAAGCGCGCGGAATTCATGGACTCGTTGCAATTTCGCGGTGAGGTGAAAGCGTTAAAATCCGCGACCATCAGCGCGCCTGCGGAGGCTGGCGAATTGCAGATTGTGAAGTTGGTGACGGAGGGTTCGACGGTAAAGGCTGGAGATGTTGTGGTTTCGTTCGATAAGACAAAGACCGAGCAAGATTTGGCGCAGTACAAATCCAGTTTGAAATCCGCCGAGGCGGAGATCGGGCAGGCCAAAGCGCAGGCCAAGCTGGCCGAAGAAGAAGACAAGACCGCAGTATTGAAAGCTAGCTACGACGTCGAAGCGGCGAAACTGGAAGCCAGCAAGCAGGAGATTGTTTCGAGGATCGAGGGCGAGGAAGCCAAATTAAAGCTTGCTGACGCTCAGCAGAAACTGCGCGAGGCCCAGGCCAAGCAAAAATCGGATGCCGCCCTCAACGCGGCAACCATTCAAAGCAAAGTCGAAGCCAGCGCCAAGGCAAAATTCGATGCCGAGCGAGCCGAGCGGGCCTTGACTCGGATGGCCGTTCTGGCGCCCTCGGCCGGCACTATCAGCCTGCTTCAGCACTGGGGAGCCTCAGGTCCGGTTCAGTACCGCACCGGTGATCGGGCATGGCCAGGTGCCGCAATCGCCGAGCTCCCCGATGTGTCCACGTTGCGCGTAATCGCCCGAGTGGATGAGACCGAGCGCGGACGTCTGGCCGCGAAGCAACCGGTTACGGTGCAATTGACCGCAATTCCCGACCGAGAATTTACGGGGCATATCGAACAGATAGGAGCGATCGCGAGCGCTGACTTCGGTGCGGGCTGGCCGTTTACGCGGAATTTCGTGCTCGAGATCATCCTGGATCAGACAGACACGCGGTTCAAACCGGGTATCACGGGCGAGGTCACCGTTGTCGTGGACCGGGTGCCCGATGCATTGACGATTCCTGCGCAGGCGATGTTTCAGAGATCCGGACGGAATGTGGCCTATGTCTGGCACGCGACACAGTTTGAAGAGCGCGAAATTCAGGTGTCGCGAAGAAGTGGCGATAAAATCCTGATTGCCAAAGGACTGAAGTCAGGAGATCAGGTCGCACTCAGCGATCCGACGATGCAGTAACGAGCTGAAGAGATGAGACGGAAACGGACGATTGCGTGGGCGGTTATCGCTGTCGTGCTCTGCGGCGTAGTGGCGGTTGTTGCAGCGGTACGCCGCGGATCAGCTTCGACCCCAAGTGATAACATCCCGACCGTGAAGATTGAGCGTGGGGACCTTGAAGTTCAGGTGCACGCCGACGGCGAGGTGAGGGCTATACGCTCAGAAGTTCTGATGGCGCCCCCGATTGCGGGAGGCTCGTTGCAGATCACTCACCTGCTACATACCGGCACACGAGTGAAGAAGGGCGATCTGGTGATGGAATTCGATCCGAGCGAGCAGAACTACAACCTGGATCAGAGCCGATCGGAATTACAGCAAGCCGAGCAGGAGATCACGAAAGCCAAGGCTGATGCAGCTGTCACAACCGCATCAGACAAAGTTGCGCTGCTGAAAGCGCGCTTCGATGTGCGCCGCGCCGAACTCGATGTACAGAAAAACGAGCTTGAAAGTTCGATCGATGCCAGGAAAAACGATCTTGCGCTTGAAGGAGCCAAGCGCGTCCTCGCTGAACTCGAGCAGGACGTGAAATCGCGCAGCGTCTCAAATCAAGCGGCCATTTCCCTCGCACAAGAAAAGCGCAACAAAGCCAAACTGGCGATGGATGATGCACAGCGAAACATCGACAAAATGCATGTGATGGCTCCTATGGATGGGCTCGTCTCCCTCAACAAAAATGAGGAAGCTATGGGTGGATTTTGCTGTATTCCGGGAATGCCGCTCCCCGAGTATCACGAGGGAGATCAAGTTCAAGCAGGCCGAAACGTCGGACAGGTGATCAATCCTCA
>DATJWZ010000165.1:0-2094 GCA_035500795.1 Candidatus Eiseniibacteriota bacterium | reverse complement strand
AATGGCGTTCCAGGTCAAACCGATCGAAGGCTGGGGATGGTTTTTGTTCGATGCTGCCGCAAGCTTCTTGATCGGCATGCTGATCCTCGTCCAGTGGCCGTCTAGTTCCGTTTGGGCCATCGGAACGTTAGTGGGCGCCTCGGTGTTGCTGGGAGGTATCTCTAGAATAATGATTGCCGCAAAGATTCGGAGCGGCGCTAGCAGTGTGGAGCGCGCCCTTCACGCGGCATGAGCTCGGGCAGAAGACTATAGCCCTGACGCTTTCATTTTCTTTGGCAATAAGGAAGGTCACGGATGCGCTCGAACATTAAGCTAGGAAAAATCTCAGGAATTGAGATCGGGCTTCATTACAGCTGGTTCATCATTGCGGCCCTGATTGTGTTCTCGTTGGGCGAACACTTTCATCGAGTAAATCCGAATTGGAGCACCGACCAGGTGTGGGTCGCTGCAGTGATCACTGGAGCCCTATTCTTCCTGACCTTGCTGCTGCACGAACTCGCCCATTCGTTGGTGGCCCAGTCTCGCGGGTTGAAGGTCACGGGGATCACTCTTTTCGCGCTCGGCGGTGTTTCTCAATTCCAAAACGACGCCACTGACTCGAAAACTGAATTCTGGGTCGCGATCGCCGGGCCGATCACTAGCTTGATGATTGGCTTCTTTTGCCTGGGCATAGCCATGGGTCTCGGGTGGCAACGTTCCACCGAACCGACGACCGCTGCAACTGGGATCCTTGTTTGGCTGGGGTACATCAACATCGCCCTTGCGGTCTTCAATATGATTCCCGGCTTCCCACTCGATGGCGGCCGCGTGCTGCGCTCGATCGTGTGGGCGATTACCAAGAACGCAGATCGCTCTACGCGTATCGCCGCTCGTGTCGGCCAAGGCGTGGCGTTTCTGTTCATTCTCGATGGAATATGGCAGTTTTTCCACGGTGCTGGTTTTGGCGGACTGTGGATCGCGTTCATCGGCTGGTTTCTGATGGACGCGGCTAAGGCCAGCTACAACGAGGTGGAGAGTACGGAGAAGCTTCGTGGCATACGCGTCTCTGAGGTCATGTCGCGCGACTGCGCTATTGTGAACCGCGGAATGAGTCTGCGGGAGTTTGTGGATACCTACCTTCTGACCACCGGCCAGAGATGTTTCGCTGTAGAGGACCAGGGTCGCCTCGTGGGCATCGTTACCCCGCGCGATGTCAGCAAGATCCCGCGCGACCGCTGGGAGAGTACCACGGTGCGCGAAGCCATGCGTCCGCTGCAGCAGTTGCAGATCATTACTTCAGACACTCCGGTTCTGGATGCGTTGAAGCTCATGGCCCGCAATGATGTCAATCAGCTGCCCGTAGTAGCGGATGGCATTTTGCAGGGAATGGTCTCTCGTTCCCAGGTTGTCCAGTTGCTACAGGTTCGCTCTGTGCTGCAGCTCCCGGCTACGTATCGTCCGCCACAGCAACGGGACGGTAGAGAAGTGAAAAGAAGTGCGTGACACGACGACCCAGGAAAGCGATCAGTCGCTAGCGCCCGTGCCCCATGTGGAGGCTGGGCACCCTGAGTAACGGTCGCGAATTTAGAGAACGGAGGTGCATTATGGCAGAAATCATGGATGTCGGCGGCCAACACAAGTGCGCGTATTCGCAGTGCGAGTGTCAGGTGCCATCCTTTCAAACGTATTGCAGCGATTACTGTTCGGACGCTGATGATGAACAGGAAGTCGAAATTCAGTGCGACTGTAAACACAGTCCATGCGCGCTGGACTGATGGCGCAGAACTTAGGCTGGCGATGGAGTGCCGCAGCAGGAGGTGGAGTCAGCGGTGTTGATAACCGTCACCTTGATAGGTCATGACGACGTGCGCTCGACGGTTACGATGAGTGAGGACACCAGTGTGCGCGACGCCGCCACATCTAAGTACGATTTGTTTTGGCGTACTCTCAAAAAAAACGGATCAACGGTTCCGTTGACGACGAGAGCCGTGGACGGCGATATCGTGACGATAGAGGACGACAGAGTCGATGAGTCATAGGTTCGATGAGAAGCAAAGTCGAGCTGGCCTTGGTTCACGAATCCTCCGATCGGGTGCGGCGGCCTTCGTCGCTGCC
>DATJWZ010000164.1:0-6609 GCA_035500795.1 Candidatus Eiseniibacteriota bacterium | reverse complement strand
TTGCCCGGAGGGTAGATCAACATGCCTTGGACGGTGGTTCCATCGTCGGACTTCCACTGGTACGGCTTGCCCTGTGGGAGATCGGTTTCGGCGAGTTTTTTGTTGAAAGAGGTGATGGGGCGCGCCTGATCGAACTTGTCTGCGGCCTCGGCCAGATAAATCTCGGCAGGACTTCCAAGACTTGAATACACGAATGCGACCTTCGTAGAGTGTGGCGTTGCCGAGAATTGCGCGTAAGTGCCGGGCTTGTTCGTGAGTCGATGCAGTTTGTCAGAAGGCTTCGAGGCGTCATACATCTGAACTTCAGTACCCAACCGCGCTGCTGCCATGACACTGTTGGCCATCACCGAATAATGCTCGACCGGCCCCATGAAGGACTTATCCCACTGCTCAATTTTTCCGTCATCAACATTGACCCAGTAGAGATGAGGCTGGAGGTCGCGGTATGGGCCGGAGACATCACCGATGCCGATGAAGAAGAAGATGTGCCGGGAGTCATTTGCCCACCGTGGGCGCACTTCTTCGCCCTGGTTGTGGGTTATACGTTGAGGCTGCACGAGCGTTCCGGACACGCCGGCATTGGTTAAATCGAAGACATAGATTTCAACGTCCTCATATTTCTCTTGTCGCTGGTTAATCGCATTGGTGACGAACGCGAGTTTCGCTCCGTCTGGCGACATCTGAAGATCGTCGATTCGCAGCGAGATTGTCGCAATCGCTTTCGCGCCTGGCGTGACATCAGGTTGCTTTTCTGGCTCGCCTTCTTTCTTTTCGACTCTTGCTGGCTCGGACGCATGATGGGCAAGCGCTTCTGCAAGATTGAGAGCGAAAATCGCGTCACCTCGCTCGGCGGTGCGGTACTGAACGACATCTTTCCATTGTTGTTTGTAGTCGTCTTTCTGCTGCTTGGTCCAAGGCTGGCGGGTTGAGTAGTAAATGGTCTGGGAATTTGCTGACCACGAGAACGCGTGAACGTCTTCTTCCCCTTGGGTGATAGCGAAAGCTTCACCGCCGCCCGGCGAGATCAGATAGATCTGGCTGACTTCATCGTCTTTGTCTTTATCGGAGTCGGAGTCGTCAGCTTTCCCTGCCGGATTCTTGCGTTCTGAAAGGAAAGCGATCCACTTGCCATCGGGCGACCACTTTGGGTCGGAGTCGTGGCCGGACTGCGTGAGTTGAATGAGCGATTTGCCGTCGTCACGATAAAGCCAGAGATCGGTGCGGAAGATCTGCTGGTCCCAATTGGGGCGCTCAGTGGCAAAGACCACTGAATTGCCATCCGGTGAGAGTTCAATATTGCTGAAACTCACGGAATTGAAAAAGTCATCGAGCGTGAGTTTCGGTTTGGACTGCGAGATGAGACTGAGAACGGAACCGAGGAGGACTGCCGCAACACAAAAAGATCTCTGGATTTGCATTTGGGCCCCTGGTGGGAAGAAGCGTTATACATCGGCGCGTTTGGGAAAGGCAAGTTCTTGCGCACTGCAAGATCTTTACCGCTGAGTGCGCTGAGAACTGCCGTTGAGACCGCGGAGATTTATCGGTACAGGGGACGCGGTGGTGCGATACAAAATCCAAAGGAGTGCGAGGAAGACGATGACTGAGAGTTGAAGGTGCGTCCAGTGAGCCATTGGTCCGAATAGTGGAAGAAAGAATGAGAGGTAAAGAAGAATGCGCAAAGCCGGCGTGCTGGGGTGGTCTGCATTTTCGATCGACCATTCCGCTACCAGCAGAAACATGGGTGCAAGTGCGAGCAGATCGTAGATGTAGATATGCGGATTGACGAGGATTGTGGCGATAAGTAGCGCCGAGAAACGAAGTGAGAGCGGACTGGCCGATTTCCAGATTCTCGTGGCCAAAGCCATCACGATGAGAGAACTGATCAGGTAAGCAACCCACATGCCCATAGGCCAGGGGATGAGGAGTTCCCAAAAGCTGTAGAGCGAGTGCATTTGCGTGGCGGAGAGCTTGAGCTCGGTCGAGGCCGGATATCCGGCGCTGTGGAGCAACATGGAAAAATACGCGCGCATAACAGACTGACCAAAGTAGGCATAGGTAAAACCCAGTTGCGCGGCAGCGGAAATGGCCAGTGCAGCAAAGACATCCCAAGCCTTGGCGAGAAACAGGATTAGCGGGACCGCAACCAAAAATTGCGGCTTAAATGCGAGGCATCCGAGCGCCAGGCCGGCGAGCCACGAGTGTCCTGCTCGAAACGAGCGGTAGGCGAGTGCCACAAAGAGGAGCGCTGCGGCAGATAGTTGGCCGCGTACGAAGAAATGAAAAACGGGGGGGTAGGCCACAGCCAATAGTGCTACCAGCCTCCAATTTGACGAAATGCTTGCACAGGATTTCGTGATGAAGTAAACGCAAGCCAGATAAACCGTGAGGCTGAGACTTATCCAGATTTCAGCTTGTGTCAGGAAAGACAAGCCGTCGAGCAAGGTGAATGGCAGCGCAACCTGCGGTCCGTAGAAATACTTCAGGTCGATGTTCGCTCTTCCTGTGATCTGCCGAATCGCTTCTGCCAGGACTTGAGTGTCGTACAAATCTCGACTGTGCCCTTGCGCAATGAGGTGAGCGGAGATTGGGAACTGAAGAAAGTCCTGGAATTTGAGATTACCAGCACGGTCGAAGAGGCCCGGAGTTGCGTAGTCAATGGCGCAAACGCCCCAAAGGCAGACTGCAAGAATGAGTGCGTGCGCGCGGATGCGACGTGGAGTGAGAAGAGCGGATATCGAGTCGATCCACCGGGCTACGCCCGCTTGCTCGTGAATGTTCACGGCGTGGGCTCGGCGTTTTTCAGGGCTTCTTCGATAGACTGCCCAGAGCGCGGGACCGACTGCACAATGCGCCATCCATCGTCGAACTGACGGAATCCGACCAGCGAACGATAGTGCTGATCTTCGAAATAGAATGCCGCTCCGATTTCGTTGACCGGAATCCATCTCCAGGTGAACTCGACGTCGGCGGAAATTCCCTGCTTGCTGATACCGGTCACGGAGATTAGTTCTCTTCGGGCTGCCGGTATCGGGATCGCTGGCTTAGTCGCTTCTTCCGCGTGCACCAACAGGTGAATTGTGTCGACGCCAGCCGGCGTGAGCGAAATGTCCCAACAAGGGGCTGCCTCGAGACCGGGTGGACACTTCGCCGAGTTCGCAGTTACCCATCCATGATGTTGCAGGACCACGAATTCGGGAGCAACGTAGTCTTTGTTGGAAACGACGCCGGTCTTGAGAATGACTTGTTGCTGTTGGTTGAACTCGGCGGAGGATGCGATCAAATCGGTTGCGAGGCGACGGGAAAGGTAGTCACGGGGAGAGCAAGAAACGAGAAGCATCAGCGCGATCAGGAGAATGGATTTTTTCTGCATGGATTGAATAGCCCAAGCGTGAAGCCGCACGCGAGCTTGCCGCACGATCATGCGCAAGCCCTCATACGCTGTTTGGAGCGATATTTTACCGACTGGTGATTGTAAATAAACGGGAGCGCTTGTGTGGAAGGAAAGGGCGATCGGTGATCTGGCCATCAAATTCGGGTGCCCAGAGGCCGGGAATCTTAGTGGAGCAGTGAGGGCATGAGCCGTCGGGAGTCAGTCGATAGTCGGTGATGAGATATCCGTAACGACGAATGAGCGTTTCATGGCAATGCGGGCAACGCGTATCTTCCCACTGTTCAACTATGCCGGGAAGATTGCCAGCATAGATGTAGCGCAAGCCTGCATTGCGTCCGATCTCAACCGCGCGCAGCAGGTCGTCGACGGTGGTATCCCGCTCGTCATCCATCTTATAGTCGGCGTGGAATGCTGTGACGTGCCAGGGAATATCGGGAGCAACGCCGGCGATGAACTCGGTCAGCTTACAAAGTTCATCGTGAGAGTCGTTAAAGTTGGGAATCAGCAGCGTTACGATCTCGAGCCAAATCCCCATGTCGTAAACGTGGCGGATCGTATCGAGAATGGGACCAATTCGACCTCCGAGTTCGTGATAGTGGCGGTCGTCGAAACTTTTCAAATCTATTTTGTAGAGATCGATCCACGGACGCAGAAACTCGAGAACTTGCGACGTGCCGTTGCCATTGGAGACGAATCCGGTGACGAGACCAGCCGCTTTCGCCTCTTTGAAGACGGCAACCGCCCATTCGCTGGTGATGAGCGGCTCGTTATAGGTGCTGACAATGACCTTTGCCCCGTGATCAAGGGCATCGCGAACCATCATCTCGGGACTGACTTGAAGCGGCGAGGAAACGGCGTGGGAATCGCGCAACGCCTGCGAGGTAACCCAGTTCTGGCAGTATCCGCAGTGGAGATCACAACCCAGCATGCCGAAGCTGTAGGCGAGCGCTCCGGGGTATGCGTGGAAGAAAGGCTTTTTCTCGATGGGATCACATTGCATGCCGGCGGTGTATCCCCAGGGCACGTAGAGCTTCCCACCGCGATTGAAGCGGACCTGACAGACGCCGGGTTGGCCGTCAGGAATCGGGCAGCAGTGGCCGCAGGAATAACAGCGAACGCGGTTCTTGCCGAGATTTTCGACGAGGGAAGGATCGGCTTCACGGACGTGTTGATCCAGAACTTCACGCAGGGTGGGCACGGAAACCTCTTGCATCTATTCTAGCGCCCGCCGAAGGGAGAGGGTTTCGAATTTAGTAGCCTGGTAGTCGCACCCAGTATTGGTATTTACTACAGTGCGGACTTTGGCTGGGCTGCACTTGGCTTCGTCGCGGCGTGTTGCTGGATCCAGCGGCTGGCGTCTTGCTCAATGCTGGCGACTTGGGAACGTGTGAGGCGGGCGCGAACGAATGGGGCGAGGGTTTTGCTGGCCTCGTCTCCACCGATGCGCGCAACAACCATCCAGAAGTATGCGCGGTTGGAGTCCTGAGGGACGCCGCGGCCACTGTAATAAATCGAACCTAGCTTCGATTGTGCAGGTACATTCCCCTGCTCTGCCGCTTTTGTAAACCAGTGAACAGCTTCTTGCTCATCGAGAGGCACTCCATCGCCCGTTGCATAGCGGAGTCCCAGAGCATTTTGGGCAGCGGCATCACCACCGTCGGCCAAATGGTGAAGCTGGTCGATGCTCGCAGGCTCGACAGCAGATGCGGACGTGAGCCCGGGATTTGGAGCCCTCGATGAGGCCAGAACAGTCTGCAAGTGCGGCTGTGAACGAGCGGAGAACTTCAGTTGGATCCAGGGCACGACGCTACTCTGAATCCAGGGAGCTGAAATAAAGCCCAAAGCCAAGGCGATGGTAGCGGCTGCGCAAGTTAGCAAGACAAGATACGAGCGCGGGAGGGTAAGGCTGGTGGCGGCCTTCTGAGCTTTTGACTCTTCTTCCTCGCGTGCGCTCGCAAACAAGACACTCCCCTGTGGAGGATTGAACTCAGCTGACGGCGCAACGTCAGGAAGATGTTCGGCGCGCGTGGATCGGTTTACGGCTTCGAGAACCATATCCGCAAGCCGCTGCAAAGTGCGGCCGTCGTCTTCGGTGAAAGCGTTAGGTTTTCCCGAAAGAGATTCAACAATGCCGATTGATTTCTGTCCTGCTTGAATGGGAGCCGCAATGATGGAGCGAATTCCCAGAGCGCGGGAGCTTTCGCGATCGACGCGGGTGTCCAGTTCTGCGTCGTCACAGCGCAGTAGCATGGCGCGTTTTACGCACTCGCCAGAGAAACCTGAGCCGACCTGCAGGCGCACACCAGCCGGAGGCGCATCGGCGCCAGAACTCGCGCGGCAAATCATGAAATTAGGATCGCTATCGAGAAGAGCGATGGCGCTGCCGGACGCACGAAGCAGAGACTGACTGCGATCGGCGAGCAGTTGGAGAGCTCCAGCAAGATCAGCGCCCATCGCCTCAACCTGGCGCTGGACGGCGGTAAGCGCTGCAAGAGTGTCTGTGTAGTTCGGTTGTGGCGCGGAGGCACTCGTCCCGACTGCACCGAGTTCGAGTTCTCCGTTGGCTACGCCAGCCATAACGTTGACAAAGAGCCATTCGCGAAGGACGGCGAGAGAGTTGGCGGGAAGGTTCGAAAAGCGAAGGCCGGCACGGCCGGAATCGTTGGTCCAGATGACTTGCCCTGTAGTGAAGATTTGCTGAGGACAGTCGGTGAGATCCAGGCGGAGATTCAGAGGATTTTCGGCTGACAGTTTCGAGTGACACTGAATCGCGATACCATCTTCGCTGATGTCAACGATCTCGTGAAGGTCGAGCACAGCGCCCTCAGATTCGGCTGCGAAGCTCGCATAGGCAGGAGTCTGGATCTTGTGACGCACACGTCGGCGACGGTTTGGCGTCGGTTGAAATGCGTGATTGATTGCGGCCATGGGGAATGAGCCCAAGAACTGCAGCACCATATTAGCGCGGGTGGGCAATCGGGGCTAGGGGCAGGGTTAGGGACGAGGGTTTGGGGCTAGTCGCGGGAACGAGGATAGGATGCTGAACCATATTCAAGACCCAATCCACGGCGTGGGGACGAACGTCCCCACGATTAGCCTCCGGGAGGTTGGGGCTACCGCTATCCGGCCCGCCGGAGGGATTCCGTGCGACGGATCGTTGATATTCGCGAGATGGCCGCTACCATCATGCCGGAGAGCAGCTGCATGGTGGCAACGTC
>DATJWZ010000163.1:0-3028 GCA_035500795.1 Candidatus Eiseniibacteriota bacterium | reverse complement strand
CAAGCCGCTGAGCGGGGCTTCCGGCGACTGGATGCAGCGCTTGACAGAGTCGGGCCGGAACCGCTGGCACAAATACTCCGTTCTCTGAAGTTGCAGTCCGTCGATCGGGTGGACAACCTGCAAACCCTGCATGAAATCGTGCTTGCGCTCGAAGCAGCTCCGCAGAAGTAGCGACCGCTAAGGTGAATTCCTACCAAACACTTCTTTGTCGTGGGTTACACGCTGTTTGTTGATTCCCCAAAATAAGCGAAACGGAGGTGCCTGTGACCACTTGCATCTCCGCAATCCAACACTTACGTCCACTCCGGGGCGGCGCACAGGCCCACCTGTTGCGGGCATCCGACGGGGAATGCTACGTCACCAAGTTCCAGAACAATCCCCAACACATCCGAGTGCTCGCGAACGAGATGTTCGCCACCAACTTGGGTTTGGCGCTGGGGCTGCCAATGGCACGGGTGGAAGTGATTGAAGTCTCCGATTGGCTCATCGAACACACAGAAGACCTCCGAATCAGCCTGGGCGGCGCCAAGATTCCGTGCCGGAGTGGCAAGCAATTGGGATCCCTGTATGTCGGCGGCGACAGTCCTGCAATGACGCTCGACTACTTGCCTCGTGAGCTGTTGCAGGTTGTTCGCAATCTTAGCGACTTCGCCCGCGTCCTTGTCCTGGATAAGTGGACGTGCAACAGCGACGGTCGGCAGGCAATCTTCTGGAAAGCGCGGAGAAGGCCGCGATACGCCGCAACCTTCATTGACCAGGGCTATTGCTTCAATGCTGGCGAATGGACGTTTCCCGACTCTCCCCTGCGAGGCGCATACGCGAACAACTGTGTTTACGAGGGTGTCGCGGGATGGGAGGCGTTTGAGCCGGCGCTCAGTCGGGCCGAAGGGATGGATGCTCACACCATTTGGCGATGCGCCGCTGATATTCCCGAAGAATGGTACGAAGGAGATTTAGATGAGCTATATCGCTTGGTGCACGCACTGCATCAGCGCCGTGGCATGATTCGGAAGTTGATCGGCGAATTTCGTAAATCTACTAGAAACCCATTTCCAAGTTGGAGAGACTCGTCGGGATCGGTTGCGTTGTCCACGTTTGGGCAAGACGAAGTGTTTGACATTCGGTAGGATGGAACCCTGATGGACCTTTACATCATTGCGGGCCCGAATGGCGCTGGCAAGACAACTTTCGCTCGGGAATTTCTCCCCAACTATGCTGATTGCAAGAACTTCGTCAATGCTGACTTGATCGCGGAAGCAATGGCGCCCTTTTCGCCCGAGACTGCCGCACTGCGAGCAGGCAGAACGATGCTTGGGGAGATCCGGTCATTTGCCAGAAGGCGTGTGTCCTTCGCTTTCGAAACTACGCTCTCAGGCCGCAGCTATCTGACGCTGCTACGAAAACTGAAGACCGAAGGCTACGACATTCATTTCTTCTTTTTGTGGCTGAGGAGCGTGGATCTGGCGCTGTCAAGAGTCAAGGAACGCGTGTCGCGAGGCGGACACGATGTTCCTGAACCCATCATCCGACGGCGTTTCGATCGATCTATGCAAAATTTCCACCTTTACTATCGACCTTTGGCTAAGGGTTGGACGCTGTTTGACAACTCGGGCGCGATCCCTAGCGTCATTGCGTTCGAGAGGGACGAAACGACCCGTATAATAGATAGGACTACCTACACTGCGCTGGTTAAGCGCTACGGTCGAACATGAGCAAGCCCTCAAGAGACATCCTACAGTTGCCGATCGAGAAGCGGGCCGAAATTGCCTTTAAAGTCGCAGTGGCGAAGGCCATCGACGAGCATACCCGCCTAGGCCTACCCGTTTACATCTGGCGGAACAGCAGGGTCGTGAAATGGTCTCCGAATGTGACACGCAACTCAAAACGACGAAAGTAACAGTCTTAACCTCTCCCTGATTGCGCTCTTGTCGACCTCCGCCCCATGGTGGGCGGTGTTGGTGTTGTCACGCGCCTTGACGATCTCTCTTTTCACCGTGCACGGGCTGAACTCCTTTTCCCCGGTTCGCATTCGCCCATCTACCGCCCAACCTTGGCATCCCTGCAGTTGACTCGCTGAACACCTGCGCGGTTCGGCTAGAGCTCCCTCACGTATGTACCCAATCTGAAGTGAACGAGAAATGAGGATGGCCATGAGGATTCGTGTGACCACGAAGGCCGACTTGTTTGAAAAACGAAAACAACAACATATCGAGCGCGACTACCGAATTGAAGATGAGCGGCCGATCCCAGTCAACGGTTTCTGCTCGTTCATCGCCGTAGGCGAAATAGGCGATTCCGACGGAATTAGTGAACTCGTGACACAGGCGCTCAACGGGATGCCAAGATGAGACCACATGGAAAAACCAAACTGGGATTCTTCCCGTTGCCCGTGCCCGAAGCCGCTCGGTTGAAGAATTTCCTTGCCTTCGCACCCGAGTTTTCCGCACTCGACCCCTGCGTGGGGGATGGCGTGGCGTTCACTCACTTACTTCAGGGCGTAACCACACATCGCTATGGCATTGAGATCGACGCCAATCGGGCCGAGCAAGCGAGATCCCTGGGAATCGAAACTTTGCAAGCGAATGCCATGGATGTGCGATGTCCGCCGGAAGCAGTGTCCTTGCTTTACCTGAATCCACCATACGATTGGGAATGCGGGGAGAGCAACAACCAGAGGTTGGAATTGGTCTTCCTGGAGCACACATATCGCTGGCTCAAGGCCGGTGGTGTACTGGTATTCGTCATCCCGCAGTTGCGATTGGCGAAATGCGCACGATTGCTGAGCGAACATTTCACGGACTTGCGCGTGTTCCGACTCACCGAGCCGGCTTGCCTCGAATACAAGCAGATCGTCGTGCTCGGAACACGCCGCAAACGGCATTCCAAAGTTTCTGATGCTGTCTTGTTGGATGGAGTGCGCTACCTCGAAGCCCTGGCAACGAAGAGCGAGCTTGAGCCACTGGGCGACAAACCTGAAATTCAGTACGAGATTCCAGCCTCCGGGCCGGTTGTCCTGACCCATGTTGGC
>DATJWZ010000162.1:0-1388 GCA_035500795.1 Candidatus Eiseniibacteriota bacterium | reverse complement strand
GTGATGAATTCCTGCATCCTTGCAGAATTCCGCCATCTGTTTTTGATATTCGCCGCCGCCATCTGTTCGAATCGACTTGACGCGGCGTCCGTCCTGCTCGAATACGTTGCGAAACTCGAGGAAGCATTCTCTGACTTCCTTCGCTGTTTTCGATTTCAATGTGAAGAGATACGTCATCTCGGTTGCTTCGTCGATAAAGGTCAGGAAGTACCTTGATCCTCCGAGCGAGATGGGATCGATCCATCCGCAGATGTCGCTGTGGACTCGATCGCCAGGTCCTGTTCGTCTCTTCATAGGCGCATCGCTGAGGTTGCGCGTTTGGGATCCGGAGATACACGCCTCGCAGGCGTATCCGTCCCCTTTGGGGAGTGTTTCCGGATCGATCGCCATGCCGTCGACAAGCTTCTCGGCTTTCCGGAGGTTCCACGGTCCCAGATGGACGAAACGACGATGCCAAGTGTCGTACGGAAGTGGCTTTGGCAGGACTGGTTCGGCTGGTTTGCGCCCGACGGTTTTGAGCGCGTGTTCTTCGCTCACCGTCTTGAGGCGCCAAAGCTTGCCGTGGGGAACTGTTCTCGCCACGATCTTGCCGCTGAGGAGGATATTCGTCCCTTTCGTAGGGTGCATACTGATTTCGAGTCCTTTTCCAAGCAAAACATTGCTGGAAAGCAAATTAGAATCCATTCCCGGTACGTGCAGTACCTCCTCCAGGGTTACCTGCACCTGCACGCCGTCTTGGCCTTCAACCGTGATATGGACGCTCCCGACGCCAATGCCGTGGAGCTTTCCCTTCGCCGTGTTGACTTCAACCGGTTCATCGAGGGATCTATAGTCGATCAAGATGTGTTTGTGCGGCGTGAAGTGTTCCGACGCGCCTGAGTCCAGGATCCAATGAGTTGGATTGCCGCCGTCGCCGTCGGTATTGCCGTGCCCTTCGATATGGGCCTTCCTTGCCGTCTTTGTTGTCTCTGCCGCCGTTTGGAAGGCTACTTTTGCCTCTCCTGTGATGGATGCCTTGGGCTTGTCCTTCTTCGCCCAGCATGTCGATTCGACGTGTCCTCGCTTATTGCAATGGGTGCAGAGAAGATTTGACCGCGTGATATGAGTGGTATTCGCACTGGAATTACCGGGTTTGCGGCGGTTCGTTTTGGAATGCATCGCCGTCATCAACAATCCGCCACCTTTGGTGGATTGACCTTTGCGCTTCCGCCATTCCTCCAACAGACGGTTCTGTGCCGCCTCCAAAGTCACACCGGCCTGGGACTCGATCGCTGTAACCGTCATTTGGTACGTCGTCGGCATCGAGAGCATGAAGAATGTGCGGTACACGATATCGGTGAGAACAACGCCGTGTTCCTCAACTCGACGCTTTCCGGCCGTGAAATCGC
>DATJWZ010000161.1:0-10377 GCA_035500795.1 Candidatus Eiseniibacteriota bacterium | reverse complement strand
ACGTTTCGAAAACCGAAACCTCCTTCTCTTGCTCGATCTCACGAGTGTGACGCGATGAATTGGCTTCGGGATCTCCGCCACGAGGCAATTGGTAAGCTCTCCTTGGTTCATAGTGACGGTTGTTTTCACGCTGGCACTGGGTATCGGCGCGAATACCCTCATCTTCAGTGTGATGAATGCTGTGCTGCGGAAGGGACTTCCCATTCCCAACCCGCTGAGCACCGAGTAAAGCTCGTCGATTCTTTCAGGATCAGACTTCGCCCCGATCATGGTTTCCGTGCTATCTTTATCAGGCTTACTAGAAACCCGTAAGGTTGGAGGATTCTCTGTGGCTCAAGTGAAAATTACTGTTCGCCCCAATGGTCCATTTCGTGTGGAAGCGCCCGAGGGCGCAGTCGAGATCGTCGACATCAATGGAAACAAATATGACCTTACCGGGAAGACGGCCTTTTCCCTCTGTCGTTGCGGCGGTTCCGTCAACAAACCTTTCTGCGACGGCACCCATAGCAAAATTGGATTCCAGGCCGCTGAACTCGCGGTGAAGAAAGCGGACGAACAGGCGTAAGAAAAAGCGTCCACCTCCGGGCCTCAGGCTTTCGCAACTCCAACTCAGAATTCCGGGAGCCGAGTGCCGGAAAGCTGACGCCGGATTTTTCGGAGGAGATCGTGGAACGACGGGACCGGGAACTAGGGATGCATTGCAGGATCACGCGCCGGGATTTCATCAACGGCGTTGCCGTAACAGCGGGAGCAGCCATGATGCCATGGCAGCTCTGGGGCATCGATGCGCAAGTTCCCGAAAAATCTCCGGGGTACAATCCTCCAGCACTGACAGGCCTGCGCGGCAGCCATCCCGGATCGTTCGAAACGGCTCACAGCCTGCGCGACGGTACATTCTGGGAGTCCGCCGGAAAGCCACAGGACACGGGCGAAACCTACGACTTGATTGTCGTCGGTGGTGGTATCAGTGGCCTGTCTGCGGCGCATTATTTCCGCAAAGCAGCGGGACCGAATGTGCACATTCTCATCCTCGACAATCACGACGATTTCGGCGGACACGCCAAGCGCAACGAGTTTCGCATCGGCAATGCCTTTCGTCTGGGCTTCGGTGGCACATTCTCCATCGAGAGCCCGGCTCCTTATAGTGCGATCGCAAAAGCGATGATCGAGGAGCTTGGCATTGATGTCCCATCGTATTCAAAGTATCTCGACAAAAATATCTATCTCTCGCGGGGTCTGCGGCCAACAATCTTCTTCGACAAGGAAACCTTCGGTACTGACAAACTGGTCGTAAATTTCCATCCGCGAGGCGGTGGCGAGAGCGAAGATGCCAGCGCAGAATCGCCAAAGCTTTTAAAGCGCTTCCTGAGCGAAGCTCCGATCGCAGAGCAGGCGAAACGCGATCTGGAATCACTGTACAACCAACCCAAAGATTACTTCCCTGGACTCAGCTCCGATGAGAAGAAAGCGAAACTGGCGCGCATTAGCTACGCGAAATATCTGACCGACGTAGCGGGCGTTCATCCAGATATCGTAAAAATCTATCAGGCGTTACCACACGGACTCTTCGGCGTCGGCATCGATGCAGTTTCGGCGCAGGATGCATGGGGCTTTGATCTGCCCGGTTTTGCAGGACTCAAACTCGATCCCACTCCCGGGAAGGGAATGAACCGCGACGCGATTCCCAATGAGGAAGCGGAGAAGTATTTCTTCCACTTTCCTGACGGCAATGCGACCATCGCTCGCCTATTGGTGCGCCAACTGATTCCTGGTGTCTTGCCGGGAAACACCGCCGCGGACATTGTTCTTGCGAAAGCGAACTACGCGAAGCTCGACGACTCGGCTTCGCAGGTGCGCATTCGACTGAACAGCACGGCCGTGCGGGTGAAGCATGTGGGAGAGGCGCCAAACGCAAGAGAAGTTGAAGTAACCTACGCACGCGGCGGGAACGTCTACACCACGCGCGCAAAGAACGTTGTCCTCGCCTGCTGGCACGTTGTCATTCCTTATATCTGCGAAGAATTGCCTGACAAACAGAAAGAAGCGTTATCCTCCGCGCAGAAGGTCCCGCTGCTTTACACCAACGTTGCTCTGCGCAACTGGACAGCATTCCAGAAAGTCGCAGCTGATTCGATCTACGCTCCCGGCATGTACCACTCCTACGTGAATCTCGACCAACCGGTAAGCATTGGTGGATACGCGTGCGCGCGCAAGCCGGAAGAACCAATTATCGTGCACATGATGAAGGCGGCGTGCCATCCGGGATTGCCTGCGCGCCAGCAGCACAGCTTCGGCCGCATGGAACTCTACACAACTACTTTTGAAACGATCGAGCGCAACATCCGCGAGCAGTTGGCGCGCATGTTAGCTGGAAGCAGCTTCGATCCTGCTCGCGACATCGCAGCCCTTACCGTGAACCGTTGGCCGCATGGCTATGCGTACGAGTACAACTCACTGTTCGATTCGTTCTGGCTGGAAGGCGGAGAGACTCCCTGCGAGGTCGCGCGCAAGACGTACGGCCGGATCGCAATCGCAAACGCGGATGCCGGCGCATACGCCTACACAGACGAGTCGATCAACCAGGCGCACCGGGCCGTGGGAGAACTGCTGCGCGGTTGAGCGCGGATTAGCGTTCGAACGGGGACCGCCCGAAACTTAACGGCAGGCCATAATAGTGCGCAACCATCGCTGCGGAGACCGCTAGAACTACTGCGGCAACGCAGAACAATGCAACTCGTCGAGAGGCGTGCTCCGGTTGTGGCGCAATCTTGGCGATTCCCGCTCCGAGCGCAAGCCCGCTCACCAGGCCACCAATATGGCAGGCGTTGTCGGTACCCGGGAACAAACCTCCCAGGAAAAGGTTGAAGACCGCGAATACCACTAGACTGCGCAACGTTCCACGAATCGCAATCTGCGGCAGAGAAAACTCGCCGAGATAGAAGGCAGCGATAAGAGCCCCGGCCAAACCAAAGATTGCGCCTGAGGCTCCAACACTGAGGACACGCGGCTCCCAGGCAACACTCGCCATTCCTCCCGCGATTCCTGTCGTGAAGTAAATGGCGGCGTATGTCCACCGCCCATACAAAGACTCGCACAAGGAACCGAGGTCCCACAGACACCACATGTTGAATAAGATGTGCAAGAGGCCGCCATGCAAAAACATATACGTGACCAGCCTCCACCACTCGCCAGAGAGGGTATACGGCCCGAGATTCGCTCCGAAATGCACCTCGACTTGGCCGGAGAATTCGAGCGATCCGTTGGCCAGGATCATCGCTATAAAAACCGCAATATTCGCCCCGAAGATAACCTGCGTCAGGCTGATCGTCGGCTCGCTGCGGCGCCGCACCCACGGCGCAGGCATCACCCGCTCGGGTTCATCGACCACCTCGCCACGCTGCGCAGCTTCATGCTGCATGCACCATTGGCAGATCTTTCTGCCGAAACTCAAAGGAGGAAGCTGCCGTCCACACTTAACGCAATTCGCCATACTCTTCTATGAAACCACAAAGGACACAAAGTTACACGAAGGTACAAACATATTGCGATCCTTCGTGAACCTTCGTGCCCTTAGTGGTTACGGGTTTGCCGTGTCAATGAATGGTCTTCGTCTTCCGCGACATGTAATCCATCAGCAGATACTGCCCGAGCGTGTAAGGAGTCGTGAAGTATGCTTTGCCGCGGCACATCTCCGTGACCTTCTGCACGAACTGCACCAGACCATAGTCCGATGCCAGCATAAAGGTGTTGATCAGCACTCCGGCGCGCTTGCACTTCGAAACCTCTTCCAGCGTCTGGCTGACCACCAGCGGATCGAGGCCGAAGGCGTTCTTGTAGATGCGTCCGTCTTCGAGAGTGAGCGCCGACGGCTTGCCGTCAGTGATCATCACGATCTGTTTCATGTCCTTGCGCTGCCGTTGCAGGATTCTCTGCGCCAGCCGCAAGCCTTCTCGCGTATTCGTGTAATAGGGACCGACCTTGACCCGTGCCAGCTGTGAGAGCGGGATCTCTTCAGCCGAATCGTGGAAAAGCACCAGCGACAACGAGTCTCCCGGATACTGCGTGCGGATCAGATGCGACAATGCCATCGCAACTTTCTTCGCAGGGGTAAATCGGTCCTCTCCGTAAAGGATCATCGAATGTGAGCAGTCCAGCATGAGCACGGTCGCACAAGATGACTGGTACTCGCACTGGTGTACCTGCAGGTCGGAATATTCGATGTTGAGAGGGAGGGTCAGCCCTTCACGCTGGATTGCGTTGGAAAGTGTCGCGGTAATGTCGAGATTGAGGGTGTCGCCGAACTCGTAGGTTTTCGATGATCCGCTCGCTTCGATGCCAGTCGCAAGATCACGCGTGTCGTGACGTCCAAAGCTCGATTTGCCGAGGGATCCAAGCAGATTGCGCAGCGATTTAAATCCCAGAAAATCGAGGCTCTTGTCGGTAATCTCGAATCGCGCCTGCTGCGCCTCGCCGGTCTGACCACCAACGCTCGACTGCCGCGCCGGATCATGTGGCTCATCGACCGAGATGTAGTCTTCCTGCTGCATGCGCTCGATGAGCTGTTCAATCATTTCATCGAGTTGCCCATCCGCTACCATCTGCTCAATTTGCTCGCGCAGATTCTCATCGAACATCTCGCCGTTGAGCAGCGCATTCTCGATCGCCCGCCGCAGCTCTTCCATCGTCTGATCGCCCTGCGGCATCTCGTACCACATCGAATCCTGAAAGCCGCTCTGCAATAAGTAATCCGAGAGCGCGCTGAGCAAATCCTCCATGCTCATCTCGCCCGCAGGATCGGGAACGTACTTGGAATAGCGAATTCTCTTCATGACGGCGTTGTCGGTCGTTAGTCGTTCGCGAAATTTGAAGGATGTTGGCGTTGTCTCCGGAATCACCAAATTCCGTTGCCGGCACCGCAGTAGCCAACGACCGACGACTACCGGCCGACGACGACGTTCAATTAAACTGTCTTCTCTGTCGATATGGCCGCTCATCCTGATCAAACGATTTCTCGCGAACCGGTTCCGGTTTCTTCTCTCCTGCTTTGAACACGCGCTCTTCGTTGCGGCCGATGCGCTTGTGCGCATGCAATCCTTCAAGGATGAACTCCGCCGCCGAAACCTGCTGTTCCGGACTGTCTTTCTGCGTCACATGCAGCGGGCCCAGTTTCTCGATGAGACCTTGAATCCCGCGAAGATTTTCGAGAGCTTCGGCCGCCGGAATAGAATCTGCCAGCTGGATCTCGCCGCCCAGATCGAACCACTGCACGATCTGCTGTACGTTCGCTCCGGTGAAATATTCGTCGTAGGTCTTGGCGATTGCCGAGCGGATCAGTTCCCGACCCACGTGGTCCGCGCCTTTCATCTCGCCTTCGTATTCCAGTTCGAGTTTCCCGGTGATTGCTGGCAGGGCGGCGTAAACGTCGCTGATTCGCGGCACCACCATCTTTTCCCGGTTCCGAATGGCTCGCCGCTCGGCATTTGAAATTACGTTTTCCATCGCCGAGATCGGCAATCGCTGGCTGACGCCCGAGCGTTTGTCGATCTTCTTGTCTTCGCGGGCCGCAAATGCGACTCGTTCGATCACTTCCTGAACATAGTTCGGAAGATGCATCGGATGGCCGTTGCGGCGCGTCCACGCCTCCTGCGACGTGATCGCAATTCCTTCTTCCACCGTCGCCGGATAGTGAGTACGAATCTCAGATCCAATGCGGTCTTTCAGCGGCGTAATTATTTTTCCCCGCGCCGTGTAGTCTTCCGGATTCGCGCTGAAAACCAGTGCAACATCGAGCGGCAGGCGAATCGGATATCCCTTAATCTGCACATCGCCTTCCTGCATGATGTTGAACAATCCAACCTGAATCTTTCCCGCAAGGTCCGGCAGTTCGTTAATCGCGAAGATGCCGCGATTGGCGCGCGGCAGCAGTCCGTAGTGGACCGTCAATTCGCTCGAGAGTTCGTGTCCCCCGCGTGCCGCCTTGATCGGATCGATATCTCCAATCAGGTCCGCAATCGTCACATCAGGCGTCGCCAATTTCTCGACATAGCGCTCATCCGGTGAGAGATAGGCGATCGGCGTGCCATCTCCAAGGCGCGCGACCTCATCGCGGCAGCGCTTGCAAATGGGATCATACGGATTGTCGTGGATCTCGCACCCGGCGATATAAGGCATCTGCGGATCAAGCAACGTCGTCAGGGCGCGCAGAATGCGGCTCTTCGCCTGTCCCCGCAAACCGAGCAAAATAAAATTGTGGCGCGAGAGAATCGCGTTAATGATTTGCGGCAGGACCGTGTCATCGTAACCCACAATGCCGGGAAACACTGGCCCATCGCCGTCTTGATGCAAACGCGCAACCAGGTTGTCTCGCAATTCATCTTTGACGCGGCGCGTGCGTAAACGCTCTTCTGAGAAGGGACTGCGGCGCAGTTCTCCGAGCGTGCGCGGAACACTCATGAAAGGAACCCCCACAAACTACAATGCACTCGATTATACGCCCGCGCTTCCGGCGCAGGTCGCGCTCGAACAATCCAGAAATAGCAACACAGGACTCTAGATGCAGCGATCCAGCCAGCCGGTTGTGTAAAGGTGGCGGCTAGTGCACGTGGCCGTTCCCGCCCGCTTTCTCGCGCGCCTTGGCTGCTCGCTTCAGCTTCGGCAGAAGATCTCCAAAGTAAGCCGCGACCGCCTCGATCCTTTGACCTTCCGAGCGCATTGAAAGCAGTTTCTGCTTGAAATCGAGATCGAGTGGCAACGATCCGGCCAGGTAAAACGAAAGCTGGCTCTGATCGGCTGCGGAAAGGTCCTGCACAGCTCCCGCCAACGAAAGAATCTCCAGATGAAGCTGCACGGCACGAACCCGCTCGCTTTCCGCTATGGCCCCGCCTTCATCGGGAACGATCAGCACTTCCGCTTGCAGAAATGAGCGCTCCCGATTCAGTTCCAGCACTTCAAATCGTTTGCGTCCTTCGCAAATCAAATCCATGCGTCCGTCAGAATATTCCTTCGTTACCGTGATGATCTCGGCCGTGCAACCGACGTCGGCGATTCCTCCTTCCACCGCACGAATCACCCCGAACGGCAAGCTGTTCGCCAGGCACTCGCTGATCATCTCTTTGTATCGCGGCTCGAAAATGTGAAGAGGGAGGGGTGTACCCGGAAGCAGCACCAGTTCCAGGGGAAAAAGGGGAAGAAGAGCCACCAGGTCTCCGATCGGCGGAAGAGCTTTCCTTCCCGATTCTACGACATTGCGTCGCCGCCATCTTGACTAGTTCGGCGGTGCAGCTTACAACCCAAACATGGAACTTGCAGGCAAGGTAGTTGTAATTACTGGTGCGTCGATGGGCATCGGCGAAGCTCTCGCCAAACTGTTCGCCTTCAACGGAGCAAGCGTCGTCTTGTTATCGCGTGACGCCTCCCGCGCCGAAGCCGCCCGCAGTCGAATCGGATTTCCCGAGCGCACCGCAGCATTCTCTTGCGATGTCCGCCACTCCGAAGAGATCGACCGCGTCATCGCTCTCACGCTACATCACTTCCATCGCATCGATCTGTGGATCAACAACGCAGGTCATGGTCTGCTCGATTCCGTCTCGCAGATGGACATGGCTTCCTGCCACTCGATGTTCGAGACGAACTTGTTCGGCCCCCTTTCTGCGATTCAGAAAGTGATTCCGGTCATGCGCCAGCAGGGCGGCGGGTCGATCATTAACATCTCAAGCGTCGCCGGCCATATACCACTTCCGTTTCACGCAGCCTACAGCGCGACAAAATTTGCCTTGAATGCAATCGGGAAAGCTGCTCGCCTCGAACTGAGGAAAGATAACATCCACGTCATGACAGTTTGTCCCGGTTACGTAGCGACGAAGTTCGGAGAAAACGCCATTCGTGGAGCCACGCTGAAGAAGGTCAGGCCCGATGCCGTGCGCGGGATCACCGCCGAACGTGTGGCACAAGCAACACTCGGCGGCTATATAAAGCAGAAGAGGGAAGTCATCGTACCCTGGACAATGCACCTACCGGTAAAGCTCTATCAGTTGTTTCCCGCCCTGGTTGAACGGGCGATGGCGCGAATGGTGCACTAAATGCTCTCGCCCCACAAACGGACGGCTTCTGTCCGCGCATGCGATTATTCAGTTCGGCCCACGCTTCTTCAGGCGATCTTCTTTTTGTTCCAAAAGCTCATTTAATTCTTGAACGAGTTTTGTAAACCGATCGGGGTCCTTTTCTTCCTCAATACGCTCGCACAGCCGATTCATTTTTTCGCGTTCTTCAGAAGTCATCAGAAGCCCCCGGAAGGCGTGAGCATTCTTGAGATGGGTCGTACTTGAGGGGAGTGCGAGTGGAATCATGCCAAAAACGCTAAACAGATTCAAGAGGGCCTTTCTGAAAAAGGCTGTATCCAAGGCATGAGGCCAGGTTCAAAGGGTTGTGTGGCCGCGGGGGCATTCGACAGTCGGTAGGAAACCGAACCAACTCGCGCAACTTTGGGAACGCGCCGGGGTTTGTCTATGAAACGCTACCTCGCCAAACCAGCCCAACCGATCCGGAGTGCTGTATGACTTCAGAAGAGCGCGAGAAAATGGAATCTCTTTGCCAGCAAATCACGAAAGAGAGTGACCCTGACCGGTTTGAAGAACTGGTGATGGCTTTGAACGAATTGCTGGATGCGAAACAGGTAGGATCAACATCGCCCGGCCATAACATCGACCGGGTTTAGCTCTTCGTTTCCGGAAACTTGGATTGCCTCAGTTCTTCCAGGCGGTCGCAGAGGGCCTTGATTAGGAACGCAAGCTTCTTCGGGTCTTTCTCGTCAGCCGCTCGTTCGGCAATCTGGTGCCAGTCAGGGTCCGGAAACTGGGTATGATACGAAGTGGGCTTTTGCATCGTCGTCGAACCCTCATCTCGAGGATAAGGTGTGGCTATCGGTTGCTCTCCTCTGAAGGAATCGCCGCCGCCGGTCGCCCCGGCGAGAGCCGGCCGCGAAGCACCATTCGGACCGCCCTGAGTTGAACCCGCCGCACGCATTCGTGAATCTCACTCCTTAGCTCGGCCGCGAGCGGACGGAATTCATCTGGATCCTCCGTCCCGATCAGCCTCCGGGCCAGGCTGCTTATTTTGTCCTGCATACCGTTAACGAAATTAACGATAGCAAAGACATTTCCGGCTGCTTATCGGGTTGGTTTTGTAGCTTGCGAGGGGTGTTGCTGGAGGGAGGCGCTAAGGTTTGTTCTTACCGTTTCTCGGGCGTTTCCGACGCTCGCTCTCGATGGTTTTTGACTTTAATCCGCGCGCCTCATTTCTAAGTTGCTCAATTCTCTCGTGCAGCGCAGTCTTCAGCTCCCGGCTGAGCGTCTCGAACTCCTCAGCATCTTCCGTTGCAAGAAGCTTCCTAAGCAGCCGTTGGATTTGATCTTCCACAGGACAGGGTGCAGGGTTGTACGGTCCGACCACTGTAGTCCATCCAACCAAGTAACGGGTCTCGGGTAAACCCTGTAGGGGGCCCCTAGATAAAAACCCCCAATCGTGAGTGCGGGGCTATCTCACGCTCCAGCCTGAAGGCAGAAATGTTGTTTCGCTTTCGGTCAAACCACCGTTAGTTTGGGACAGGTCGCCGGCTGTATTTTTGCATCAGCAGATAGCAGTCGAGATCTACGCTCTGACCGGACTTGAGAAGCACCGGTACTCTGCCGTGCAACGAGACCCCACAAAATCCGCATAAACGTTCTCGCGGGCGGATACGTTTTTGCGGGTCGATGGGGCTGGAAGGTGAATGGATCGCGTCGAGTTTGAGATTGCCGTCTGCAGACATGGAGATCCTCCCAAGGCAATCGCAGCCCTTCTGCTGGTATCAGGAATCTGAAGAATAACTCAGGTGAGTTCCCGTAATACATCGGGTAAATCCGGTACAAATTCTCGCTCGTTTTCCGCTAGATCGTTGCCACGCCAGTTCTGAAGAAACATAACATTCCGCCCCGACCGCACGTCGCGCACCCTGGGTTTTGACTTTCACAATCGCTCACCGTTCTGCTACTCTGCGCTTTCCGTTTTTTGGGAGGAAAACCTAAAGATGCGAGCGAAGAACCAATTGTTTCTAGTAGCGACCGTTCTGCTGTGTTTTGCGTTCTCTCTGTCGGCGGCTGATAAGAAGAAGGATGCAAAGGCGGACGCCGCCGCCAAGCCTTCCTTCGATATGCCCCAGCCTGCGGTCGAGAATCTCGACCTCAACATGTATCAGAAGATTCGTGAGGAAGGGCTGGAGCACTCACATGTCATGGAGTATGCCTCGGCTTTGACCGATGGCATCGGTCCACGTCTGACGGGATCTCCGAACCTCAAGAAGGCCAACGAATGGACGCGCGATCAGTTCACCGCCATGGGATG
>DATJWZ010000160.1:0-11090 GCA_035500795.1 Candidatus Eiseniibacteriota bacterium | reverse complement strand
GCAAATCAGGGGATGTTAGGGGACGATAAGCGCCGGACGAGAATGGCCCCATCCGGAAACGCTCACCAACAGCATTCATTGGATCAGGTTTGTCTTGGGCAAAATACCTGTCGGCAAAATAGCGTCGACCAGCTTGTCCTGCGCCAGCCGTTTGGTCCTCGACGTTGCCTGCAGGTATTTGTTCGTGACATGGAGGTTGCTGTGCCGCAAGTAGTCGCGGATTGTGAGCTGATGTTCGCCCATCTCCGCCAGCATGGTTCCAACCGAGTGCCGAAAGGTGTGCCAGACCACACCGGTGATTCCAATTCGTCTGAATGCAGGCTGAATCTTCTTCTTTAGCACTGAAGCCAGATCCAACGGCTTGCATCCTCGCAATTTTTCGGAAGGAAATACGAAATCTTCCGGCTTGTTGTAGAGGCTTTGCGATCTCCACTCTTGCAAGGAGTGTTTCAGGCTTGGATGCATCGGCAACAGCTTTGCAGACGCTTCCGTTTTTGTGCTCTTCAGGTTCCCACCTCGACGCCAGTAATACGAGTGTTGGACACTGATACTCATGTTGTCGAAGTCGCACTCCAGCCAGCGGAGCGCCCCAAGCTCGCCTTGACGGACGCCCAACGCCCCTTCTAGAAACACGAGCAGCTGATCCCGAAACTTCTGATCCGCGCACCGGTGCTCGGGCCTCGCTTGCCCCCAGTTCCTACCGGTATGCCTGAAGAGATGGGATTGTGGCCACAGAACTCCCACCGTGAGAGGCTCAGGTCCGTTTCTGGCAAATTCCGCATCG
This sequence comes from Candidatus Eiseniibacteriota bacterium, assembly GCA_035500795.1. Classification (GTDB taxonomy): domain Bacteria; phylum Acidobacteriota; class Terriglobia; order Terriglobales; family Acidobacteriaceae; genus Sulfotelmatobacter. The sequence goes on along the minus strand of DATJWZ010000160.1, from coordinate 10,306 downwards.
ACTTCGCAGTCTGCGCGATCGAATGTGCCGGTCACGTAACCGCCATCCGCAAATTGTTAAATCGCAGTGGTCCCTACTCTCATATACGAAGCACGGCCGACATCGACATTTTTGTCCGACTTCGCGCAGAGTCCGGAGCTTGGAGCGCGTTTAGATCGCGGATCCTGCAGTTGATACCGGTCATTTCTTGCAGCTTCGGCTACTTCTTACGATAATCCCTGTCAACATTGACGGTGCACGCCCGCCTTTGCCTCGCGTACCTTTGTCTGAATCGAGTGAAGGAATCTCAACGCCGAGGCTGGTTTCTTCTGAACAAATCAGTACAGCTGCGCTATATATTCGGCACTCGGGGCAAGGGCGAAATTGATACGAGCTCGAACCACCTTGGCGTTCGTTGCGTGATCACGCTGGCATCGTTTCAGACTACGAAGCGGGGTTCATGAAAGTCAATTTTCCTGGTGGGCAGCGATTTTTTGCAGTTCATCGCGCAATGTTCTGGAATGCGTATTGTCGTGCCGTCGCACTCCGCAGAGGATGAGCGGGATAAGTTCGCGGTCGTTCTAGTCGCCGCAACATATTGAACCCAGCCGCGCCGCCTGTGATTTGCAAAGGCTAAATGGAGGACACCGATGAGAGGCAGTCGATTCATTCGTAGGTTAGTCGTGGCACTGATATGCAGCGTGTCGCTCGCTTGGGCCACATCCTGGCCTCAGGCGCAGGAAGCACGCGGCGCAAAACCAAACATCGTGCTGATTGTGGGTGATGATGTGGGCTGGGGCGACCTTGGCGTTTACGGAGGCGGACTGAACCGCGGGATTCCAACGCCGAGTCTCGATCGGCTCGCGGATGAAGGGATGACCTTCTTCTCCTTTTACGGCCAACCAAGCTGTACGCCGGGCCGGGCAGCGATCATGACTGGCCGCATCCCCAATCGTTCCGGCATGACAACAGTGGCGTTCCAGGGACAGGGCGGCGGCCTCCCACACGCCGAGTGGACCCTTGCCTCGGTCCTCAAGACTGCGGGCTATGGGACTTATTTCACCGGCAAGTGGCATCTCGGTGAGGACGACTACGCTCTTCCCAACGCCCAGGGCTTCGACGTCATGAAGCACTGCGGCCTCTATCACCTGAACGCCTACACCTACGCCGATCCTACATGGTTCCCCGACATGACTCCTGAGCTCCGCGAGCTCTTCGCCAAGGTAACGAAGGGTTCAATGTCTGGCAATGCAGGCGAAAAGCCGCATGAAGATTTCAAGATCAACGGCCAGTACGTCAACACGCCTGAAAAAGGCGTCGTTGGCATCCCTTTCTTTGATGAGTACGTCGAGAAGGACGCCATCGAGTTCCTCGACGAGGCCGCCAAAGCCGGCAAGCCTTTCTTCATCGACGTTAACTTCATGAAGGTCCACCAGCCCAACATGCCGGCACCCGAGTTCCAGGGTAAGTCCGCGCTCAAGTCCAAGTACGGCGACTCCCTCGTCGAGCTTGACACCCGTGTCGGACGCATCATTGACAAGCTCCGCACCCTCGGCCTTGACAAGAACACCCTCGTCATCTTCACCACCGACAACGGCGCATGGCAGGATGTCTATCCCGACGCTGGCTACACGCCCTACCGTGGAACCAAGGGTACAGTCCGCGAGGGTGGCGCACGTGTGCCAGCAATCGCCTGGTGGCCTGGTCACATCAAGCCCTACTCCCGCAATTACGATATCCTCGGCTCGCTGGACTTCATGGCCACCTTCGCCAACCTTGCAGGCATCGACCTGCCTCAGAACGACCGCGAAGGCAAGCCCATCATCTTCGACAGCTACGACATGACCCCCGTCCTGCTCGGAACCGGGAAATCGAAACGGGATAGCTGGTTCTACTTCACCGAAAATGAGCTCACTCCTGGCGCGGTTCGTGTCGGCCGGTTCAAGGCAGTATTCAACCTCCGCGGCGATGACGGACAGGCCACGGGCGGCCTCGCCGTTGACTCCAACCTCGGCTGGAAGGGCGCTGAAAAGTACGTCGCGACCGTCCCACAGATCATCGACCTCTGGGCCGACCCGCAGGAACGCTACGACATCTTCATGAACAATTACACCGAGCACACCTGGACTCTTGTCACGTTCAATGACGCAGTCAAGAAGCTCATGAAGACCTACGTTCAGTACCCTCCGCGCAAGCTGCAGAGCGAAGGCTACTCCGGTCCCATCACACTCACTCAGTATCAACGGCTCGGTTTCATCCGCGAGCAACTCCAGAAGGAAGGCTTCAGCCTACCGATGCCGAGCGACTAGATACCAGCGGCCTTCCCGCCTCACGCAACTTCAGGCGGGAAGGCCGGGTCCCCCGAACCCTGGTTGGTGCGCCAGTGCTTAACTGCTCTGCCTTTCTAACTGTCGCGAGTGAAGGATGGGTTCGTATACGTCATCTAAGGCTCTACCTGTCCGCTAGAGGTTCCGGATTCAACCGACAGTTCACCGAAGCATTTCACCGGTAGCCGCAATCACAACACATGAGCACATCGTCTAACTCCGCTTCCTTACCGCAGGACGCGAATGGGATTGTTACTAACTGCAATCCAATTGCACACCCGTTCGTGCTCACAAACGGTGGCCTCTTTACTCCATCGAGGAGCGCACTGGTCCGATCCGGAAGGGAGCGCCGACCGCAAAGAGAACTGCTATCATGGCCGCGCTTGTCTCCTGGTTCCCGCTGATTATCTGTCCGCACTGCAAGGCAGGGCTTTCGGCGGGACAATTCGGATCTCGTTCCTGCGAGACGTCAGCGCATATGGATGGGCTCTCGATTTTGGATCTGGCGAATGAAAAGGGCTAACCGGATAAGGTTCTCGAATTGGTCGGTATTTAAGGGGCACGTAATCCCCAACTTACCCAACGGCCGGCGGCAAATTGGCTGTTCCGATCACCTTTCCGGACAAATGATCTTGGTTCAAGTGCGATCCGAGGAAAAATCACTTTCTAGTCGAAGCCTTTGGGCAGAGGTCGCGACGGCAGAGGTCGTGGGAACAATAAGGGCACAATAACGGTCACCGTAAGTGCCTTTGAGCGCCAAAAGGAGCCATCCGTGACGCCTGTTTTCTGTTAGTTACCACTTTCCTGTGCGCTGTCACGGCAGAGGCCGCGGGTTCCAGTCCCGTCGTCCCCGCCATTCTTCAAGAATGGTTTTCGCCTGACTCTCTCTTTACTTTGTTGCTACAGCAAGTTTCGTCTCAGAGCCCGCCAACACTCTCGCCGCTAAGCACCAGGGACTCCTCAAAATGCAACCCCACGAGTTCCATCCAGTTTGCGGGGCTGAGCAGGATACTGATACTTCTCCCAGTTCCTGTACACCCATCCTACCGACAAACTAGTTCGGGACATGTGCCAGGCGACTGGAGCCTGGCTACGCATCTCCGAAGGTTGAAGGGCAGGGTACCCGGATGCTTACTGAATTCTTGATCGAAGATAAAGCTTACATTGCTCGCGCACGAGAAGTATTCATCCGGATGAGCCTGCTCGTGATCACGGGCATTAGCTGTTTTCTGATCCTCCGTCCATTCCTTGACTTGCTCATCGCGGGTATCATCATCGCGATCGGCATCTATCCTGGTTATCTGAAGCTGACACAAGTTCTCCGCGGGCGGAGCACCTTGGCCGCCGTGCTTTGTACACTCGTGCTCCTGGCTGTGACATTAGTGCCCATGCTGCTGCTCGGAGAAACGTTAGCCGGTGGGGTCCGCAACATTGCCGACCAATTGCAGGCAGGCCAGCTCAAGATTCCACCGCCACCGCCGATTCTCGACAAAGTGCCCGTTGTTGGCGTCAAACTGAAGGAGTTTTGGACGCTATCTTCCGACAATATGTCTGCGGCGGTGAGCCGATTAGCTCCGCAAATCCGAAAATACATTCCTGCACTGGTCGCCACATCGGTGAACCTTGGCGGCGTCCTCATCCGATTCCTGATCGCAATTCTGCTCGCGGGATTTCTGCTGGCGACTAGCGAACAAAGGATACAATTTGCCGACAGGCTCTTCGCTCGCATCTTTGATGATCAGGGTCCCGACTTCGAACAACTGGTGGCTAGTACGATCCGAACTGTCACCAATGGCGTCCTGGGTGTAGCGGTCATCCAATCCGCTCTAGCCAGCCTCGGCTTTTGGGTCGCTGGCTTGCCGGGAGCAGGCGTGTGGGCCGTCGTGTTTCTGATCGCCGCCGTTCTCCAGCTTGGCGGGATCGTCCTTGTTCCGGCGGTGCTTTACGCCTTCTCAAGTTTCTCGACGAGCCATGCGGTGGTGTTCTTAATCTGGTGCATCTTTGTTGGCACTATTGACAACATCCTGAAGCCGATTCTGCTGGGGCGCGGTAGCAAGGTTCCGATAGCAGTTGTTTTTCTCGGCGTTCTTGGCGGCTTCATTATGATGCGCCTGATTGGCCTCTTTGTCGGTGCAATCATCCTATCGGTCGGATACAAGCTCCTCATGGCATGGCTGGATGCGGGAATTCCAAGCACACATCGAGCTGCTGCTTCGACCACTGCTGCGGCATAGCCCTGAGACAAAAACAATGCCGTTCCGCCTGCTCGTCGAAACCAAGCCTACCCCTCTGCACGAAGGACCCGCCCTCGCTTAGGTACCGTGGTAACCTTTCGTCACCACCACAGGTAGTAAGATGTTTACAATTCAGCTCAAGCTGGAGGGGAGCGTTCATGTCGGCCCAAGGGTCAGCGCCTCGTGCGACTCTGGACTTGAAGGTCAAAGTGTGGGGAATGGGCAGTAACAACCAGCCCTTTTTCCAGAACGCCATCGCCCAAAACATAAGCGCAACCGGTGCATGCGTTTACGGCATTGAACCCGATTTGAAGGTCGGCGATGTCATCGGCGTCCAGTACGAAGGCAAGAAAGCCCGCTGCAAGGTCATCTGGGTTGTGGATGCCGGCGCCCTCAAGAAAACTCAAGTCGGCCTGCAATTGGTTCAGGACCAGGATTGCCCCTGGATCTCAGCGCTCCCCGCCGAAATGAAAAATGAAGAGCGCACCCAGCCACGCCACGACAACCGCCGCAAGTTCCTCCGCCACAAGATCTCTTACCCCCTTGAATTGCGCGATGAGCGCGTCAACACCCCGCTTCGTGTCAATGCAACCGACATTAGCGGGAACGGCTGTTATGTTGAAACTGTCATGCCGCTTCCGGTTGCAACTGCACTGCGCGTCGATCTATGGATCGGCGAGGAACGCCTCTCGCCGAGCGCTGTCGTGCGCACACGCGATCCCGGCGTCGGCATGGGAATCGAATTCACAGGTTTGCCCGAAGAGTCGAAAAAGCGGTTCCAGGCTCACCTCGACAAGTTGGATACCTCCAGCGCAGCTCTAGGCGCGGGACCCAAGAGCTCCCTTTAACTCGCAGGCCATAACCCCTGCCCGCTTCTCGTGTAAAATCTGCATCTACCGCCTACATCCGCCATCGAATCACAGAACAAGCGGTGCGAATCTGCTTTCATGAAAATCGGGATCACGTGTTACCCAACCTACGGTGGCAGTGGCGTAGTGGCGACGGAGCTAGGCCTCGAACTCGCCCATCGCGACCACGAAATTCATTTCATCTCTTATGCCCAGCCGATCCGCTTGCGTGGTGACGACGAACCAAACATTCACTTTCACGAAGTCGAGGTTTCCCGCTATCCCCTGTTCGACTATCCACCCTACGATCTGGCATTAGCGACTCGCATGGCCGAGGTTGCACAGCTCTACGATCTCGACCTGCTCCACGTGCACTATGCGATCCCTCATTCCGTAAGCGCTTTGCTCGCCAGACAGATGCTGGCAGCTGGTCCGCGCGGGAAACGCCTGCCCTTCGTAACCACTCTTCACGGAACTGACATCACACTCGTGGGACTCGACCGCTCCTATCTCCCCATCACGCGCTATTCCATCGAACAAAGTGACGGCGTCACCGCGATTTCAAACTATCTCAAGGACCGCACCCAGCGTGTCTTTGATGTGAAAAACAAAATCGAGGTGATCTACAACTCAGTGAACTGTGACGTGTACTACCGCAACACGGAACTGGCCGATCAACTGCGTCGCGAATACGCTCCTGATGGCCAGCGCGTTCTCGTTCATCTCTCGAACTTCCGGCCGGTCAAGCGTGTGAACGATGTGATCGAGATTTTTGATCGGGTGCGAAAAAAGATTCCTGCGAGGCTGTTGCTCATCGGCGATGGCCCGGACCGATCTGTTGCCGAGTGGTCAGCCGTTCAAAAGGGCATTCACGACGACGTGCTATTTCTCGGCAAGCAGGATCAGATTTACGAGAAGCTCTCGATCGCCGACATCATGTTGTTGCCTAGTGAACTCGAATCTTTCGGCCTGGCCGCTCTGGAGGCAATGGCCTGCGAGGTTGTTCCGATCTCGACCCGGGCTGGCGGCATACCCGAAGTTGTCGATCATGGAACCAGCGGGTATCTGGCGGATGTTGGGGATGTAGAAACAATGTCCCGCTACGCCATCGAACTACTCAGTGATGAGAACCATTTGCGGGAAATGGGAAAGCGCGCGCGTGCCGTTGCGATGGAACGATTCTGCTCAACGAAGATCGTGAAACAGTACGAGGATTTTTACCGCCGCATACTGGAACGCTCGGCGTAGAAGCCTTCAGGCACCGAACTGGTGGCCTCCACCAAAGGCAGCCGAATCCGAATCAAAGTTCCCTTCCCTTCATGGCTGTCGATAGTCATCCGCGCAGTATCGCCGTACAAGACCTGCAGCCGCTCCGAGATATTCGCCATTCCGATTCCCATCCCCGACCAACTGCTGCTCTCTTCTAGCTGAGCTCCCCCCATCCCGACGCCGTCATCCTCCACCTCGATGATCAAACGTGAATTGGTGACCCGGCTTCGCAGAAAGATGGTTCCTCCGTCGATCTTCGGAGAGAGACCATGCTTGATGGAATTCTCAACCAGCGGCTGCAACAGCATGCTCGGGACGACAACATCCAGCGACGCTGGATCGAGTTCCTTCACCACGTGCAGTTTCTCGCGCCCGAAACGAACCACCTCAATATCGAGATAGTTGTCGATAAACTCAAACTCGTCCCGAAGCTGTGCGAACGCTTCGCCGCTGCTCAGCAGTCGCCGTAGAATCGTCGCCAGCTTCGTGATCATTTCGCGCGCCATGTCAGGATCGAATCGTACCAACGACGAAATGGAATTCAGCGTATTGAACAAAAAATGCGGATTGATCTGGTTTTGCAGCGCTTCCATCCGCGCATGCAGAAGTAATCGTTCCTGCTCTTCCAGCTTGATCTGGATGCGAACGCTGTTGAACACCTTGATCTCGATCCCGATCGCAGCCACGGTAGCCGCATAGATCAGCGCCATCACCCAATAATTGCCAGGACTTTCGATACTGTAGAAGTGATTTGGAAAGCTTCTGGCCAGTTCCGTCTGCACAAACCGCAGGCCCACGATGGTCCAGAAGAACATCACCTGCCAATCAAACAGCCGCGGACGCGGCAGGTTCCGCCGAATGAGCCGGAAAATGCTCTGGTCAATAAAAGGAGAAAACGACCAGATGTCATCTTTATCTCGGGCCATCGTGCGAAGCTGGCCAGCAAGAAAACCCGAGAGCACATGAAACGGCATCGCTGCCCATTCGAGGTGAACGAGCGCCGGAACACTCACGAGCGCCCCGCCCAGTGACCCCGCCCAGCGACCGCCGATCACCCCGAGCAACATCGCTGTTTCGAAGCTGACGTCGCTTGCCTGGAAACTGGGTTGCGAAATTCGAATCAATACGCCGAGCATAATCGGCAGCGCGAACCACAGAACCAGGTACATCTTCTGCCGGAACGTGCGTTCTTCCCGGAACAGCAGCCTCTTGAATTCCTTGGAACGCACCAATGTGCTCGACACAGCCGCAGCTACGCCCAGTTTGATCAGAAGATTGATGAGAATGAGACGCGGTTCCATGCAGTCGATTCGCGAGCGGGCCACAAGTGCGTATTTCAGCCGGACGCTTCAAAAACTGTAGCACGCCCTAGCTTCAGTAGCCTTTGTGTTTATCCACCACATGCTCCAATGGCTGATTCGCCAGATATCGTCGTAGATTGCCCGAGAAATTCTCGTAATGTCTCTGCCAAAGCTTGTCGGTGATTCCTGCCGTGTGAGGCGTGATCAGAAGATTCTCAATATCCCACAATGGAGAATCCGCCGGCAGCGGCTCTTCGTCAAAAACGTCAAGAGCAGCGCCAGCGATCCTCTGCGCTCGGAGAGCTTCTGCAAGTGCGGTTTCATCGACTTGCTGCCCACGTCCAACATTGATCAGATAAGAATCCGGCTTCATGACTGTAAAGCGCTCTGCGTTCATCAACTTTGTAGTCTGCGGCGTCAGAGGCGCAGCTAGTACCACGAAATCGGACTGCCGCAACACGTCATCAAATTGAGAACCCGAATAAACTGAATCCACTCCCTCCGGTTTCTCTTTCTTCACATGTTCGCGAACGGCAAGCACACGCATTCCCAGCCCTGATGCCATCCGCGCCACCCGGCGTCCTATGCTGCCCAGTCCCACGAGTCCAAGTGTCGCCCCGGAAATCTCCTTCGGATGTGTCCGTTTGCTCCATATGCTTTCCTTACCCCATTCATGCTTGCGTTGGAGTGCGGTAGCCTGCGGGATCTTCTTCGCCAGCGCAAAGATCAAGGCCATCACATGCTCCGCCACAACCGGACCATGCACCTCAGTCGAATTGGTAAGCACAACATCACTGTTCACAAGCTCTGGAAACAAGAACTGATGGACGGCAGCGGTCGGCGTGTGGATCCAACGTAACTTTTCGCATACTACAAATTGCTCGGGGCGAAGTGAGAGCGTGAAAACAATTTCAGCGGCGCGAAGATTCGGCTCGAGCCCCTCGTAAGAATCCCGGTGGACAATCGCCAGTTCAGGAAATTCCTGAGCCAGCCGCTGCGAGAACCAGGCAGGCGCCCTCCACAACTCGAACCGATGATGGACCACGATTAATAGATTCATGGCGGATTTCCGAGGAGAACCTTCGCGGATCAATGAGGCTCAGAGGAATCTCTAGCCGAACGCCAATTCTTTCGCCCGTTGGGCAGCCTTCACCACGGCTTTGATAAGCGTCACGCGCAACTTCCCTTCTTCCAATTCCATGATCGCATCGATCGTGCAGCCCGCCGGTGTCGTCACTGCATCCTTCAATAAAGCCGGATGATCCCCGGTCTCGAGCACGACCTTCGCCGCACCCAGCGTGGTCTGCGCGGCCAGCAAAGTCGCAATATCCCGTGGCAGGCCGACTTTTACTCCAGCTTCAGCTAGCGATTCCAGGATGATGTAGATGTACGCAGGCCCACTCGCCGAAAGCGCGGTCACGGCATCCATGTGCTTCTCATCAACGACGACCGTGCGCCCCACTACATCGAAGAGATGACTGGTCAGCGCCACATGCTGCGCCGTCGCATGCTTGCCTTTGCAGATCGCCGTCATCCCAGCGCCCATCAAGCACGGCGTGTTGGGCATGGCGCGGATTACCGGAACGCTCGGCGGAAGATTCTTTTCAATCATCGATGTCGGAACCGAAGCCGCCACCGAAATGATCAGCTGCTTGGGTCCAACATGCCGGCTGATCTCCCGCACTACTTCCTCTACCACCTGCGGCTTCACCGCAATCACGATGATGTCCGCATCCTTGGCCGCTTCCACATTGTCGGTACCGACCTTGACTTTCAATTTTGCCGACAATGCCTTCGCACGCTCCGGATGCGCCACGGTCGCGGACGTAGCCTTCGGACTCAATGATCCGTTCTTCAACAACGCCTGCAGAATGATGCCTCCCATTTTCCCGGCACCGAGAAACGCCACTTTCTTGTCTTTCAGGTCAGTTCCCATAATTTTCCTTGATGTGAAGAGAAAGCCTCGCCTAGACATTATCAGAGGCTCTGCAACTGCGCGCGACTTAGCGGGTAGCGACCTGCGGCTGCTTCTGCATCCAGTTCCACGCCGTACTTACGATTTCCTCGAGGCCACGCGCCGCCTTCCAGCCCAGCAACTGCTGCGCCTTCCCCGGATTCGCCACCAACGCTGGCGGGTCGCCTGCACGCCGCGCTACTTTCTTGTGAGGAACTGATTTTCCGGTCACCTTCTCAACCATCGAAATTACTTCCTGCACCGACGCTCCCTTTCCGGTTCCGACATTCACGGCGAAGCTTGGCTTCCCCGCCGATAAATGTTCGAGAGCCTTCACGTGCACGCTCGCCAAATCATTCACGTGAATGTAATCGCGAACGCAGGTTCCATCCGG
>DATJWZ010000159.1:0-9187 GCA_035500795.1 Candidatus Eiseniibacteriota bacterium | reverse complement strand
GACCGCGCCTTCCTCGCTGGACTTCCTCGAGTCCGCGTCGTTCACGGCAGCGGCATGGGAATTCTCAGAAAGGCTCTGCGTCAGATGTTGCAACATCACCCGCACGTGGCATCAGTCCTCGAAGCTCCTCAAAACGAAGGCGGCGGCGGAGCCACAGTCGTAGAACTCAACGTCTGACGCCAAAACCTCCGATCCGATCGCCGCAAGTGACCTGAAAGATCTCCTTCGCGAACCCTCGTGTCCTTCGTGGTTCAAAACGCAGTCACCTACCCTGCCGATGTCCCTTGTGCCCGCTGAGAGCACATCTGAACCCCAGCCATCACAAACCAGATCGCCTGCCCAAACCAAACCACGGCCATCCCGTGAACATTCAGCCGCAAGTGTCCGACCCCGATTCCGACAATAATAAGCGCAGAAATGATGCACCCATAGATCCCGATACCCCGCGCCAGCCCGCCATTTCTCAGGATCGATGCCGACCATAAAATCACCGCGCACGAAGCCGCGACGGAGTAAATCCGCGCGAACGCCTGATTGAACTGAAAGACGCCGTCAATCACGATCTGCCACGTACGCATCTCGGCCCCAGCATCGCGCGCCATGCGCTGCATGATTCCCGGAACGATGAATCCGCTGACAGTCGCGGCCATAAATATAGCCACGCACGCGAACCCGAACACAACAATTCCCACGAATGCCATACGGTCCGGCGCACCGATACGCCGAGCCACGCCACATGCTCCAAGAAACACAATTATCACGCTCGCGATTGCCAGCCCATGTGCGACCCCAGATACGAGCGCCAGTCGATCGATTTGCGCCGCCGTCATCGGACCGCCTGCGGTAGGATGGATCGCCATGGTGACGATGCCGCCGACCGAACCGGCGATCAATGCGATTCCCGATTTTCGATTGTCTGTCATCCCGTCACTGTAGCTAGAAACCTTGCGCTCAGCACGCAGAGATTTCTGCCAACGCCCGGATACAGAACAAATCGGCCCGATATGTCCACAAACCAACGCTTGTGAAAACGAAGAAAGCAAAAAGTCAACGCTCCAAGCCCGCTCCGAAGACAGATCGGCGCATCCTCCGCACGCGCAACCAACTGGGCGATGCGCTCATGGCTCTTCTCGAAGAGCGCCATTTCGATGACATCACCGTGCAGGACGTGCTGGACCGCGCCAAGGTTGGTCGTTCCACCTTCTATGTTCACTACAGCGACAAGCAGGATCTTTTTCTCAGCGACGTCGAGGATTTCTTCGAACTCTGCTCCGGCCTCCTTAAACGCCACAATGCAAGTCCCGAACGCTTGCTGCCGGTTCAGGAAGTACTTGCACACATCCGCGAGATGCGAGACTTCTACGCCGCGGTAGTGCGATCCGGCAAGGTGAATGAAATTCAAGCGCTCGGCCGTGGATTCTTCGCGCGCTCTATTGACGAGCGCCTTCAGTCAGCAGGCGTCAAGATTGATCCGCTGGAGCGCTCCGCCAAGGCCCACGCACTCGCCGGAAGTTTCTTCTCCCTGCTCAACTGGTGGATCGACAAAGGCATGAAGGCCGACCCCAAAGAGATGGACGCCCTGTTTCACCAGATGGCCTGGACCGGCCTTAAAGAAAAGTGAGACCTGCAAGGTACATGTCATCCTGAGCGGGGTCGAAGGATCCCTATCACCAGAATGGAATGGCGAAGTGCGAGGGTGCTCCTACGTTAGCTGTAAAAGAGGCGGACCTCGTTACTCGAGGTCCGCCCCGAATCTTCACTTTGTCCGGCAATTCTGACTCACCACGAATAATGCACCTGATACGTCACAATCTTCTCTCCATCCGCCGGCACCTGCACGGTGAACGCCGCCGTTTGCGCATCCACTTTCTTGAACTCGTCCGAACTCTTGCTGATCTCCCAGTTGGACCAGCGATATAAGTGCTCAACGACGCGGACCTCAACAGGCGTACTCTTGTGGTTCCTGAGTTTGATTTCGAAGCTCTCATCCACCCACCGCGCGCTGGAGTTGAGTTTGTAGTCCATGCGGTGCCGTTCTCCCGTCAGATCAAACGAATTCCCCGTATAGATGCGGATCAATTCATCTTTCGGCGTGTGGTCGATTTCATTTTCGCCCGTGAATTCCAGCTGTCCATCATCGTCGCGCCGGTAGAACCGCACTCTGCCCTTCGGCAACGGCATCCCGAGATGGTTCTCACTGCTGTTCTTGAATTCCTGCATCACCCAGATTTTCGGATTCGATTGCGTTCCAAACGCGTCCTGCGTCCGGATCGATTCCATAGACCAATTGCGGTAATTCGGATCGACTTGCCAGCCGTCGTACACGTACACCGTCTTCGCCTTCACACCGGCCGCACGGACAAATTCCACCTGCTTCGTCTCCCGATCATGCAGCGTCGTCGGACGTTCCAGCGTGTACAAATGAAATTCATCGAATGCCTTCTCCGTGACCTGCGGCGCGTTTACGTTTTCCATCGCATCATAGGCCCTCATAGCTTTTGCTGCGCCCATCTCATTCGGCTGGATCTTGTTCACATCCCCGGCCATCAGTTTGATGTGCGCATCCTTGAATGTCTTCCCGCTCTGATTGTCGAGCGTGACCCAGCCCACCAGGTCCAATTCCGATCCCTTTGTGGGCGCCACAACGTTGTAACTCGCCGCCCAGTTCATTCCACCTGTGACGTAACTCAACTCAGCCGTCGACTTCCCGGATTTATCTGAATCGAGTTCCCAGGAAAGCGTCGGTTTCAGCACGGTGTCGTCTGCCAGCGCTGGAAACAGCGGCTGTCCCGGCAGCGTGAACTGCAGCTTCCCGTTCACTTCAATCACCGGCTGTCCCGCGCCCTGTTGCAGATAAGCAGATTGCGCCTGGTAGTAGCTTTGCCCGTACATCATCGTCGCGTGCGGAACGAATCCGCTCCGAATGATCTTTCCTTGCACGATAGTTTTTTCCGGTGTCTGGAAATCGATCGTCTTCCCTTCATACAGCGACAGCAACAATTGCTCCGACACCGGATCGTTCCTGTAATTCTGCTCAAGAATATGCAATTGCCGTCCCTGCTCCAAAGATCGCAAGAACACCGAATCCGGCTCCAGATGTCCGGTGATGTCAGTCACCTCGACATGGTTCACGCCAGGCTTCAAATCCAGCGCCAGGCTGTTTCGCACCACAGCAAACTGCTGGTTATAGATCGTCACCGCCGGAGCCGTCACATCGTTCTTCGCAACCGTTTGGCCCGCAGCAATCGTTTGTACCGCAATCGCCAATCCAAAACTGATGGTCCTCGTCAAACTTCCTGTCTTCATGTTCGCCCCCGAACTTGATCACAGAAAATGCTCGTCTTGAAAAATGCTGTACAGCTCAAAGACGTTCGTCTCAGCTCATCTTGCGATATATATCCGCTGGAACGCCCGTAAATACGGCACTTTGGTCACCCATTGGTAACTCATTCGGACGCGGTCTCACTGAGCACTGAATGAAGCAGCAATTTTGAAGTTGGGATGTTCACACCTCGCCAACCCTGCGAGACGCAGGATTCTCAATCCAGCGAAGCGCTACATCGCTAGAAGTCAGCCAACCGCGAAGCGGGCGAAAGAATGCAGCTCACGGCGCAAGATGTGGGTGCAAGAAGGGAAGGTCAAAAGCTCCGAAGGAACGAAAGAAAAGAGAAGCTACAGAATTGGAACTGCTCTGACCACCGCAATCATGTCGTAGCCACGATCGCGTCTGGAGGCCGATCTTCGGATGGATTGCTCAATTCGCGAACACTTCCGAATCTCAATCGGTCTTGCTGCGCCCGGTTGCATTTTTCTCCAATTGAGATTCATTATCCGAGTTCACCTGTACGCTTTCGCGATCCTTGCCGGAATCAATCGGAACAACCTTTCCGGTCCTTTTGATCGCCTCTTCACCATCCTCACGGTGTTGATGAACGCGATCCGCGGCTTTCTTTGTGGTTGGCTCCATAGCCTTTTGATGTGATTGCGACCGATGGGTTGGCCAGATTCTAAAGGCCGACTGCAAAATAAAAAGACGGTCACGGAGGGAGCACTGAAAATAGTCCGCCAGTTCTTCTGGGGTGAATGCACCAGGAAGGTGCACTCGTGCCGTAGGCACGACTGATTCCAAAACCGTCTAGCTCAGCACTCCGAAGTAAGAATCACATGCTCTCGCGTCGGACATTCAGGTTGAAGGGCTTGTGTTCCTTCAAGCAGCATGGCCCTTTCGATGGCAGGAAGAAGTTTGCTGCCTGCTGTTGCCTTCAACAAGTAAGCCACCGCTCCTGTGTCGAGCGCCGCGCTCTGAATATCACTACTGTCTTCTTGCGTCAGGAAAATGATCTTGGACTCGGGGCAAGCTTTCCTGATCCGCTTGGCTGCTTCGATCCCATTCAGTCGCGGCATTCCAATGTCCAGAAGCACGACATGTGGTCGCAACGTTGCGGCTTTGTCGACGGCTTCAATCCCATCGCGACCCTCGCCGACCACACGAAACCGTGGATTCCGTTTCAGCATTGAACGAACCGAATTTCGCCAATGCTCGAAATCATCAACGATAAGGATTTGAATCGCTACCATTAGCCCTCTTCCCCGCCCCAAACGTACATATACCAGAAAATTTGCAAGAAATTTATAAGGAAATACTTAGATGCACCTGTCAAAACTGACAGGTGACAGCCTGTGGCAATTTCACGCTCAAACGTTTCCGCTTGCATGAAATCCTTCGATTCCGGAGACAGTAACCGCCACCTCCGTATGATTCAGGTGGCACGCGGAGCCGAATTTCCCATGGTGATCATTCGTACGCGCCTACTCGAATCAGCGTCTACGGGTACCTCGGTCAAAGTCGATCTTGAAGTCCAGTTCGCCGGCCAGACCGCGCATTTCGCCCAGGTTTCCGTTCGAGATAACCATGGACGGAAGCGACAAGCGACTCTCCGAACCATCCCGGCGACGCTCTCCGATTTCAAGATCGATCCCCATCGCTTCTAACAATTCCCGTAAAGAACGAAATCCCCGTCCGCGTAGATATGACGTGGGGCCAACCGTAACCCCATGAAACTTCTTCCGGAGTGAGTCGAGCACTACAGCCCGCTTGGCTGTGCTGTCGCCAAGACGTACCTTGGCTACCGATGCCATAATCTGCCGGTAAGCCCTGAAATTTTCGCCATAGACAATCTGAAAAAGGCGCTACACTCTCTTGGGCACGACGCTTCCACCCGTGGTGTTCGTGTCGCCACGTCCGAGGTTCCGTCATGACGGGTAGTCGCTTTTATCATAACCAGCCGCATTTAGATTCTCGCACCACCTGGCTTGTAGTGTGCGCTACAGTCGCACTCTCATATTTCGTCCCAAAGCTGATAGGTGTGCTGGATTCGAATCCCCAGACAGTGTGGCCTCTTTGGCCAGGCTGCGCGATTCTCGTAACAGGGTTGTTGCTGGTGCGCGTCAGCATCTGGCCGCTACTTATCCCCGCATCCTTTATTGGCTTTGCTCTCGCTGACCTTCAGGCAGGTGTGTCACTGAGTTCTGTTGTCCAATTCATTCCGGGCAACACTCTCGAAGTGCTCATTTCCGCAATTGGACTCCGATATTGCTTTGATGGCTTGCCTCGGCTCAACAGCATTCGCGCTTTGATCAAGTACTCCCTATTCGCTCTCGTACTCGCTCCGTGTGCGGGAGCGTTTCTAAGCGCGCGGAGCGTCAGTCACGATTATTCGAGGGGCTGGAAAATTGTTCTTCTGTCCGAAATGCTTGCCTTCATTACGGTGACCCCCGCGCTCTTGAGTTGGCTAACCGAAGGCTCTGCCTTGATGCGGAAATCGCGTGCCCTTCATCTTGAAGGCTTATTGCTCATTGTGGGGCTGGTTGTGGTCAGCTATGTCGTTTTCACACTCCCGGAAGATAGCAGATCGCCTGCGCTGTTCTATTCGCTGCTGCCATTTCTGCTCTGGTCCGCATTGCGCTTCGGATGGCTGGGAGCCAGCACTTCGCTTATCACTGTGAGCTTCTTATCGGTTTGGGGCGCGGTCCACGGCCGGGGCCCGTTTTCCAACATGGTGCCCCTCACCGACCCCTTACCGCTACAGATGTTCCTGGTCTTCGCTTCGATCACTTTCATGGTTCTCGCGGCTGTTGCCGAAGAACATGAACAGGATGCGCAGGCCGTCCGTGAGAGCGAAGGGCGCTTCCGCCTCGTCGCCAACACAGCCCCGATCATGATCTGGATGGCAGGACCCGACAAGCTGTGCAACTACTTCAACCAGCCCTGGCTACAGTTCACCGGAGTACCGATTCAAGCGCAATTGGGAAACGGATGGGCGGAAGGGGTGCACACTGAAGATCTGCAGCACTGCCTGCAGACCTACGCGCACGCATTCGATCAGCGTCAACGGTTTGAGATGGAGTATCGCCTTCGGCGTCATGATGGAGAGTACCGTTGGGTCCTCGACGCCGGTGTTCCCAGATTCAACACAGACCGTACTTTTGCTGGTTACATTGGATGTTGCCTCGACATCACCGATCGAAAGCTGGCCGAGGAAGCTCTCGGCAGCATTGGCCAAAGGTTGATTGAGGCCCATGAGGAAGAACGCACATGGATTGCCAGAGAATTGCATGATGACATCGCGCAACGGATCGCATTACTCGCCGTCGAACTCGAACGCTGCACTCCTCAAGCTTCGGACTCCATGGACGATTTGAACGAGAGTCTCCAGCTTGCGCGCCAGCGCATCTCTGATCTCGGAAAAGACATTCAGGCTCTTTCGCATCGGCTACATTCCTCAAAGCTCGAATATCTTGGCCTACCAACCGCTGCCAAGAGTTTCTGCCGTGAGCTGGCTGAACAGCGAAAGGTCCAAATCGAATTCATCCACACCGATATACCCGCAGACATTCCAAGAGAAGTTTCCCTCTGCCTGTTTCGCGTTCTTCAGGAAGCTTTGCAGAATGCCATTAAGCACAGCTCTGATCAGAACTTCACAGTCGAAATGCGCGGCTCGAAAGATGGAATCAGTTTGACCGTGACTGACGAAGGCATCGGCTTCGATTGGCAGGATGCGATGAATCGTCGTGGACTCGGCCTTATCAGCATGCGCGAGCGCCTCCGTCTGGTAAATGGACAACTCTCCATTCGCTCCTCGCAGGGCATCGGAACCACGATCGTGGCGCGCGTCCCCCTGGCACAGACCCAACATTCGATAAGCATCGCAGGCTGAAACATCTCATGTGTCGATGAGGTCAGGTTTCATTCCACCGCACACGATCTGCAAGGTGACCCTTCATCACCGTTGGAAGACATGACCACGCGCCGAATGGGCGCGTCAGCGCAAAACGGTCCCTGAGGGACCATTGACAATAGCCCGCAAGTTCCATTGGCGGGTCGATGCGCCAAAAGATGACCTAGTGCCTTAGGCACGACCTAACCGCAACCACCGGGCTCCCTGCGTGGCTGCTGGTAGATGGTGGCGTTGGCTACCTGAGCGCCCTGGATTCTGCTTAGTGGAGCTTCCCATCCTGACACGCAACGCGGTGTCAGGATGGTAGATCGCCTCTCTTCTTAGGCTCGAACCGCAACCACTTCCAAATACTCCGCCGGCACAACCGTGATTCCATCGGCCGCCAGATTGCTCTCAGACCACAGTGTCTCGAGTTCGGCACGCAGTTCCGTCGCTGCACTTGCATCCAGTGATGCGAATGCCCGATTCGTCGGCCCGTAATATCTGCGGAAAAATTCCACCACCTCCGACGGCGGGAACGGGTAGTTGAACATGCAGGTCCGATATCTCATCCGGATCTCTGAAATCCCCGCTCCGAGCCGCTCCCGAACCACGTCCTTCTCACCCCATAGCACCGGAGATGGCATTCCATTCGGCGCGATGAACCTGGAGAACGTCTTGAACATCCGGCCAACGAAACCGCCCGGCGTCCAGTTGCCCATCACAATGGTTCCTCCAGGACTGGTGACGCGCAGCAGTTCGTGCGCAACATAGTCCGGTCGCGGTGCGAACATCGCTCCATATAGGCTCGTCACGACGTCGAAACTCCCGTCGTCAAACGGCAGGTCCTCTGCGTCGCCTTCGACGAAACGCGCCTTCAGCCCTTCCGCTTTGGCGCGTGCCTGGGCGCGCCGTACCAGATTCGACGCGATATCCACACCCGTGATATCGACGCCATCCCGCGCCGCCCATAGCGCGACTTGCCCCGAACCGCATGCCACGTCCAGCATCCGCGCTCCTGCCGGCAGATCGATCTGCTCGTAAAACACGCGCGCTTCCTGCTCCATGTAGCGCGAGAATTGGTCGTAGTCTCCCGCCATCCATGTTTGCTTCAGTCGCCCCTTCAACCCGAAAAATTCCGGAGCGATCGGGACAACGGTATTCGTAGTCGTAACGTTCGAAACGGTAGCCATAGGTTCCTCCTGATTTCCTTTCTTCACTTCCGTGATGTTTCGACTATGCCTCGCGCTTGCGAACGACACTTACCCGAGCGTCCGGCTTCTTTGCCTGGAAAGCCGCCGACATTGACGGGCTTGCCGTGCCGTCCTGTAAGATTTGCCAAACGTCTGGGGTGTGCGGCTATGGATGTGCTTTCGGAAGTTCTGAAAGTAGTCAAACTGCAAGGGGCGCTGTTCTATAACGGCGAGTTCAGCGCGCCATGGAGTATTCGCGCCGCGTCAGGATGCGCTCTGGCCAGCAAGTTCGTGCCGGGCGCCGATCATCTCATCGTTTATCACCTGCTCACCGAAGGACACGCGTCTCTGCGCCTCGAGAGTGGTGAACGCATCGCGTTGAGCGCAGGCGATCTCGTCATGATCCCGCACGGAGATCCGCATATTCTCGGAAACGGACAGTCAACTCCACCGCCCGTCGACGATTGCGAGCAGCTTGAAAAAGTAGTGAAGCAAGGTCTTCGACTCTGGCGCATGGGCGGAGGAGGAGAAGTCACAAAATTCGTTTGCGGATACATGGCCTGCGATCCGCGCTTGAGCCAGGTCTTCCTGAGTGGCTTGCCGCCTGTCTTCAAGGTAAATATCCGCGAAGATCCTTCTGGGCGATGGCTCGAAGATTCGATCCGCTTTTCTGTGGACCACGCAGGCGCGCCTCGCGCCGGCGGCGAAGCAGTATTGGCCAAGTTGTCCGAGGTTCTCTTCGTCGAAACGATACGAAGCTACATCAGCAATCTGCCG
>DATJWZ010000158.1:0-8173 GCA_035500795.1 Candidatus Eiseniibacteriota bacterium | reverse complement strand
CGCACCCACACGAAGCCGGAGAGCCTCGGCCAAGCCGGGCGTTGGCAGAGTCCGTATCACGACACCATGATTGACCACGATAAGAATGTCGGCCAGATTCTCAACGTGCTGGACCAGTTGGGCATCACGGACAACACCTTCGTCATGTACTCGACCGACAACGGCCCGCACATGAACTCCTGGCCGGACGGAGCGATGACCCCATTCCGCAGCGAGAAGAACACAAACTGGGAAGGCGCTTATCGCGTCCCGTGCATGGTCCGCTGGCCGGGTCATATTAAGCCCGGCAGTGTGTCCAATGAAATTGTTGCCCACCTCGACTGGCTGCCGACGTTCGTGGCCATAGGTGGTGACCCGAACGTGAAGGAAGAGCTTCTCAAGGGCTACAAGGTAGGTGACATGACCTACAAGGTCCACCTCGACGGCGACAACCTTGTTCCATATCTGACAGGACAAGTCGAGAAGAGCCCGCGGAATGCGTTCATATACATCAACGACGACCAGCAGTTGGTTGCCCTGCGCTACGACAATTGGAAGATCGTGTTCATGGAGCAGCGGGACCCCGGAACTCTTGGTCTCTGGGCGAATCCGTTCACTAACTTACGAGTTCCGAAGATCTTCAACCTCCGGACCGACCCGTTCGAGCGGGCGGACGTTACCTCTAACACCTATTACGACTGGCTAATGGATCATGTCTTCCTGCTGGTCCCCGCGCAGGCCTACGTTGGTCAATTTGTGATGTCCTTCAAAGACTATCCACAGCGTCAAAAAGCTGCCTCCTTCAACCTGGATGAAGTTCTTCAGAAGATGCAGGAAGAAACTGGCGGGACACACTAGCACTGAAAGAGGGGGGGGCACTCTGCTGAAAGTGTCCCACCCTCTTTTTAAATCAGGAGGAATTCGTGAAAAGGGTTCGGACGAGGATTCTCATAGCGCTTCTGTTGTTCCCAGTAGCCGCATTTGCCAAGGATCCGTTGCCATCATGGAACAATGGTCCGGCAAAACAATCCATCATCGCTTTTGTCGAGAAGGTGACCAATCCCGGCTCACCCGATTTTGTTCCGACGCCAGAGCGTATCGCCACGTTTGACAACGACGGCACGCTCTGGAACGAAGAGCCGCTGCCCGTCCAGTTGTATTTCGTAATTGACCGAGTGAAAGCGCTTGCGCCGCGGCATCCCGAATGGAAGACCACGGAGCCGTTCGCCTCGCTGCTGAAGAGCGATATGAAAGGCGTGGAGACAGGCGGTGAGCGCGGACTGGTGGAACTCATCATGTCTACCCACGCGGGTATGACCACGGTTGAGTTCGAAAAGATCGTGAACGACTGGATCGCGAACGCGCGAAATCCGAAAACCGGAAAGCTTTTTACCGAAATGACCTTCCAGCCGATGCTCGAACTGCTGGCCTACCTGCGGGCGAACGGCTTCAAGACTTACATCGTCTCCGGCGGCGGCATCGAGTTCATGCGCGCGTGGGCGGAGCGGGTTTACGGCATCCCGCCGGAACAGATTGTTGGCAGCAGCATCAAGACGAAGTTTGAAATGCGCGATGGCAAACCCGTACTGGTACGATTGCCGGAACTGAATTTCAATGACAACAATGACGGAAAGGTGATCGGCATCAATCAGTACATCGGGCGCCGCCCGATCATGGCGTTCGGAAATTCCACCGGTGACAAGGAGATGTTGCAATACACGCAGGGCGGCAGCGGTGCGCGCTTCGAACTATTGGTACTGCACGATGATGGGGTGCGCGAAGCCGCCTACGGCCCAGCCCGCGGTTTGCCCAAGGTCCCGCTGGTGCAGTTTACACCCGAACTGGACGAGTACGCGAGGCAGAACGGCTGGACTGTCGTTAGCACGAAGAACGACTGGAAGCGCATTTATCCATTTGAGAAGTAGGGTGTCGGTTTCACCCGGGAATTAAACTGCCAGAAAGGATGCAGTGATGGAACTGAACGAGAACAAACTGACACGCCTGTTTTTCTGCGGAGCACTGGTGTGCGCGATGGCCCTGCATGCCGGCTCTGCGAAGGCTCAGCAGGCAAATGCCAACGCCGGCGATACCAAGATTACCGCGATTGACATTTTGCTGGAGCCGGACGCCACGATGCTCGAGCACTGCAAAGCCAACAACGCTCGCTTGCTGAAGGTCTATCCGCAGGGATTCGCCCTGGATGCGGCTCATCGCCCTCACATCACGCTAGTTCAGCGATTTGTTCGGACGGCAGACCTCGAAAAGATGTACGCCGCTGCGGGAAAGGTTTTGGCCAGTACGAATCTGAAAGACATGAAGCTGGAAGCCTTCAAGTATTACTATGCCCTCACCGGAGCTACCGGCGTCGCGGGCATCGTCATGAAGCCAACTCCCGAGTTGCTCAAGCTGCAGGCGGAGATAATCGCTGCGGTGACTCCGTTTACGGTAGAAACTGGGCCGATCATCGCGTTTACCAAGCCTCACGGTGACCCCGCCCTCGACGTAGCCCTGATCGGATATGTGTCGGCTTATGTACCGAAATATTCTGGCGAGCACTTCAATCCGCACGTTAGCACCGGCGTTGCCCCCAAGGAATATCTCGACCAGATGCTGGCCGAGCCCTTTGAGCCGTTCACCTTCTCTCCCGCAGGCGCAGCCGTTTACCAACTCGGCCCATTCGGCACGGCCGCAAAAAAACTCAAAGAATGGAACCTGACGCGTTGATGCGGCTCTACGCCACTTCGTCTTTGTTTGGAGAATACCGTCGTGTCTTCTAAGCGTTTCTTCCGCGAAGCGAGAAGTTGGATAATTCCCGCCATTTATGCTGCGGTCGCGATGGTTGCTGCAATGACCTTTCCACGGGTCGAAGGCCGATTATTTCCTGGCCTTGTCTTACCGATGAGCGTCTCCTCTGCGACCGCCATTTATTCCGCGATTGCTTCGGGCATGCTCGCGTTGACAGGAATCGTATTTTCTTTAGCCTTCGTGATGGTGCAGTTCAGTGCAACCGCCTATTCGCCACGCCTCGTCCTTTGGATTGCCCGCGACCCCATGCTCTCGCATGCTCTCGGGGTTTTTACGGCCACGTTCCTCTATCCCATTGCCGCGATCACGGGGGTGGACCGGAACGGCTCGGGGAAAGTTCCGTTTGTTAGCGCTTGGATTGTCGTCGTTCTCCTCATAGCAAGCGTGGGCATGTTCATCGGTTTGATTCAAGGAATCGGATTGCTTCAGGTCAACCGGATGCTGATTTTCACCGGCGATCAGGGGCGCCGGGTGATAGAGACAACTTATCCGCGTGTCAGTTCTGAATCTCCTGCCGCGCAATTGCGCGATTTCCGTTGTACAGCTCCCACCCAAACGCTGATTCATCGGGGCAGGCCGCAATCGGTTCAGGCCGTAAAAATCGCCGCCCTGGTCAGTCTGGCGAAAGCGTCCGGCGGCGTGATCGAAATGGTCGCTGTGGTTGGCGACACGGTCGGGGAACGAGCGCCTCTCCTGCACGTGTATGCCTCAAAGTGGCCAATTGATGAACGAAAGTTGTGGAATGCCGTGGAAATTGGAGATGAACGCACTTTTGAACAAGATCCCAAGTACGCCATCCGTCTCCTGGTGGACATCGCCATCAAGGCGCTATCTCCAGCGGTTAACGATCCCACCACGGCAGTGCAGGCGCTTGACCAGATCGAGGACCTGTTGCTCCGTTTGGGCGAGCGCCACCTGGAGATTGGAACGTTTCGCGACACCGATGGCAGATTGCGACTCGTGGTCCCCTTCCCTTCCTGGGACGATCTGCTGCGCCTCGCTTTTGATGAGATCTGTGCTTGCGGCGCGACCAGTGTGCAGGTCATGCGGCGCATGAATGCGCTCGTTACCGATCTCAAGAACACGGTTCCGGAAGAACGTCGTCCCGCCCTTGGATACTGGGACGCGCGACTGAAAGGCACCATCGCTCGTTCGTTCCCGGATAGTGAACAAAGGCTGGAGGCATCTCGGGAAGACCGCCAAGGGCTTGGCGTTCCCCGCGTTGGTGCTTCCGCGAACTCTTAGGGGTGACCTCGCCGACCGAGTTGAGGAGGGTTGCAAGAACAATGAATCATCAAGACCCCAACTTAGTAGACCCACGGGTGGACTTGGCACGCGACCGAACGGGTATGGCCAAGTTCCGCACACAGCTCGCCCTGGATCGCACTACGCTCGCTTGGATCAGAACAACAGTCACAATGGCAACGTTTGGTTTCGGCATGATCGGATTCTTTCGGACCATGGAAGAGAGATCTCCCAACGCCAGGAGTGTTCAGTTACACCAGGGCGCCATAAAGTTCGGCGTTGCGCTGATTGTTATCGGAGTAGTGGCCACGGTGCTATCAGCGGTATCTCAGTGGTTCTCTTTACGCAGGCTTCGTCGCGGGGACCACGTGGCTGTATCGCAGTGGCCATTAACCATTACTTTGGCAGTGCTGCTTTCGATTCTTGGCCTATCTGGCCTTTGGTACGCACTCTCGTACTAAACGTGGGCGTCCCCACGGCATGCTGGCAGGAAGTGCCGATGACCCCTTGTGGTCTTTCGGAATCGAGCCACACGAACAGTTCCCTAGTTACTTGGTTTCATGGTTGGAGATACGAAATGACAAGTACGATCCTTGTGTTTCCCAGCCGGACCCAGAGCTTCGTTCTCTTGCTCCTCTTGCTGTGCTTCTGCTTCCCTGCACAGGCACGACGAACGGACGTTATCGTCATGAACAACGGCGACCATTTTACCGGGCGAATCAAGCGTTTGG
Source organism: Candidatus Eiseniibacteriota bacterium (assembly GCA_035500795.1). Lineage (GTDB taxonomy): Bacteria > Acidobacteriota > Terriglobia > Terriglobales > Acidobacteriaceae > Sulfotelmatobacter. The sequence goes on along the minus strand of DATJWZ010000158.1, from coordinate 3,413 downwards.
AGAACGGTCTGTTATTTGTGGAGACGGACTATGTGTCCGGCGATATTGGGTTCGATTGGAATCAGGTGAAATCGATCGAAAGCGCTGCCAGCTACCAGATTGTACTGAGCAACGGCCAAAGACTAGAAGGAAGGATTGAAAAAGCTTCAAGTGAAAAAGGAAAGACCGAGGATTTTCTGATTCGTGAAGCGACTGGAGAAGTGCAGGTTGCCTCAGCTGCTATCGCAAGCATTGACATCAAGAAGCCCACTTTCTGGAGGCAATTGAAGGGGGACCTGGATCTTGGTTACAGCTTCACCAGCGGAAATAATCAATCGGCACTGAACGCGGACACAAGCGTGGCCTACCAGACCACAGGTTGGAAGGTGGCAACCTCTTTTGATGCAACGTTTAGCGGCCAGTCGGGAGCGTCGGAGACAAATCGCGAGGACTTGCAGACGACGGTCTACAAATTTCTAAACAGAAATTCCTTTGTTGCGGGCCTCTCCGACTTTCTTCACAGCAGCCAGCAAGATTTGAACCTTCGCTCGACGCTTGGCGGTGGATGCGGGCACTACTTGAAGCGCACGACAAACAGCAATCTCAACTGGCTGGCGGGCGCCGTGTACATGCACGAGTCCTTCGGAACTACCGTCGGCAACCCTTCGGACCAGAATGTGGAGGCAGTGGGTGCATTGCAATACAACTATGTACGCTTCAATTTCGGTGAGATGGATTCTGAGGTGCGCGTATTCCCGGGCCTTACGGACGCCGGCCGTGTACGCGTAACCACAAACAATTCCGTCTCGATCAAGCTCAAAAACAAGTTTCACCTTAACTTTACCTTCTGGGACAACTTTGATAGCCAACCGCCACCAACGGCAAGGAAGAACGAGCTCGGAATAAGTTCCGGAATCGGCTGGTCCTTTTGAATGTTCTTTACCGGTTGAACTGCGCGGTACACATGCGAGGAGCTTTCAAACTCGTCTTGGCGACAGTTTTCGCAGTGTATCCCCTGCAGTCGCTTCGTGCCCAGGATCTCGCTCCGCGTGCGTACGTCATCACTCCCATCCATTCGAATGCAGTAACGTTGACCTATTCCTACTCCGACGGCGGCGTCTTCTTAAACAACGCAATCCCGGTTCCGGACGCGTCGGGGATGGTCCACGTATCTGTTTTCACCTACTTCCACTCTTTCAGCTTTCTCGGCCGAACCGCAAACTTCACCGCCACGTTGCCGTACGGAGTGGGGCACTTCCAGGGGACCGTTATGGATAATGAGGCCAAGCCTTACCGCTCCGGCCTTCTGGATTCGATTTTTCGTTTTTCGGTGAATCTCAAGGGTGGTCCGGCCATGTCCGTAAAGGAACTCCAATCATGGCAGCAAAAGACGATCCTTGGCGTGAGTGTCAGAGTCGTGGCTCCCACGGGCCAGTATGACCCCACAAAGCTGCTCAATAATGGTGCTAATCGCTGGGCGTTCAAACCTGAGTTTGGCTACTCCCGACGGTGGGGCCATTGGGTGCTCGATGGCTACGTGGGAGGGTGGTTCTTCACGACAAACCCCGGGTACTTTTCGCACAACGCGTACTTCCCCGGCACACAAACGCTATCGCAAAATCCTATCGGTTCTTTAGAAGGGCACCTGAGTTACGACTTCAAACCTCGCCTTTGGGTCTCACTCGATAGCAATTTCTGGTACGGCGGTAGTACAAGCCGAAGTGGCATAGAAAACCCGCAAACCCTTCAGCAGAACTCCCGAATCGGAGTGACCGCCTCAATTCCATTGAGCAAACACCAGAGTCTGAAAGCCAGTTACAGCAGTGGCGCTTATGTCACCTTTGGAGGTGACTTCCGCAATGTTTCCGTAGCTTGGCAGTATTCCTGGCTGGGCAGACCTAATTAAGATGCGCCGTAGGCCTTATCAGGATCATCGGGCGAGTTGGCAACGCTTTCAGGTCCGGTTGCCGCAAGTTTATAACGTATCAGACGGAGTATTTAATGAGAGTAACATGTATTGCATCCCTAGCATACGCCAATGTCTCGGATGCGGGATTTTGTTACCTCGCTTGACGAGGGTCGCGTAAGGGTACGAAACGTCGATTGCCCTTCGAATCATCTTAACGGTGAACGTTGATAACTTAGGCAAAATTTCTCGCCGATAGAAATCCTCATCAAGCTAGCTTGGAAGATCAGAGGGGTTCCATTTCCGCTGCGCTTCAACCTGTTTCATATGAGTTACAGCCCTGAGGGCTTCGGCGATGGAGCTATGCATCTCCTCACATCGCGAAAAGCCAGTTAATACGCGGGTGAAACGCATGTCATAGGGCTCGGACACGCATAAACACTGGGGAAATCGAGAGGGCGAACGGGAGGGTGTGCACATGCACGCAGCACCCACACACTATCCCCCCAAAGAAATGAGTGGCAGAAAAGGGCAGACTTACCAGACTCGATAGGAGTCGGTAGGAGGGCTCGGACAAGGGGCAGCGGCAGTGGAAACGGATCAAAAAGCACTTAGATGTCGTTCACGTATGCTCTCACCCGACGACGAGAGCCCCGAATCGACTGGCGCCGGACCGTCAATCTCGTGTACAGGCCGGGTGAACGTGTGGCATCGGCTTGGCTACGCCGAGCAACAGTGACATCCAGGGCGAGAAGCGCGGATAGCGGATTTTTAAGATATACTGTACTACAGTATGTTATATTCCTTGACTTGGAGAGGGCAGAATGGCTCACACGACGAAGGACAAGAAAAAGCTTCTGAGCCGCGTGCGGCGAATTCGCGGTCAGGTGGAAGCGATAGAGAGAGCAATCGATACGGAGCAGGAGTGCTTTAGCGTACTGCAGCTGATGGCCGCTTGCCGAGGAGCGCTCAATGGTTTGATGGCCGAAGTGATGGAAGGTCACGTCCGGTTCCACGTCCTGTCACCCAATGGCCGTCGGAACTCTCCGCAAGCGAAAGCAGCCGAGGAATTGATCGAGGTTGTTCGTGCCTATCTGAAATAGGCGCACTAGTTGCCGAGTTGGTTCTGTAAAGGAGATTTATGAACCATGCCAATGCGCAACAATCCAAATCCGTCAAGCTTGCACCATCAAGCCACGCCCACAACTCGCCACACACCGACCACGAAGGCGATCATGAGCACGACCATCCCCTAAATTGGCGCGAAATCAACCGCGTGCTCTTCGTCGCCGCAGCCGCTGGCGCCATCTGGTTCCTTGGGGGTGCATCGAATGCTTACATCACCGGTCTCGGCGTGGTCTGCACTCTGGTCGGCGGCTTCCCCATTTTTCATGAAGCTTACGAGAACATCGTCCAACGCCGCATGACCATGGAGTTATCGATGGCCATAGCCATCGTCGCCGCTCTCGCCATACGTGAAGTCTTTACCGCTTTAGTGATTACGCTCTTTGTTCTCGTCGCCGAAATC
>DATJWZ010000157.1:0-1201 GCA_035500795.1 Candidatus Eiseniibacteriota bacterium | reverse complement strand
CTCTGTCCGATGATCAGCGAGTGCACGTCATGAGTACCTTCATAGGTTTTGACGGACTCGAGATTCATCAGGTGCCGCATGATCGGATAGTCGTCGGCGACGCCGTTGGCACCCAGAATATCTCGCGATAGGCGAGCGCACTCCAACGCCATCCAAACGTTGTTACGCTTGGCCATTGAGATATGTTGGGGCTCGATCTTGCCCGCATCTTTCAAGCGTCCAACCTGCAGGACCAAGAGTTGGGCTTTCGTGATCTCGCTGATCATCCACGTTAACTTGTCTTGAACGAGTTGGTGGGAAGCGATCGGCTGATCGCGCCATTGTTTGCGCAGGAGGGAATACTGCAGAGCGCAGTCGTAGCACGACATCGCTGCGCCGATTGCGCCCCATGCGATTCCGTAACGCGCCTGGTTGAGGCACATGAGTGGGGATCTGAGTCCACCGCTCTTCGGCAGCAGATTCGATTCTGGAACGTGAACATCCTGAAGCGATAGGCCCGAAGTGACCGAGGCGCGCAACGACCACTTGCCATGAATATCGTCCGCCTTGAATCCGGGCCGGTCGGTCTCAACGAGGAATCCGCGAATGCGATCTTTCTCGTCTTCAACTTTTGCCCAGATGATAGCGACGTCGGCGATGGTGCCGGAGGTGATCCACATCTTCTCGCCATTGATGACGTACTCGTTTCCGACTTTTCGGGCGCGTGTGCGCATGCCGCCGGGGTTCGACCCGAAATCCGGTTCGGTCAAGCCGAAGCATCCGAGCTTTTCACCTTTCTGCATCGCGGGCAGCCATTTTTCCTTCTGCTCGTCGCTGCCGAACTCATAAATCGGGTACATGCACAGGCCCGACTGAACGCTGACAAAACTGCGGACGCCCGAATCACCGCGCTCCAGCTCCTGCGTCATCAGTCCGTACTCGACGTTGCCCATCCCGGCGCAGCCGTATCCCTTGAGCGAGGCTCCGAAGAATCCCAGTTCTGCCATGGGCTTGACGAGTTCGCGAGGAAAACGGCCGGCACGATTGCACTCTTCGATGATCGGGATCAGATTGTCTTCGATGAACTGACGCGTGGTATCGCGGACAAGACGTTCTTCTTCGGTGAGCAGAGAATCGTACTGGATGAAATCGACACCGCGAAATTTGATGGCAGGCATGAATGAATCTCCGTTTCTGTGCAGTCGGCCTGGGAAAGCGTTGC
>DATJWZ010000156.1:0-8397 GCA_035500795.1 Candidatus Eiseniibacteriota bacterium | reverse complement strand
CGCCGGGGGAACCTTCGAGTTTTCGCCGGACTGTCGCGTGCTCGTCCACAAGACACGCTGGGGTAATAAAGTCCGAATCAATTTAGAGGATGGATCCGTTTCAGGGACTGGCAAGGCGAACTGAAAGCTTACCTAATCGATCATTCGCTGAACACCCGTTTTTCCGCAGCCTGCTAGTCCTCTCAGACACGAGGGTGTCCAATCCCCCGGCAGTAGCTCTTTATTACGTCGCTACCACTCGCGGCACGCCTGACAAAACATCTGCGCCCTGAGAGATTCGAACTCCCTGCCTTCTGGTTCGTAAGGATCATTTGAGATCAGATCGTTCCTCACCGCGCGGAACTTCTTGCCGTCTTCGCGGCAACCTGACGGACTCTGGTCGATGCCGGGACTCTTGCCGGGGGACAGTAACGATAACGCGTGTGTTACACCAAGAAAGCTATTCACACCAGTGGAAATGGAGAAGGCTTGAGGCCGGTAGGTGAGCTTCACACTTGAAGTTCCGGTTCACCGACAACAGGAAGTAGACTGATCACGACGACAGCGAGCCGGGCCTTGAGTGCCATGCGAATGTACTTTCTTTCGGTAGCTGCTTCTGCAAACGAGAAGCAACACCTTTAATTGCTATTTATTGTTTCGAATCGTTAGAAGCGATCGACAAACGCACACTCTCTTGGTCGTTCTCATGCAAAGTCAGTTCGGTACTCTGGCTTTGATAAGGCTTTAAGAACTCTGGGTTTTTGTAAGGTACGGTATTATCTTCCCAGGCAAACAATCGATAGCTGCCGGGCGCAACCCCACGAATTGAAAATCGCCCTGTCTGATCCGTATTAACTTCGCGAAACTTTGAGTAGTTACCACTGGCATCCGAAACCGAAGTTATAACGACCAATGCACCCCCAAAAGGCTGGGCTTGAGCGTCGAGCACGACCCCCTCCACGCGGGCTCCTCTTCCGGCAAGTGTAATCTCAATCGCAACTCCGGCCGAAATATCCGGTGAGCTAAGGTCGATTGCGTCTGGCGCAACCCATTCGCGATTCACTTGTACAGACTGAATGTAGGAGTCCGGCGGCAGCTTTCCGATTTGCAATTCGTAAACGTCATGATCAACACCGACGATTGCAAACTCTCCTTTTTTGTTCGGGTGCGCTAGTAATGTTGATGATGATACGATAGGCGAATTCAATGGCTTCAATGCGACAGTGAGAAGTTGCATAGGTGCGTCACTGCCATTTACCAGCTTAATATTCCCCCTTATCGTGAACCTGGGAACAGGGACAAGATTCACATCGACGTTAGACGTACTCACGTCGACTCGCTGCCAGGCGCCATAGACGATCCCATCTCTGCTAAGCACAGTACTAATCGTATAAGTGCCAGGAATTATTCCAGCAAGGTCGAACTTCCCTTGGGAGCTTGCAAGCGTATCGCGGCCAGGATAAACGACGTCATATGAGGGGTTGTCCGGTTGCAAAGTAACGCGCGCTGGTGTCACCAAACCGGTGCTAAAGCCCCGAATGGTTCCTATAATATGAAATGTTGTGCTCTTGCCTAGAATAATGCTAACCGTAGTTTCTACGCCGCCTTTGACCTCGATAGGCGTAGCCTGCCTGATATCTTGGACATCCGGGAAACATGTAGGTGTGGACCTTTGTTCTGCGGGGCTGCCCTTTGCCGGTTTATAACCTCGATCCGTTTCTGGGATTGCGGCACACACGTAATAGCGTCTCGGCTCGAGCCCAAAAGCACGAAATTCGCCGCGGTCATCGGTCGTGGCATTGTGCGGCGCGATAAGCCGCTCCTGTCCGTGTATGATCTCAGTCGCATAAAGCTGCACGACTGCTGCTTCCGCTGCCTCTCCGTTGTACTGTTCAACACGGCCTGTGACTATTCCCGCCGATATCAATTGAAAATTCATGTCATGGAGATGCATGGCGGGAGTGAGCCTTAGAACCGTTCCTCCCGCGGTCTGCGTTTCCTTTCCGTATTTCTGTGTTATATACCCATTCCTTTCCGCGACAAAGACATATCGACCAGGATCAATAGCCTGAATCCTGAACCGACCGCTGTCGTCTGTATATGTCACGATTGGCAAGTTGGCGGACTCTTCCTTGTATGCACTTACCTTTGCCCGAGCAATGGGCATTCCTGTGCTTTGTGCCGTTACTATCCCATCAACCGATACCTCGTGCTCGTCGGTACGCTGCCCGTGAAGAGCAAGTACAATGCCTAAAGTCGCCGATAGTACCAATAGCTTCCAAAGTTGTTCCATGAGCTGTTTAGTCGCCCTCTTCACAAGCAAGACTGCAGCGTATCCGCAGCATGCGAGCACGCGACTTTAGAACAACTGCAATCAGAGCCTTCCCACTCGTTTGTTTCACTGCAGGGAGTTCCATTACAGTGACCACTGCTGAAATATTCCGAACAGGACCAAATCGAGCAATCGTCTCCCTCACCCCACTGTGGGCAAGTCCAACACCACGTCGCCGTATATGTGCCGACGCAACCGGAGCTTTGTAAACAAAGCGCACAACAGGCAACATGATGAGTCCCCGGAAATCCGGCCCTTGCAGCTTTCGGAAACCCCAATATGGCTAAGCTAAGGGCAGCTGTCGAGGACACAAACTGCTTAAGAAATCCGCGACGGCAAGTATTGTCTCCCAATAAATCGGCCAATTTGCGATGCATAAAATACCCTCCATTTGTCGGAGCACAGAACGCGCTGTTATCGTTTGAGGTCTCAAGTGTACTAGTTAAATGCCTGTGAACCTCTAAAGATCCTAATCAACCTCGATATACTCAGCAGCCACAATGCTACCCAAATATCAAAAGCCGCCCAAAACGCAGCTAGACCGAGCGGCACCGCTCCAAGTGATGGGAGGCGCAGCTGGGGGTCGATGTGCAAAAGCGATAGTTCAGCGGCGCCAAGTAAGAATAGCCGAATCAAGGTGTAGAAAGAAACAGGCTCACTGCTATCGCCGAAACAATGGCATGAATGTTTGCGCTTCCGGGCCAAGCTTGCGAAAACTGCAATACCAAACACAGATAGGATCGCAAGACCAACCAGTACCGCAACATGTAGATATCTGTCGGTTAAGTGTCCTAGGCCGATTGATAGCTCTGCGATAAGTATGAGTATGGCGGTGGGGTGAGCTAGATATCGCGGGAGGATATCAAACTCAACTATTGCCTTTTTGAATACTGCGGGGTGACGAAGCTTGGTAAGGCCTGCCAGGAGAAACACAATTCCAATCGCGATTTGCAACGGTGCACGACTAATGGGGCTCATTGGGAGTTCCGTGAAAGCCAGAAAGACGATCTGCGAGGTCTTGCCTTTTCCGCCATTCTGTTCCGAGGAGCGATTGTAGGTCGATTCCTTCCCAGTCGACATTATGACAGCTGACTGCCCAAAGACGGAATTGTGCTGACCATATCTTTAACCTTGGGTTTGCCTGTGGAAACGATCTTACCTCCGAAACGGCACGATTAGCCGCTCTCACATGTGATCGAACCCCACCAAAACCAACAATCGACCAATCGTCCCGCCAAAGCGACAATGTATAGACCGTTCGAAAGTCCTGGACGAGAAAAACAGCGTCAAGTAATCCACTGAGATATTTCGCTTCTCGCCGAATCGCACGGAATGAGAAATAGAGGGGTATCACGCCCAAGGGTGAGCGCAAGCGGAATCTGGTGAGAACACAGGCAACTTCACTGTCGACTCGTGCAAAGCCAGCTCCGCTCATGGCCCGATTCTCGGGCCAAGTCCGTTTTGTGCTCGAATTGGCGGGTAACGTTTCGACATGCGTATGCGTGCTCTCGGTATCTTGCGATGTCTCCAGTTTGCCATACTTCTCAACAGTCGCTTTGTTGTCTAACTGAACTGCCTGAGGGGTATCAATAATTCTAAAATACCGAACGAGCAGCCCGGCGTCATCGACAATCACATTCCGCTCTGGAAATCCCGATACGTGGTCTGTTACTAGGCCGCTGCATCTGTCGTGCGTGCCTGTACAAACGATCATCAAGTTGCCATTCAGTCGCTGCCACAAAACACGAACTCCAATCGAAAGAGACGAATAGTGTTTAGATCCCAAGTGTTCAGGAGAGACAAAAACCAGAGCACTAGCCTTCCCGCGTAGCGCTTCCAGTTGGAAGTTTTGTGAGCCATCCAGGAGCCGATGCTTCATGGATGGAATCGCTGTGCCGCGTGCCAACCCAAACCATTTAAGGCTAGGTTTGTCGTATTTGGAAATAAAGTTAGCTACATCACAAATTGCATCAAGTAGCAGGATGCTTTCGGCTGCTATTATCATGCAGAGGATGCAATAGCTTACTGAGAACAGAGTGCTTGTTGTCACTGAGATTCCTGCTACTTAAACAGAAGTCTTTTTCCGAACTTGTCAAGAACAATCGCTAGTGCTAAACAGACACATGTGAGACCAGCAATCTTGCCAAACATGGTCCGACTCGCCAAGAGATTTCTTATCAAGAGCTCGGGATCGCGCGACGGCCACAGTGCTGGCAAAAGCCAGACGGGCAATGCTCGGCCAAGCCAATAGCTCAGCATCAGGAGCGCCCCATCTAGAGGACGACCCCACGTTAAAACGATAGCTGCCAATACTATAAAACTACCGTTTGACAAGTACGTTACGAAACCTAATCCAATGTGAAAGCCCCACATTGCGGAAGCCACAATGAATCCGTATTCATCCGCCCACATCTTCTCCGTCTGCCGCCTACATTCCAGAAGTGGCACTTTCAAGCCTGCCCATTCTCGTACAAAGGCTAGGAAAGAGAAAAGCACTACGATCCCAAGGCCGTAGGCCCGAACCGTAGACACTACCGGAAAAGAGCCCAGCAATACACCAACGCAGGTTGCACTGATACATCCAGTAATCGTATAGGCTGCTGCTGCCTTAATCCAGTAACTGTGCGCCACCTTCACGAGGGGCGTGATCGTTCCCACGAGGGAGGTTCCTCATATTCCGCCCGACTGACACCAGCCTAAAACTACAGCCGCCGGAAGGAATGCGAAGCGCGTTCTCATCGCAAACAAGACACCGCTTGCGACAAACATCGTAAAGACCAAACCCCATGTAGCGAATCGTATCCGGTGTTCGTTTGAGTCGAATGACATAAACGTGCTCTTCACGAATCTAAGTTCTCACACACGATGATCGCTCTTGGTCAACTACCGACTGGACTTTGCGAGGAGGCTCATTCTTAGGCACGCCAGTGTTGGCGGTGACGAAGTCTTTCAGTTCCAGCATCGTAGTGGGATTTCCATAGCCAAGAATTCTACGGTCATGGCCGATCGCCACTGTAGTCGGAAAGGCGGAAATGCCATAACGGGCTGCGGTTCTTCCGTTACCGTCGTACAGGACATCAACCATCCCACTTAATCGCTGTGCCATGTCAGCACAACCGGCCGCGTCGCCCTCGCAAAGGACCACAATCGTACCCCAGCCGGCGTGCTTGGTATGAAGGAGGCTCTCGATGAGTTCTTGGCACACTGAGCATGCAACAGACAAGAAAAGTGCGATACGTCCTGTCTCGTTAGTGACAGCTGATACATCCTGCCGCTCGATGCTCAACCCAGAAACAGTGAAATCTGGGGCTTCGGTGCCGACAGGGAGAGAGGCCACAAAGCTAGAAGCGCGTTGTCGCTCGGCGTAACGGAGTTGTGCCAGTCGCTGAAGTACCGCAAGCAACAGTATGCCCTCCCATATCACTATCACCCATAGGGCAACATACGTTACTGAAAATTCGGACACGATAGACCCTTGAGATTCGTCGAAAGTCCGCTCAGTCCCAAGTTTCGATAGAACGATATGGGAGAGCATTGAATCGCGCAACGTTTTTCTGTAGGCCAAATCGCCAATTTACGATTCTTAGGCGTTCCGAAGAAGCCGTAAAACTTCTTGCGTGCGGTTCGGGACATTCCTATGCTTGTTATGAAACTCACAGTCTTCTCACGAGTCTTCGATCTGAGGGACTAACGCCGACTATACGCCGAAAGTCGCGGGAGAAATGGCTCGAGTCATTTATCCCGGCAGCGGCCATCGCCTCCTTTACCGAAAGCGTAGAAGCACTTAACAGCTGTTCGGCAAAACGGATTCGAGCTCTGATAATGTACTGCTTAGGGCCAATGCCCGTGTGCCTTAGCATGAAACATCGAAGCCCGGATTGGGAAAGCCGCATTTCGATTGCAAGTGCTTTGACTGACAAGGTTTGATCTGAGAGGCGACTCTCAATAGTCCTCTTAATGAGTTCCACTCTCGCGTCTAACTCGATTTTATCTCTCGTGCGCACCGCGTAACTTCTCTTGTGGGACTTGTCCTCTTGTGAACCTCAAACAGAGGAATCAAGAGTAGCATCCACATTCCTATTCTGCAGTAACTGAAATGAGGTTGTACAGCACCTTTCATTTGAAGCACATTATTCACGTGCCTCCTGGCCGAGAGCAAGAGTGCGAGATTCCACGAGATTGTCACCCATCCTTAGATGGCATGAGTGCCGGTAGCGGCCAGGCCCTCCAGTTACGCTCGCTACGTTGGTAACGAGCGACGACTAATTTTTGCGGGCAAGGGCACGGCGACACGATCTCAATCCAGACACGATCTCAATCCAGACACGCCGCACCTAAGGAAATCGGGCGAAAGTATGTGCGACCGCGAGGAATTTCCGAAAGCAAATCCCATTGCATTACGAAAACAGAACAACACCCCTAAGACAAGGTTTTGTTTACAAGTACTTATGGAGTCCCCGGATTGCACTATTTAAGGGATGAATTATGTTAAAGCTTCCCAGTCTGTTACAAAGTCAGAACAAGGAGTAACCGGATCCAATAAACGGGAGGAATAAATGAATGACAAACTCTCGTGTGTGTTGGAACATCGCGTCTCAGTCTGCTTGTTCGGGTTATTTCTTCAACCGTGCTACAAGGTACTCTAGGACTACTTCTACGTTATGACTGGCGCAGAGATTTTCCGTGTAGCGTACGTAGTCGGCCCCTGATGCTTATCCCGAAACTGATGAATATCCTAGATCCCGCTATCGCGAGTTGGTAGTTCGCGTGGCCATGAATATCCCCACCTTTGGACGGTAGGCCGAAATCGCCCGAAGACCGTCAGGGCGACTTTCTCGGACCGATGTTCCCCCTCAAAATTCTACACAGATATTCTGACCTCGCGGTGCACAATCCGGCTGTTTAATGGGAATCAGTGAAAGTTCTCACTTGGACACGATAGGCGGATGGGCAGTATAGGTGATACCGAAGGCTGGGGTGTTTGCCCTTTTCTAGCTATGGCGTCGATTTGTCGCCAGTCAGCGTTCTCTTGACCTGAGGAAATTGAGGAAACGAAACGCTGCTATTCGAAGCTCCGATTGGTGAACTACGCAGAGCCGGTTGAGGCGAAGCTCTTGAGGAAGGGGTCTATCTGTCCGTTCAATTTGCGGACCGAGCGTATGTGTAAACCGACCGTGGAGACACTGGTCTTTGTGGGCAAGGACGTTGAGGGCAAAGACCCCGAACTCTTGTACTTTCAGGATGTTGAATCCCATCAGCAAGAGGAACTCGGCACGGATCAGCGAAATCCAAGGGCGCGAAGTTTCAAATCGGACGTGAGGGCGAGATCAAACATATTTTTAAATACGAGCAGGCTTTGAACGAGTTGATGAAGTGTTCCCTCAGACGCAGAAAATCCAGTAAATGAGTTCGTTGATGACGGTGCAGGGGCGTGAGTTTGGGACCGGCTGAGACTCGGGGAAGGTTTTTGTTTTGGCTGCCGATCCGCCGTTCTTTCCCTGAGCCGATTCGCAGCGAAATCCCGGCCCGATTCGCTCTCCGAACAGTTCTGTTTCCGGGTGGGATCTGCGCCTGATCCTGCCGGACAGTGTGGTGAATCGGGCAGGATGAGGGGTGAGGTTTCTTCCGTTCGCGGAATGCCGTGCTGGGGGGAAGAGAAAACCTGCGCTGCTTACGGCACCGGGAGGGGGTGACATGTCACCAGTCTAAGATGCTTCGTGCGAGGAAGCCGCTTCACGAAATCAGCTCGTACTTCGATTGTTCCTGAGAATTATCCAGATGCCTACCTGCGATATCTAACAGGTTCCGTTTCGGTGTAGACGATTCTGCGTCGGTCGGAGCACTAACGTTCATCAAAAATCAATATCAGTCCAAGGCGCGGCGCTAACTCATTCAACAACAAAGGCTTGCGTTCTACACAATTCAATACTTCTCAACAATTGCTGGAATCTGGTTCGGGACCAGGGGGTCGGAGGTTCAAATCCTCTCTCCCCGACCATTTATTCCCAAGAGCTTACATTTCGATTCCCGTCTTGCATCAACAGCTGACCAATCGGTCCCGGTTCGGATCTAACGAGCCTTCGACG
>DATJWZ010000155.1:0-1432 GCA_035500795.1 Candidatus Eiseniibacteriota bacterium | reverse complement strand
CGGGAATGTCAATATTAAAACGATTCCGTAGGCTTCCCCATTTCCGTTCTACGAAATGTCATTCGAGCGAGCCGGGAGTGCTTCAGCGCTGGCCGAGCCCATAATCGAACCAGTATCCCCGCTGCTCATTTCCCGACATGTGGCGCGTGTTGTATTCGAGCAGATAGTTCAGGTGTTGGTCGTCGAGCGGGAAGGACTTCTTCGGCGAGTACGGATAGTCTCCCATGCTTAGGAATGGCAATGGCGCGACATAGTTCCCTGCCGCAGCGTAGAAGTCCATGTCTTTCTCGTAGCCATTCGCAGCAAAAAAGTAGTCGCGCACCCAGCCTTTCGGAAGCAAAGGCAGTTTCGACGGATCGAAATCCAGCCGCACCTCGTCTCCGGAGCCGAAGACGGCAAGCTTGTCATCGAGTGAAGTCAGGAGAGGCAGCACGTCGCCGTAGCGCGTGTACGTGCCGAACGGGCGCGTGTATGGACCGGTAGCACTCGCCTTCTCGTAAATGTACTTCACGTTGCCGGGAGGCAGGCCCTCGATCTTGTAGGGATAGCCGTGGAACTCGAGATCGGCATGCAGAAGTGGCACGGCTGTCAATCGCAGATCAGCGTCGTTGATCGCAAGATCCTTCGCTCCGCCTGAAGAACGGCTCCGCTCAGGATGACGACCGTTGCCGGATTGAGGCGTGCGGCTCACGAGAATGTTGTCCCAGTAGACTTGCAGGTTCGTTGTGATGCGGATCTTCTGCGTACCGCGCGGAAGCCTGCCGGTCAGATCAGCCGTCATTGTGCGTGGACCACCTGCGGGGAATCCCATGTCGTCGATTACCCGCTTCCACTTGCCGTTTGGGTTGAGCGCTTCAACGTATGGCGAAATGGGCGTTAGCCCCGCCTGCGATGCCGCATACATGCTGTTCGCAGTGAAGTATTCGATTTCGCCATGCGCCAGCAGCCACAGAGGGCCGCCATCGTACGGCGCACCCAAATCGAGCGTCAGGGTGTGAGTCTTGGCAAAACCGGCAAATCTTTCCAGCTGGAAATCGCCTACAAACTTGTGTGCAAGCAGATCTGGCAGCAGATTATGACCGTGCTCGTCCCAGGCACCCGCAGGCGGCTTGGCCTCACGGCTAAGGACGACCTTGAATTCCGGATACGGCGGGCTCGAGGCGAAGTATTCGTTTGGAAAGACATCAAGATCCGCCGGGTGGTCGACTGCCATCAGCCGCACCTGATCGAGATAAACGGCTTCTTCGAGCGGCTCCATGAAGCGGAAAGACAGAACCGTCGTCGGTCGTTGGTCGTCGGTCGTTCGCAGGTTTGATGCTTTGGCTTGAACAAGCCCTGTCGGAATCTTGATGTACTCGACTGGACGCGGGATGTCGCGCTGGTTGGGGCCGATCCAGTGGCCGACTACGCCCGCGCCGAGCATGTCGGCGAC
>DATJWZ010000154.1:0-21640 GCA_035500795.1 Candidatus Eiseniibacteriota bacterium | reverse complement strand
CGGTCGCGATATCGTTCATCTCCTCAACGGTGAATTTCGGACCTCGTCGCTGTGCCAGACAACCAACGAAATCAGCAATGTTGCCGTCATGCCCCATTGCCCTCACAACGATTCGGCCATCAGGCAACTTGTCAGCTTCAATCTTCTCTCCCGGGCTGACACCGAGATGTTTGAGGAGATCCTGTTTCAACGTAACTTGCCCTTTAGCGGTAATGGTTAAAACAGTCATTTTGCCTCTTCGAGGTTCATTGTAAGGCACTATTACCTTACTGCCAACATCTCGAATCTGGTTGGTGACGTTCAGACTTGAAAACTCGGTATTCCCTTTAATCTTCCAGCGCGATGTGACACGCGGTATGCCGAAAGCTCAACATTTTAACTTGAATTCGTTTATGTACCTTTGTACATTGGTACAATGGTTGACGATACGAAACTGGAGATCGAACGCGTCCAGACCGGGGTGCGGATGGAGAAACGCGTCCTCAAGGTGCTGAAGGCATTTGCGGAGTATCACGACATGACCTTGGGCGACGTCTTGGAAGGTATTGTGCTGCATGCTTTTGACGGGAAGACGCCATTCAGTCCGGCTTCTCTCGAGAAGATTCGTGATTTGAAGAAATTCTATGAACTCGACCTTGATTCCAGCGCGAGCCACCGCTTGAAAGAGATCAAAGCGAAATCGGCGCGTATGCGAAGAAAGGAGTAGCTGGCATGAACTCAAAGTGTGGATTGACAGTTCTCCGGTTCGCGCTAGGAATTGTGATTCTTATTGAGGCCGTGATGTTCGTATTACCGGGTGCAGCTCATGCCTTTGCCCGAACGGGCATGCCGGGTTTTATCCGCCTGGTTATCGGATTTGGAGAAATCGCAGGATGCATTCTCATGCTGATTCCCGCGACTGTGGTGCGCGGTGCGTGGCTTCTCCTCGCAGTGTTCGTTATGGCAATCCTCCTACATCTGCTCCATGGGCTGTATGGCATTGGAAATCTGGTCGTCTATGCAGCCGCCGCATTTGCCATCGCTGTGGGGAAATCATGAGCAACGCCCAGCGCAGGCGCCGAGAGGTTTCGTGCTGCCCTCTGGTGGAATTGCACGATGGGTCCGCGTTGAGATAGAGAATTTCAGCAACTGATGCTAAGTATTGTGCGCCATCCATTTTGGTGAAAATAGCGACAAGGACGCTTCTAGGGCTTATTCCTTGACAGCTGTTGCCCTAGCCTGTAAAGTGACTGGCGCTTGAGATTGAACCGCAACGGTTCGGTGTATTTTCTCTGGCCGGCCCCCAAAACAGGACATACCGCAGCGCAAGCTTTCTGCCAGGAGAGGGCCACGAAATCAATATCAAAATCACAATGTGGGGAGGATCGAATGAAAAACGTTCGAAAATTGGTTCCGCTTGTATCCTTGTGTATCTTGTGTGCACTGCCGAGCTTTGCCAGTGTGCCGGTGCGCGGTTCGTCGAACAATGGAGTGGACAGTAACGCTTTCAACTGGAATCTGTACGGACCAACCGCACCCATTGCCCGCCACGGCGGGGCCGTGATGTTACAAACGCAGGTTGTCTGCACCAATCAGCAGGTTGCTGCAACGGTCTTCGACAATACCGACACCACTACCGCCGGCACTTGCCTTGATGGCAATTACACATTCCTCTTCCAGATTCAGAGCGCCGCGACCAATTTGACGGTAACCATCAGCAATCTGGTGGGATTTACCGCCGACGCAAGCGAGCCTGCCCCTACCTACGGTCTCGCTGTGTGCGACAACGATATCAATAATCCACAGTCTTCCAACACCCTTCAACTGTGCACGCAGGTTTCGGGATTGGACCTCTCGAACATCACCGCTACCGTAAACAAGAAGAGCGCGAAAATTACTTTCAGCGTTCCCAGCATTCCCGCGTTTCCCCCGGGGATTGGAAAGCAGGGCCAGGGACTGACATTTGTGGTCCTGGAGACACAGACTGGCCCAACGATCGCGGTGCCGCGGATTTCGTTTAAGTAAAGGTGCGGAAGGTTGCATTGAAGCGAATCAAAAGAGCGGGGCTGGCCAAGGGCCAGCCCCGTTTCTTGTGGGCCATTGTTGCACTTACTGCTGAGATTTTATTTTTCGCTGCGCCTCTGCTGCCTTGCGCGCCAACAGCTTGAATCCTGCCTCAGTTGCTTGGGTTCGCAGGCGGCTTAAGTCGCTCCGTGCCTCCGCGCCTGAGCCTGAAGCTATCTTTGTCTCCGCTTGTGCGAGGCGCGCCTGGAACTCGTAGCCGGGCAGGGTTAAACTTTTCGCGCGGGCAATGACCGTATCAAACTGGTGTAATGCTTCCTGAGGTTTTCTCGTCACGGACTCCAAACGTGCAGAAGTAATATCCAACAGCAGCATGATCGACTTATCGTGTGGCGAGATATGACGCGCCTGATCCAGTTTCGCCTTGGCATCTGAAAACTTTTTTTGCGCAAGGAGAGCCTCTGCCGTGACAATGTCGCCCAAGGCTTCCTGATCGCCAATCTTTTCGGATTGGAATTCCTCGGTCGCTTTGTGCGCCAGGTCTTCGGCCTGCGCCGCTTGGTCCGTCTCCAGCCTAAGTACAGCCAGCGACAATTGACTGCTGGCGATGTCGCCACGCTGTCCGAGCGCAGTTCGTATCGCCAGAGAGTCCTGATAATTCTTCTCCGCCCGAACCAGGTCATCCTGCGCCAAGTTGGCATCACCCATCGACGAAAGGTTGTAAGCCATGCTGCTCTTCAAATCGAGAGCCTGTGCCTTGTTGAATGACTCTTCGAGGCTCTGGCGAGCCCGTGCGAACTCGCCTTGATTTAAGAAAACGACTCCTAGATTGGTCAATGCATTGATTGCGCCGAGTTCGTCGCCAGTTTCACGCGCAGTCTGCAGGGCGGCTTCCAGAACCGCCCGCGCCTGATTGAAATTGCATTCCACGATCAGGTTTGCGCCAATGTTATTCCTCGCCAAGGTTGAGCCCGGCTTGTCGCCGATCTCAAGTGTGACAGCCAGTGCTTCCTGATAGCGACTGGTTGACTCGGCCAGATTTTCCTGAACCGCCAATACATTTCCCAGGTTAATCAAAGCCCCAGCAATGTCTTTTTGGCCGCCGATTTTTCTAGCCAGCCCCAAAGCCTTTTCGTAAATCTCTCTGGCTGCGGTGAGATCCCCCTGGTCGGAAAGGACGTTGGCTACGCAGGTTAAGCTTCTTGCTTCGCCTCGCAAGTCGCCGACGGAAGCCAACACATCCTGCGCTCGCTCTCCTGCAGCCTTTGCTCCCGGAAGATCGCCCATGCTGCGCAGCGCCCAACATTGTTGAAGAACGGCCTGCGCGGCGAGCAGCCGTGCTCCCTGCCGACCTGCCTTATCGATGGCTCGTGCCGTCGCACTTTGCTCCCGCTTGTAGTCAGAAACTGCATCGGCCGCGGTGGCCTCTGCCATGTCGATTCGCGGATCATCCGCTAGACGCGATGGAAGTGCACGTAGTCTTTGGATGGTGGCGAGAGCTTCCTGCCCTTTTCCCGCTGAGATTTGGGCGTTCGCCAGGTGCAACCCATAGTCGAGGTCGTCGGGGAAGAAGGTCCAGAGCGAGCGATAAAGATCCACCGCTTTATCCCACTCGTGGCTCTGTTCCCGATAACCGGCCTCGATCAATAGTTTGTCTTGTCTCGGTAGGCTCGCTGATGTCTCGAATGCTTTCTTAGCCTCCGCTTTTGCGTTCTCGTCGTAGCCGAGCTGTGACCAGGCGGACGCAAGGGCGGAATGCGACAAAGAGCTATTCGGATCGGCCGCAATGGCTTGCTTCAACAAATCGCGCGCCTTCAGAAAATCGAACTCGCGGAGTTTTCCCAACCCTTCAGAATAGAGCCGGACCGCCTCGGTGTTGCCTGGTTCCGCCGCGGCGGTAGCTGCTCTCTGGTCGGGCGTGATCTCGCCTGCGCCGCAGTCCTCACGCAGCGACTGTCCAGCACGTTTGACGAGTTCAAAGAACTGTCCTTCTGAACCTTGTTCTGGCGCCGTAGCAAGGATTTCTCCTGTTGACGTGTCTTGAACGCGAAGATCGACTCGAATCTGTCCGTTGATGTTCAGGTAAGAACCCAGCACAACCAGGTCCGTCCCGAGCATGCTATCGACTTTGTGAAGAGTTTCCGGGGCCAGGCTCTCGCTGTCAGGAAGGGAAAGATCCGCTTTCATTCGGGTGACGTTTTCTCCCGAGATCGTGCGCAGCTTACCAGTAGCTCCCAGTTCCGTAGTCAGCATTTCGGACAGGGCGGTCGAAATCCACGCATCCGCCGGCTTCCCATTTAGATTCTTGAAGCCCAGCACGGCAACTGTGCGCCGTTGCGCAACGCCGGCAGTTCTCGTTCTTCGCAGCACGAAAAGTCCGCCGATCAGCACGGCGATGAGAAGCACGACAGCTGCCACCCACACCATCGGCATTGATCTGCTTCGCTGACCGGCCCTCGGTCTCCCGCCCTTTTCCAGACTCTCAAGATCGGACCGAAACTCGCGAGCCGTCTGATAGCGCCGTTCCGGATCTTTCTCGAGAGTTTTGAGAAGAATAACCTCGAAGCCTGACGACAGTTGCCGGTTCAGTTCACGCGGCGCCGGTGGCTGAGCGTTAAAGATGGCATTCACCAAGGTGGTCGGGAGAGTTTCCGGGAAAGGGCGGTTTCCGGTAGCCATCTCATACAGCACAGCGCCCGACGACCAGATGTCGTTGCGGACATCCGGGGCCTCACCTCGCAACTGCTCCGGCGCCATGTAGGGCAGAGTGCCACTGATTTCGAGTGACTTGCTCAGCGTCTCAGTTGCGCCGACCTCGCTGGAATGAGGCAGCAAACGGGCCAAACCGAAATCGAGGATCTTAAGCTGGCCGTCAGGCGTGAGTCGCAAGTTGCCCGGCTTGAGATCGCGATGGACAATGCCTTGCTTGTGAGCTGCTTCCAGTCCAGCCGCAAGCTGCACTCCGAGTCGCAGAACTTCCGCCTCCGGAATGCCCGTGCGGCCCAATTTCGCGTCCAATGTAATGCCACGGACAAATTCTGTGACAATGAAGTCCGTCTCGTCCTGGGTATCAAAGTCAAACACGATCGCGATATTGGGATGGTTCAGCTTGGAGAGCATTAACGCTTCCTGGCGGAAGCGCTTGCGGGTAGCAGGATCCGTCAGCGAGCGCGGCGGCAGCACCTTGATCGCGACATCACGGTCTAAACGCTCGTCGCGGGCCAGGTAAACAACTCCCATTCCTCCGGCCCCAATCTGTTCGAGCACACGATAGTGAGAGATGGTTTCGCCAACCACCAGAAGAGGGGTCCCCGCCCTCGCGTCATGTTAGGTTTAACAATCTGAGCAGTCAACTTTGGTAAACGAAGATGTTCTCTTTCTCATCGTTGAGGTAGATGTCGGTCTTGCCCTGGCTGTACGGCCTGTCTCAAACCGTCGACAACCGCAAACTGGCTCAGCAAGCAGTAGACTGTCATCAAGGGTCCGTTTGTTTGGCGCAATTTGGCGCTTGACGGGTACTAACTGCGAATGCGAAGTTGGGCATCTCACGTAGGTGCAAGTCTTCGAAGAACCACAAGTTCCATCAGCCCGAACAACCGTTCTCATTGCTGACGACGTTGCCGCCTGGCGTGTCCAACTGCGCGAAATACTTTCTGGTGGGCCTGAGTGTCAGATCGTCGGTGAGGTCTGTGACGGCATCGAAACGGTCCAGCGAGTTGCTGAACTGAAACCCGATCTTGTACTTCTTGACATTGGAATGCCTGTCCTGAACGGGCTCCAAGCTGCCGCCCAAATCCAGCGAGTCTCACCACGCTCCAAGATTGTGTTTGTAACTCAGGAAAGCGATGCCGACATACGGAGAGCAGTCATCGATGCTGGTGCACTCGGATACGTATTGAAATCAAATGCTGCGAGTGAACTCCTGCCGACAATTACCGCCGTACTGCGAAATGGTCATACCGTCCTTCAAGCGGAAGCGCGTTTTGAGTCCTGAGTTGTTATTTTGTTAATCGTCGCTAGCGGCTCATCGGGAACGGCAAATTCTGCAAAGCCGCATTGCAAACAGACGAGGACTTGCGGGAAGACGAAAACGATGGGTTTGTTAAGGCCATCAGGTCCGGGAAAATGGAGGGCAATCTCGCCATTAAGCTTCCGTACGACAAGGCTGGCACCGCAACTTCTGCACTTCATGACTACCTCACAAAATTGGTGTTTTCAATACCACATACACTAGTCCAAAACTTGACCGCAGTGATTGCGAATCATCTCTGTTTATTGAAGAGGGAAATCCCCGATTCCAGACCGAGGTTAAGCCTGTCGCTTCACTGCACCGCAGTCATGCGCATCGAAATTTGCACGGATTCTCGTCAAGAGTTCGTCAACCTGCTCTCCGGGCCTTGG
The DNA here is from genome assembly GCA_035500795.1 of Candidatus Eiseniibacteriota bacterium. Classification (GTDB taxonomy): domain Bacteria; phylum Acidobacteriota; class Terriglobia; order Terriglobales; family Acidobacteriaceae; genus Sulfotelmatobacter. The sequence continues at coordinate 15,238 of DATJWZ010000154.1, read as the reverse complement.
CGCGTCACTGAACTCCATTCCGCACAGACTGCAACTAGCAACAATCAGCGCACTTGACATATCGATATTGTCGAAGTGAAGGTAGCGTTGGGCGGCGAGCATAAAACCTTCTCAGGCGTTATCTGCCTTGTATGCAGGTCGTATGCCGCGGTGCAAAGACGTTTTTACAAAGCTGCCAGGCGCAGACTTGCGTGAAATCACGCTAGAACCCGAGACCGAGGCGCGAACACACCCAATACTTTTACTAGGCACTCGTTGACCTGCCTGAGCTTCTGGCGTGACCGTTGAATAAAGAGTCGGTCGCTCCCGGTTGGGTTTCGGCCTAAGCTGCCATAGCAAGAATACCTTTGTCCTGCAGCGCGAACGAAATGAGTTCGCGCAGGCCGAACCTCTTAGTCGATGGAACCCACAGCGGGTTCTGTGACAAGTATGAACTGCTATCGCCGAGGAGGATTCCGACAAACGTTTCCGCAACGATCCGGCCACCGACCGGTCCGAGCTTCCTCGTTTTAATCTTCTTCACTCCCTGGGTTGTCTTTAACGCGACTACTGTCTCAATCGTTTCCGCGAGAACATAAGTCCAGAGTGGACAGTTGTCCGCAAAGGCACTACTGATACTCGTGATAGGAATCAAGGATTTTGTGTCAGCCGGCTCTCCGGTGAACTTGCCGATCAAAATGTCTTTGTCAGCAAGGGGCTTCAGTCCCATGGCGCGCGCCACGTTCTGAGCACTCGGCAATCGCATTCTCCACCCGCGCTCGAGATTTCTTTGCGCAAGCCCCTTCGGATTTACCGCAATGGACGTCGGGAGACTACCCAAGGGATCGACGAGAGAGGTGTCAATCTTATATGCCAGTTGGGTTCGCCTAATGTTGTCAGGGTCGCGAGGTTCGAGATCCGCGAACAGGTTCCAATCGATCGCATGATTATTTGCGATGGGCCGGAAACCTGTAAGGGATGGCTTCTTCGGATTGAAGTCAACGATCGGCAGCGGGCCTACGTTCTCGTTGAGTCGATACCCCGGCCGAACCATCGAATGGCCGAACCTGTAGGCTGCCGCGGAGAACTCGAGTGGCATGAACAAATCTTCTTTCGGATGATAGAGCTCCAGGCATGGAGGATCTTTTACGATGTTGCTCTTCTTTTTGAGGTGTGGGAGAACATGGTCTAAGACCTTCGGCGAAATTACTTTTGGCAGAAAGTCATTGATGAGCATCCATTGATAGTGGAATCGAACCTCACGCTGGACTTGAACAAAGTCCCACTTGGGATGATCGAGAGCTACCTTGTTATGGAACCTATGGAAAAGACCCTGAAGCTGCGAAACGATTGTATTCTCGTCGTTCCGTGGGTCGCCAATGATGGCGCGTGCTTTAGTCTTACGGGCTCCCTCACGCAACTCACTTCTGGGCAGGTCTCGCGCTCGCGGGTTCGCGGCTGCCCCATGTAATGGGTCTCCCAAGTTGAAAGTCCGGCCGTCCGCATACATATATGGCTGATCATCCGGGCCACGCCCATACACATTGTCCAAATCGAATCGCGGCGTGCGGAAGTCGACCAGGGCCTCCGGATCATTCTGACGTTGCAATGAACTCGCAGGATCAAAGGTCAAGTCATGATCGATGAATTGGCCCAAATAGGTGTATGCCGCCGGAATTCCGCTTTCTTCGGGATCGGGACCATCCTTTGGATCCGCCGGGTCGCGCTTCGCGATCATCTTGGTTGCTAATGCATTTAACGCTGCGAGAGACTGCTGATCATTGTCGCCAAAGTCCGCTGCCGGAAGTGCTCGGAAGATCCGTCCGAAAGGTCCCTCAAACAGTGGTGATGTCCGCGGAAGATTGGCACCGCGAATTCGATTGCCGTGCGGTCGGATGTGCGGAGTCGGGTTCGCCATTTTAATTTCTCCTTCTTTTGCGGGAAGAAATGAGCGTATGTCGCGAAGCCGGTGCGTAATGCGTCATTTTGATGCGGCGGGCGTCATTAAACCTTACGGAAGCTGCGGTCCGCCTACCGCAAGGATCGGCGGACCTGACAACAAGAAAGGCAGTGCCCCGGAAAGCGCAGGATGGATTTTATCTTCCAGGTGGTTTCACGCTGCCGGTGCCGCCTTTGCCTTCATAAGACACCCAATTGATACGACCGCTGCTGGAATGACCGAGGCTCACCGAAGGCTTCTTTTTAGGTCTAGTTCCGACATAGCACAGGAACGTGAAAGAACCCCGGTGCGCGAACGTCAGCGGTTTGTTGTTCCTCACGACATGTTCATTCCCCGCAAACGGCCATCGCTTTGTGAATACAACCTTGAACGCATCATAGTCTGAGTTGAAGGTAACTGTGTCGCCAACGTTCATGTTTGGAAGCTCGGGAGGAAGGGCCACGACATACCCCTTCTCGACCTTTAGTGTCACGTTCTTGTTTGTGCCCGTCATATTCTATTTCCCTCCATTATCGTTTTTGGGTGACTAACTGTTGAAAGCGAGGGTCGCTACTAAGGTCCGCCAGGTCCGGATGATGCTCAAGTTCTCGAAGAAGTTCGGGAGTCGCTCCATGTAGTGCCTCGATCGCTTGCTCCCTTTGCGCCAATGCCTCGTAGGTTAGTACAGCGTTGCGGATTACTGACTTATTTCCAGGGGACAATTTCAGAGCTTGGCCGATTTCGGTTTGAGCTCTTTGGGTATCACCAAGACGCGCCGAGCAATAACCGACAAAGCCTCGGGAAAAGGCCTCCAGTGGATCCTCGGCAAGTCCCACCAGTGCCAACTTCAGTGCATTCTTGTAAGCGTGTTTTGACTCTCTTGAACGCCCTAGTCGGCGATAGGAATCACCCAGGTTTTGAATGAAGACATAGTCATTCGGGTTCAACCTTATGGCGCGCTGGTAGTAATCGACGGCCTCGGCATCTCGTCGCTGATAGGCTCGGACAGCTCCCATATTGTTCAGGGCTGGTGCGGTCTCTCTGAGTTTCAGCGACTGCAAGAGCGACATCTCAGCGGAAGTGTATTCTCCCAGATCCATCAATGTCGCCCCGAGGTTGCTGTAGGCGATAGCCCGGCCCGGAGCCCGGTCAATGGATAGTTTGAACTGCTCTATCGCCTCCCGGTATTCACCCCGAAAATAGCGGAAGGAACCTAATTCTTCATGAGGGCGATAATATCCAGGATCAAGATCAATAGCCTGCTGGTATGCAATGATTGCCTTGTCCGCCATATCAGTCCTGAAGTATAGGCTGGCAATTTGCAAGAGAGCATCGATGTTGCGGGGTTCGAGTTCCTGTACGCGATGGTAATCTTCGAGAGCCTTCTGGTACTGCCCAGTCGCCTGATTCAGCATACCGCCAGCTAAGCGTACCCTGGCGGAGTCCGGGTTAAGGCTCTCCGCATTCGACAATGCTTGCTGTGCTCCAGCCAAGCAATCATGCTCCTTGATGATGGAGCACTTAATGACTTGTGCCTCTACCAAAGCAGCGGGCGGCAATGGCGAGCGCGGGTCAAGTCGGGCTGCTTCTCGAAACAGCAAGCTGGCGTCCTCGTAGGTTTGTTCGTCGGTTCGTAGCAGATATAGGCCTTTGTCATAGGGTGCCGTGGCTTCCGGTGAAAGCGCTTCTGGCGCCGCCGCGGTCGGCAGGTGCAAGGCCAGCGACACCTCGCTAGCAAGAGCTGAAGGAAGCGCACCAACGGTAGTTTCCGAGTAGCGGGTATTAAAGTCGCGAAGGTGAGCCTCTGTATGAAGGTCGATGACTGAACCCTCGACAACATACTCTTTGCCTTCCCTCCGCAACGTGGTCAGCAATGCGTGTGTGGCGTGGAGAACCTTGATTGCTTGCTCCGGGGTCTGCACGGCGGTTCCTGGGTCTGCTCCTGGTGGGATTACGACCAGAGTCCGACGTGCGCTCGGTAAATGGCGAAGTCGGTCGGAGACGTCGTGGAGTGCGCCTTCACCGACCATGGTGGCTTCGCTTGAATTCTGGAGTGGAAGAATCGCCAAGCGCACGTTTGCCGGCATGAACCAACCCATGAAAGCGTCGGTAGCCCAGTGCCGAATCGGTGGAGTCAAAGCCGCCAGAACTAGAACTCCTACCGCAGTGAGCGGCGCTTTGCGCCAAGGACGTTTTTCCAGGCGCGCAATAATCTGGCCGGCATCAGTTGGGCGGGTCGCCGCAGATTCGCTGAGACAGTCCAAGATCACCGCATCCCATCGTGGATCAAGACCTTTAACCACATCACTGGGTGGCGTCGGGCAGGTCGGACGACTCCCAATGAATTGCTTATCGAACGGTATTCGGCCGGTAACAATTTCGTAGAGAATGACGCCCAGAGCGTACACATCGGAAGCCTTCGAGGTTTTTTGGCCCAGCAACAATTCTGGCGCCATGTAATCAGGCGTGCCGCCGAACGCCCCGGTCGATTGATTCGCTCCGCTCGCCAGCCCGAAGTCGGTGATCACAGGACGCAAACTGCCGTCATCATGCTGGGTGAGAATGATGTTGGCGCTTTTCAGATCGCCATGGACGACCCCACTGTGGTGCGCTTCCGACAGGCCTGCGCACAACTGACGCACAATCTCCAGAGCTGCTTTGGGGTCGAGCTTGCCCTTCCTTGCCAGATACGCAGAAAGATTTTCCCCCTCAAGAAATTCCATGCTGAGAAAATCAACTTCTCCGGCGTCCGTCTTTGTGGTGTGGATCTGGTTAACCAAGCACACGTTGGGATGTCGCACTTTGAGCGCGCCTTCCAACTCGGGTGAAAGCAGGCGCTGGAAGCCGGGCTTGGCCGATTTGATCGCTATGCGTAGATTGCGTTTGCGATCGATGGCTTCGTAAACCACGCCCATGCCACCCTCGCCAACGGCGCGCACAATCTCGAAACGACCGTCAATCACTTCGCCAGGACGAAAGGGCCGGCCAACGACGGTGAGGGCAATCAGAGGCTGCTGAAGGAAACTGCCCATTCGAGCTTCCCACTCCAGCGTCTGCGCGATTTCCTGGTACAGATTGGAGTCGGTTTCACACGCTGAACGCAAGAAGGATTCGCGCTCCGTCGGAGACTGGCGACAGACCTGCGAGATGATCTTCATAACTCGCGCATCGCGTTCAGAGTTTGTTTGCATCTTCCACAGTTAGTCGCGTATAGAGCCAGAGGCGGGCGCGATGCCATTCGCGCTGAAAAGTGTGTAACTTTAGATTCAGCGCATCCGCTGCCTCTTCATCGGTCATTCCCAAAAAGAACTTCAACTCCACGACGGAACGGCGCTGAGGCGACTCCTTTTCCAGTTCGTTCAACAAATTGTCGACGGTGATCGCGATCTCTAGCGGCGTGCGACGGCCCAGAACACGCTCAGGAAACCCGTCCATAGGCAAAAATTGGACGCTCGGTTGAGCACGGGCGTGATCGATAAGAAACCGACGCATGATCCTTGCAGCTAAAGCGAGGAAATGGCCGCGGTCCCGCCAATCAACGTTCTTCGCGTGTACCAGGCGGACAAATGCCTCATTGACGAGGGCGGTGGGTTGGAGAGTGTGGTCTGAACGCTCGCCGCGGAAACAGCAGCCAGCAATCTTACGAAGATCCGGCAGTAGCAGCTCGAAGAGTGCGCGCTCGGCCTGAGAATCTCCGGCTCGCCATTGCTGCAGAAGTTGTGTGACGTCGCCAGCACCGTTCCCCATTTGCACCCCCGGGGCCGTGACCGCCCGATTATATCCGACTTCTCTAAGTTAGGTTCTTCTGATTCCCTATGAGCTCTTTCACAGTTCTAACTCTTGATCGGGCCGACAGTGCCTAGGGGGGCAACCAAATTTTCGGGCGAAAACGAAAAGTACCCCCAAGATTTCCTTTGGGCGAAGTGGCGGTGTTTTCTTCTACGCACGCTTTCCATTTGTAAGACAAAACACTCGGCACTCAGCCGGAAAGAGGAACCCGAAATGAAAAGGAACTTGCTGTTATTCGCCGCCGCACTCGCTTTGGTTGTCACAACGGTTGCCAGTGCCCAAAGCACTAAGGTGAACGTGACCGTGCCTTTCACCTTCATCGTTAACCGCGCCAACTTGCCCGCGGGGCAATACTTGTTGCAGTCCGTGGACATCGAGGGAAAGGTCCTTTCGATCCGCAATCTGGAGACGAATTCCACGAACCTAGTGATGTTCAATTCCTGTACATCACTCGCGTCCGTAACACAAACCAAGCTCATCTTCCACCGCTACGGAGACCGGTATTTCTTGAACCAGATCTGGGTCGCGGGAAACAACTACGGGCACGAACTCAGCCCCAGCCCCCGCGAAAAGGAAGTAGCGAAGGATTTTTCGATGCATGAGGTGGTGTTGATGGCCGCGCGGCGCTGAGCATCGCGCTAATCAGAAGCATCCCATGCAAAGGCCGGGGGGATTCGGGGGAAGGTCCTTCCGGCCTTTAGTGAAATGATTGGCGAAGCGGCCATTTCGCTCATTGACCCTAAGTCTCAGATCGCCAGAAATGAATCGAATGAATCGGCGATTTCTCGTGCGTTAGTAGGCAAAGCCAACAAATGGAACCTCGAATACGTCTCCTCCGTGCGCGAGAGATCGAAGGCGTAGGCTTCTCCGCCGCCATCGCTCCCTATTAAAAACAAGCTCGGGAAGAACTCCGCAGTTTTGTAGGCGTGGTTCAAAACGAGAAGAGGAACGGTGTCAGGCCGAAGCCGGTTGGCACATCAATCATTTTCAGCCTCCTTTGAAGTTTTTGAGTTACTTCTTACCCCGTTGCAGGCCAAAAAACAGAATGGCTACCCCACACAGATTGGGTAGTCGTTGCGTGGCCTCAACGGCACTTCAACGCTTTCTAGTTGGCTTGAACAAGGCTCGGTCGCGGCCATCTCCGCGGACTGAATCCTGGCTTGCCCGGAGTTACTCCGCCTGAGCACCTGCCAACCGCGCCGATTCTGACTTCGGTGGTTCTTCACATGACATGGTGTCCAAAGAAACTCCAACCACTCAAGAATCGATTCGCCAGATACGGGAATTGGCCAAACTTGCAGAGCAGTTCACGCCCTATGCGCGTGAGATTCGCGCTGAGTTGAGTGAATTGCAGGAACAGCTTGAGGTCATCCGGCAGTACCAAGTGCTCACCTACGCGCGTACGAATAGACCAAACTAGCGGCTGTGGTAGCGAGCAAGGTTATCATGAGACAGCCGTCTCGAGAACTCCTTGCGTGCACGGAGCGACTTGCGCATCCCAGATCGATGAATGTGATCGCCTGATCTCAAAAGTTGCACATTGCCTTGAATGTTCCCGGCTGTGCACTTGACGGACTCACACGACGGAAGTATTTTTTCCAGCAAATAGGGGGCCTGCGGTGGCTATCCCTGAGAGCAGCAAGAACGACAAACAAAGAGTGTGGACCGATCTATGTCGAGAGACCGGTTGGGTGTGTCGCATCTGCGGCGAGACACCCGACTTCGGACAACAGTTCGAAGGCGATCTCTGCGATGAGTGTCGCACGAGGCTGCGGAACGAATGATCTCTCACTGGATGGTCGGCAACTTGGTTCCGATGTCAGCCGGATCTCCCCTCCATGACTCAAAACTCAGCTCGTGCAACAAACGCTCGAACCAACGCGAGTACGCGCTGGACCGCATTCCCACTCGCGCCACTGGATTCTGCTGCTTCAGCTCCCGGTAGAACTGGTCCGCCTGCTCACGATGCTCTAAGCGCCGTTCGCGCACTTCAACCCTGTCTGCATCCACGAACGCAATTTGCTGAAGACCGACTGATAATCACACCCCACGAATCAGCATGTTCGGCTCCTTTCCTCCGAGCCCTTTTGGGGTTAGCGCTTCCGGGCCTAGGAGCCGACATTGTTTGTGGAATCATTTCACTCATCATCGCGTTGGGCGCCGGTGACATCCCGAGCGGCAGGAGTTAACCGAGATTCGCAGTAATGCGAGCGCCCAAACTTAACAGGCCCAGCTAAACCCTCCCCTCAAGCAAGAGCCCATATGTGCCATTGGCGGCACTTTGTTTATCACGAACCGCGTCAATGATTGGGTTGTCTTATTATCACTGCTTGTCGTAAACAGATTCTGAGTGCAGTTCCTTGCCGTCCACAGTTATCCCATCCATCTTCACCGTTGAAACCTTGCCGTCCTTCGAAACCTCTACTTCGGCTTTCGCGACTTCCTTCCCGCCCTTTTTCTGTATCGCCTCAGCTTTGTTGGTTCCGACAAGTCGAATGGCGATGCTGTCGGCTCCTGCTGGCGTTCCTGTACCCGACACGGGGTAGTCCTTCCCGTCGTATTTAACAGTGAAGCTGTATGAAATCGGCTTGCCATCAGCAGCGATTCCATCAAAGCTATATTTGGCCCCGCCACCTTGCGCTACGATCGTTCTAGTCAGACTCTTGGGTGCAGGACCGGGTTCGAACTTGGATTTTGCGAGGTCAAGTTTCCAGGTGCCCTCGAAGGGATTTTTTTGGGCAAGCAGTGAGACAGAAGAGAACACAAGAAGCGGCAGCACCAAAAGAACACGTTTCATCTGATTCTCCTTTAAGTTTCGACTTAGCTCTGCTTCCAAACAGTACGGGCTTTGGGGATCGCCTATCGTCGTGGGCTGGAAGCTACCCGAGGACATCCCGCAAGTCAAGCCTTTAACATTTCAGTTGGGACGGCATTTTCGGTTGGGACGGCATTTGGGGATAGATATTCGGTTACTTCAATCCGGACAGATCTTTGAACTGATTGCAACAATTTACCAGTGAATGCACCATTCGTGCTGAAATCTTGGTTGCGCTGAAGCTCGTCATGGCGCTTCCAAATCCAGACCGTAAACTTCCTTGGAACCCGTTTCGCGCATAAGAAGAGGAGAACCGTCAGGCGTGAGGCCCATCCAGGAGACCCAGACCTGTACTACGCGATTGAAGTTTCAAATCTCGGCTATCCGCTCCACCTTCTTGTCCGCAAGTTTCACCCGATAAATTGCTATCTCGGCACCCAGTCCACTGTCGAAGTAGACGTATTTGCTGTCTACTGACCACTGCGGGTACACGACGTCTGAACTACTAAGTTGGTCCATGTCTGGCTGCCTTTTTCAAACAGCCTCAATTTCTGTTGGTCTCGCGTGGTTGCAGCGATGTAACGTCCACCTGGAGTACATCGCGGCAGAAACAGCCCGGCGGATTAGGAAGGACGGAACTGCTCGATCTCTTAGGATCGAGAATGCGGAGTCTGTCCTGCCATTACACTCACCACTCCAGCGCAGACAACCTGGGGACGAACTCTATTTCCGCCCAACAATCCTCATAAATCTCCAAGCCATTTCGCGCCAGTGCCCTTCGTGGCAGGCCTTTTTCTTTGGAGGAGTAAAGAGCAGCCGGTCTGCGTAGCACTTCTCATGCACAAAACGGCCATCTTCATCAGTTTTGCATTGGCCTAAGTTGATCGGCTGGAAACAAATGGAACAGAGGAAGGCACCCTTTCCGCACATGAAAGCACCCCATGGTTATGGCCACTATCCCTCTGAAATGGGCAGCATTCAAGCAAAAAAAGCGGAACTGAGATTTTCTCGGCTGACCGGTAGCTAGGGAGCGTTAGCCCCAGGAAGATTTTCTTCGCACCGAATAGAGCATCCCGGTAAGCAGGCGCACGCTCTGCCGCAGCGTCTCGAAGGCTACGTCAATACGGTTTCGTCCCGGAATGCAGAGGACTCAATGTTCAGCGGATTCGAAATGAACCCTTTGCTCGACGTCGCGTATCCCGTCGTGGCCATTTCAAACAGACCGCGCACAAGTTTCGAGCCATTTACGTCCAAGGTAAGAAGGGGTTTGGCGAGGTTAATGCCGAGCCTGGCATTACTGCCTCTCATATTTCGCCCGTTGACAATGCGCGAACCAGTCTGGGTGATTACGCTCACTGACAGGTCCCCGGCTTTGCGCTGACAATTCAGACGTAATTTTCTCCCCTCTCCGAAGCGCAGTTCCCATCCGTTGAGACGCACCCCCTGAGGCGAGAGCACCGAGAATTTCGAGCCGCGTAGTTCAATCGAGTTTTCTTTGATGGAGGGAAACATGAAACCCGCCCGCATTTTGCTGTTGAGTCTGTGCATCGCTTTTCCCGCCAGCGCATGGGCAGGCTCTCACATTGTCTACGTGCCCGCGCCGAACGGAATCGACGACACGTCGAACATTCAAGCGGGACTGGATGCATGTGTCGCGTATGGCAAAAACTGTACCGCGCAGTTGGCTGCGGGAACATACCTAACCCGCCAACTCGTGGAACACAACTTCCAAGGATCGTTCAAAGGAATGGGCCAGACAAAAACGACAATTCAGGCCCTCCCAAACCTGTTGGTAACCTTAACCGATCCGTTCATTCAAGGTGAGTGCAAGCCGGACACCAGCAACTGTTTATGGCCGAGCCTGATCATCTTCGTAGACGGCAACATTACTGTCTCTGACCTGACCGTAGATGAACCTAATGTTCCCGCCACGCAACCGTGGTACATTCTAGGCTCCGAGCTTACATATCTGAACGATGGCATCCGGTTCATGGGACAGAATCGGACGAACGCCTCGGTGCAGCGGGTTACCGCTACGGGGGCCTTCGATAACAGCCTAACTAGTTGCCCGGACTTCAATTTCTGTAATGCGGTGATTTTTGCCGGAGAATACCCACGCACCCAGACCCCCTTCGATTACTACTTCCTGAGCGGCACCTTCTCTGTCTACAACAGTTCCTTCACTACCGTGTCGCTAGGAGTGGGGGCAGACGGCTTTCTGAAAGATAGCAAAGTGACCATTGGGGGCTCCCCCACAACTGGCAATGTATTTCAGAATGTGGATTTTGGCTTCGCTCAATTGGCCGCTCAGAACTCGTTCGAAGATGCTTCGTATAACAGAGCAAGCATGTATGCATATAACAGCTACGGGGAGCCTGTCACGGTAGCGCCTTGGGTCAGCGCATTCGCTCCCAGCCAACCCTCCCTTTTCCTTATCCACGACAACTACCTTACGGCAACCGGGCCTTATGCCAACGGTATTTTCATTCAGGATGGCTCAAGCACCCCGTGGCTGTACGCGCAGGTCTACAACAACACGATTGAAGCGCAGGACGTCGGTGGCGACGTCATCTCGATATATTCCACAACCGGAACCGCGATTGTGAACAACAAAGTTTCCGGCACCGGACCGGATGCGATTGGAATCTGGAACGGCACTTACGCAGCAGTGCTGGACAACGATCTGGCAGCTTTTACAGCCAACCCCGATGCTGGTCTCGCACAGATCGTGCTGGACGGCTCTCTTGAGGGCTTGCCCGATACATCCAACAGCACTGTGGTTTGCAAAGCACGGGGCACTACCGTCTTGAACCTTGGCAGCAACAACACGATCATCGGCTGCCAGCAAGTTGAAAACAGAAATACTCAATCTTCTAAGATGAGTCTCGGGCGGAAGGCCACGAAAAAGAAACCATTGTTTCCCTAGCCATCAGAGCATTGTTATCATCGGACGCCGCCCGCTTTCTGGGCGGCTTTTCTTTGTATCACGCGAACTGATTGCGCTCTAACTTCTGTAATCAGGCGATTACACGTTTTGACCCTGCGGGCTGGATTTTGAGTGAAATCGAGATTTTTCGCCAACCATCAGAACGCGGCTTGATATTCACTCAGTCTGGCCACGGAAATCAAAGGTGAGCGCGACCGTCCCGTTTCGTTCGTCCAATACACGCTGCTGGACCTTCGGATCGTTCACGTCAGCGTCAGGCAGATGTTTTCGTAGGAATAAGTTAATCAGACGCACGTTATAGACTTGGCCTTTTGTGAGAGGCAGGTCATTCAAAACCTCTGGCTCTGCTCCCAGTATGTTGATGCTGCTGACGAAAAATTGCTTGCCCTCATCCATGTTGATTTCAAGAAAAGCGAGCTTCTTTCCGTCGTCGAACGTTGTTAGAGGAACCGGAGTGAAGTTTAGGTATCCGAATTCCCCGTAGGCGTAGCGCAGATTCTCAAGGCCCTTCGCAATCGCCATTCGGTCCAGAATGCTGCCATCTTTGAGCGGGAACAGATTGCGCAGAGCTTTTGGGTTACTGATCGCATGGTGACCTGTGAACGTGATATGGCCCAGACGGTATCGCGGACCTGCGTCAATATTGAATGCGACGGCAAATTGATGAGTGCTGTTTTTGTCCTGCAGTTGCAGTGTTGAAGCGGTTACTGCGGACTTGAAGTAGCCTTTGTCCAGAAGGCACCGATCTCTTACGACTCCCACGAAATAATCAGGCCAATCTGCGCCAATAAAGACTTTCGATTTCAGGTCGCTTGCGCACTTCTCCAAGTCCACGCCCTGCAACCGCGTGTTCCCAGTGAAGCGAACTCTCTGAAGATGAATGCCAGTTGCGACCTGAGCCGCCATGCTCGTTGCAGCAAACGCCACGAGAGCACGAAGCATCACCCGCATTGTCATGTTTAAGATTCTAGCGCTGCCCGCCTTCTGACGAAAACAGGCCTTCTCACTCAAATTTCGACCGCTTTCGATTTGATTCAGGTCAGCACGTTCGGATGATGAGTGAAATCGAGATGTTACGCCAGTTAACCGCTCGAACACGGGACGATCCCGCGATTGGGGCTCGGAGTGATCCTGCCGGGAATCCCCCTCTTTCGATTAGCTGAAAGAGTACGATCATTCCGAGTGAGGCGAATCACTGACAGCTGTCTGTGTTGCGCATACGCTGAATTCGGTTCAGATCTTGCACGAGGGCGGCTCTTTTTCTGGTTGCAGCTGGCGCAAGTAGTTCTTGAGTGAGCCATTATTCTCGCCGTCCTGTTCTGATCCCTGCCTGCCCCCACTGCAAGTGCTCTAAGAGTCTTCCCCCAAGGAGACGCACCATGCGCAGGCGTTCGCTTCACTTTGCTTATGGCTTCATCCACAACGCTTTCACAGTTGTTGCAGTGCTGCTGGGTACCGTCCTAGCGACGATGGATCTGACTGGTTGCGGCGGTGGGACAACCGGAACGACACAGTCGGTAGCGTCTGGCTACTCGCCAAATTTCCTCTACAACTTTAAAGCATCGCCGGATGGCAATGGTCCAGCAGTCGGAGTGGTTCTGGACGACAATGGAAATTTGTATGGGACAACAGTACATGGCGGGACTTTCGGCAATGGTACGGTGTACGAGCTCATGCCCAACGGTGGCCAGTGGTCGGAGAAGGTGCTTTATAGTTTCTGCCATCCCGGCATGAAGTGTTCGGACGGCTCACAGCCTACCTCTAAGCTCACGTTCGACTCCGCTGGAAATCTGTACGGCACCGCGTCGCAGGGTGGCTCGTACTCAGATCCATATTCAGGAATAGGCTACGGCGTGGTGTTCGAACTGACGCCGCAGCAGGATGGAACGTGGACGGAAACAGTGCTCTATAACTTTCAAGGCGGTGAGGACGGGGCCTATCCAAACGGCGGCAGCCTGCTCTTCGACAACGTCGGAAACATCTACGGAACTACCGTGGGAGGAGGAGGCACCGAAGACGACGAGGGGTACACAGATAACGGAACAGTTTTCGAGCTTTCACCGGCATCGAATGGGCAGTGGACCGAGGAGGTTCTGGCTACCTTCTGTGATGCAGGGATGTGCGACGGAGGAGATGGGACAAACCCGCAGGATGGACTCACATTCGACTCCAGCGGAAATCTATTTGGGACCATGCGAACCGGGCCGCCGACCTGGGTCTGGGATATCATGCCGCCTGGGCCAGGGTTTGGAACGGTTTTCGAGTTAGGGTTGACCCCGAGCGACTCGTGGTCTTGGGTGTACCTCTTTCGACCCGGCCCAACGGATGGGGCTACCCCAATGGGAGGTCTTATTACAGACAGCACTGGCGCTTTCTACGGCACCACATCAGCGGGTGGCAACTCGACCCTGTCGCCCGATAGTGGGACGGTCTTTAAGCTGACTCTCGGAACAGACGGTAAGTGGAGTGACAGTATCTTGTACAACTTCTGCTCCCTGCCGGTGTGTGCCGATGGGAGCCATCCGACAACAGGGGTGGTTTTCGACCAATCAGGAAATTTGTATGGAACAACGCTGAACGGGGGAACGTTGGATGCGGGCGTCGTGTTCAAACTCGAGCCGCAACCCGATGGGACATGGAAAGAATCAACGCTCTACGAATTTCAGGGCTCCATCAACGGATATGGGCCGGTTGGCCTGACCGTCGATTCGTCGGGGAATCTGTACGTAGTAGCCGCTGGAGGAACTAGCGGGAATGGCATGGTACTGGAGTTGGTCCCGCAAATCGCCCAATAGAATTTGATCTCGCTCATGGGCCTTACGCAAAGATTGTAATGGATAGGTGTTGTAATCAGATGAGATGAGAAGGCCGGTCTCCGGACGGGATGCTGTACGCTCCCAAGTTATCAACGTGCTCGAAGCACAAGCGATAAAGGAGACCGGCAATGAAAAAGGTTAGCACCGCGGCAATGAAGCAGAGCAGGAATATTTCTCGGCAGACACTGACCATCGGACTGGATCTGGGTGATCGCAACAGCTGGTATTGTGTGCTGGACGAAACCGGCCAGATACAACTGGAACAGCGAGTTCGCACAACCGCGAAAGCGTTGCAGGAAGTCTTCGGCGCCATGCCAGGCAGTCGAATCGCGCTGGAAATCGGGACGCATTCCCCCTGGATCAGTCGCTTACTGAGCGAGTTGGGACATGAAGTGATCGTGGCCAATGCGCGCAAGGTGCGACTGATTGGGGAGAGCCGCAAGAAAGACGATCGACTGGATGCGCAGACCTTGGCGCGGCTGGCCAGGATCGATCCTGAGTTGCTGTATCCGGTGAAGCATCGCAGCGCGCAGGCGCAAGCGGATCTGATGACGATTCGGGCGCGGGCCGGACTGGTACGGGCACGAACGGCGCTGGTGAACACGGCCCGCGGGCTGGCGAAGTCTTACGGGGAACGCTTGCGCGGCTGCAACGTGCGCAACATGGATCCGGAGAAAGCCGAAGGGCTGAGTCCGGAGCTGCAACGGGCCTTGGAGCCGTTGCTGGCGACGATCGAAGAACTGAGCGAGCGCATTGTGGAGTACAACGACCGAATCGAAGCGCTGGCCGAAGCGAGTTATCCACAAGTCAAGTTGCTGAAGCAGATCAAGGGGGTGGGCACGCTGATCGCGCTGACGTTCCTGCTGACGCTGGAGGATCCGCATCGCTTCCGCAAGAGCCGCGACGTGGGTGGCTATTTGGGACTGCAACCGGGACGCAGGAAGTCAGGAGAG
>DATJWZ010000153.1:0-1073 GCA_035500795.1 Candidatus Eiseniibacteriota bacterium | reverse complement strand
GCCCTGCACATGATCGTCGGGCTCGGCATCTTCACCTGGCTGTTCATCAAAGCGTGGCGCGGGATGTTCACGCCGCGCTACTACACGCCGCTCGAAATCGGCGGCCTGTACTGGCACTTCGTCGACATTGTCTGGATTTATCTGTTCCCGTTGCTGTACCTGATTGACCGTCACCAGTAAGAATGATGATTATTTCCAAACCAAGACGTCATCCTGAGCGGAGCCGCATTTCGGACGGAGCGAAGGATCTCGCGTGCAGCGCACCCGTCGTCTCGAGGCAATAAATGTCTGAACACTCTCAATCATCTCCTCTGAAAACCTACTTCGCCGTCTGGATCGCGCTGTTGGCCGGCACCGGCCTTACCTATTGGGCCGCCCTGATCGACCTCGGCTCCTTCAACTCGGCTCTGGCCCTCATCATTGCCACAACGAAAGCGCTCCTGGTCGCTCTCTTCTTCATGCATCTAAAGGGCGCCAACGAAAAGCTGCTGAAACTGGTAGTCGCTTCCACACTGTTTTTCCTGATCCTCCTGCTAGGCCTCTCCATGTTCGACTACGGCACCCGCTACTATAGCTAAGAGTGCGTTCAAAGAACCATTGTGTTTGATAAGCTGGTCCCAGTTCGATGCGTATACTTGGCTCTCTCCTGCTCGTAGCAATCCTCGGATCTGGGGCCACAGCAGAGCAGAAATGCTTCCAAATCCGTGGGCGAGCTGTTTGGTATCGCGGCGATGGGTTCTTCGCCATCTGGCATGTCGGAACCCACCATATGTTTTTCCCGGCAGACAAAGAATCTTCAGATCTAGTCTGTCGCTATTTCGATTGCATGCATGCCGATCAGCAACCCGCATTGTTTGCCGATTTCACCATCTGCCCGACTGAGGAGTACAAGCCCGGGTCGGCTCAACCTGCGGTAGTGAAGAAGGTCGAGCGTCCTAAGGTTGTAAAGGATTGGCCTCCGAATTCCGCACGCTGATACTGAAACGATGAGTCGCCTCCTTAATCACGCCCCGTCGCACTTCTGAACTTTCCAAGATAGAACTTTGAAGCTTGACACTCTGAAACTTTGAAAC
>DATJWZ010000152.1:0-3970 GCA_035500795.1 Candidatus Eiseniibacteriota bacterium | reverse complement strand
AGCGAACGGCGCGGCGGCCAAGTTGGGGCTGAATCGCACTACCCTGCTTGCCAAAATGAAGAAGCTGGGGATCTCTCGACCCACGCGGCAACATAGCATGGCCAGGGCGGCCGATATGCATTTCTCAGAGCACAAGTCCGCACAGGCCGGCCCAGCGCCGATCGCGTAGTGGCGCACGACTGACGACCGTGTTCTAGACTAAGACTAGGGTGGCAGGCCGACCCGGCGCACCAAGTCGGCAAAGCGCGGATCGGAGCGCAAAGGGTCCAGGCAGGGATCGATCTTGAGATTCGTAAGTCCCTCATCATGTGCCTTATAAGCCTCTTCCAGCCATCTAAACGCTTCGTCCTTCTTGCCCAGCCCGGCGTAGGCCAGCGCTATTTCGTATCTCCCGACGCCCTCCTTTTGCACGTGTTTTTCCACTTGCGAAATGGTCTCGAGCGCCGCATCTACTTGGCCGGCGCGAGCATAGGCATTGGCTAAGTGGCCTAAGGCATGTGGTCGATCGCCTAATTTCTGGAATTCTCTGATGGCTTCCGCGTACATGCCCTTCTCTACGTAAATGGTGCCGAAGTGAAAGACAAATTCTGAGAGATCGTAGTCCGATGGCGATGCTCTTCGATTCTCCGCAAGTGACTGATCATACTGACGGGCAAAATAATACGTGGCTCCCGCCGTCGAGTATGAGCGGCTGGAAACAGGATCGAGTTCCATGCCGCGCCTTACCTCCGCAATGGCTTCGGGTAGTCTGCCGGTTCGCTCCAGGTAAACCGCGTATCTCCAATGGCTGGGCGCTGAGTTTGGATTGAGCTCCAGCGCTCGCTGGAACTCCTTTGCTGGGGTGACCCAGTCCCAGTCCAGATTCATCGCCGCATTCGCAAGCTCGACATGGCCTTCGGGCAGAGCATCATCCAACTCGATCGCCCTGATCGCTTCAGTTCTCTGCTTGGAAAACGCCTCCGAATAAGAGATCCAGCCGTACTCACCCATAATGCCATAGCTGTCGGCTAATGCCGCATGCGCCTGCGCATAATTAGGGTCTTTATCGATTGCCTTTTGAAAATAGTCGATAGCACTCTCGGGATGGCCGGTATTTAAGAAAAGCATCCCCCGCAAATACTGATCTTGAGCTTCCGGGTTGACGAGGCGGGCGCGTGCCAGGCGCGTTTTCTCCTGCGGTGTCACTTCGATCCTGACTGCATCGGCGATTTCTTGCGCCACCTCGCCCTGCAACGTGAGAACGCTGGTCAGGTCGCGGACGTAGGTACGGGCCCAGAGATGTCGATCGGTCCGGGCATCGATCAACTGGGCGGTAATCCGCACCTGGTTTCCCTCTCGCACCGCAGACCCTTCTACCGCGGCATCTACCCCCAATTCGTGGGCGATTTCGGGCAACCTCTTCTTCGTGCCCTTATAAGTCATCGCCGAGGTTCGTGAAATCACGCGTAGTGCGGAAACTTGGCCAAGGTCGGCAATCAGCTCTTCCGTCATCCCGTCAGCGAAGTATTCCTGTTTCGGGTCGCCTGACAGGTTTTCTAGGGGCAAGACGACAAGGGAGCGGATCTGCGGAGACGGAAACCACCTCTTCCAAGTTCCGGAACTCAGTGCCCCGACCACACCCAGGCCAAGCACCACGCAGACCAACGCAGTCAGCAGCCCGCGCCTTGACGCCCGGCTGTGCCAGGGCTCTGCTTCCTCGACTGCGTTCCGAGCATGGAGCTCTTCGACGCCGGCCGGTTGACTTAAGGGTCTCATCGTTGCTTGCGCGGCGGCCGGCGCCACGTCCGGAGGGCCGGCCGCTATGCTCCCTGCTCGCAGCACTTGCTGCTCCTCCACGCTATGGCGATGCGACTGGATTCTAATCATCTGGCGCATCGTCTCTGGGATTGCAAGATCGATTTCCTCCAGAGCCGCGTGAGCTTGGCACCTTCCGTTTTCGCAGGTTATGAAACCCCGCTCCGTCATATGTTCCAGCACCGCGATCATGAACAGCGGATTGCCTTGCGAGTGCTGATAGACCAGCCTCGCCAAACCCTCCGGCAGGCTGGCCTCCAGGGAGCCGGCCGCGAGATATTGCGCCACGTCGGATTCTTCCAGAGGCTCCAAAGCGACCTCGCGACATAGCTGATGAACCAGCAGGTCCTGCTTAAGGGCCTTCAAGGGATGTTCCGATAGGATCACCTCGACGGGATAGTAGTTGCCAATAAGCATCATTCTGGCGGGCGTCCGCCGGCGAGCTAGCGCAGAGAGTAGGTCGACCGTGGAGTGATCCGCCCAGTGTAGGTCATCGAAAACCAGGATAAGAGGGTTTTCCGAGGTTATCGTCTCCAGCGCCTCACTAATCTCGCGCAGCATGCGTTCGCGCGTTGTGCCCAGGATCTCCCGTTGCAGCATGTCGCGGTGCTCGGGCTTCAGCAATGCGGGAAACTGCACCAGCCAAGTAGGAGCCTGCTGGGCAAGGGTTTGGACCACCCAGTCTCCTCCCGCACCATGGCATAGCTGACCCAATGCCTCCAACATTGGGTAGTATGCTTCCTGGCCTCCATAGCCTTCCATACACTGGCCTCGGACAATACGAACGGCATGTACGTTGCTGGCAGCTCGCCGCTGGAATTCATCGACCAGGGTCGTTTTCCCGATGCCCGGCTCCCCCGTGACAAAAACGATCTGCCGCCGCCCTCGCAGCGCTTCATTAAGAGCGCGGGCCAACTCGGCGAAAGCTGATTCACGTCCCACGATGTTTTTTGCTGTCCCCGTAGGTAATAAATCGAACTGCTTAGCCGAGCTCTCCTCGATGACGGGAGCCACAAACTGGTATCCTCGCTTGGGCAGGGTTTCAATGAATACCGGCTTGTCGGGCCGGTCGCCCAGTTCTTTCCGGATTTCCTGGATGTACCTTCTTAGACCCTCAGGATTGACGTAGGTCCCCGGCCAGAGCGCCTCAAGTAACTCGTCCGGCGTCACCAGCCGGCCCGCGTGCTCGACGAGGTAACGAAGCACATCAAACGCCTTCGGGGCAAGGCTAACCCGAGCCTCACCATTCCACAGGCACTGGTTTCCGGTATCCAGCCGGAACGATTGAAATCTTTTCATCTCGTACCTAAGGGGGCTGCTGGTCCCCGTGGTGGAAACGCAACGCTCAGGATTGGCACGCCCCATTATACAGCCCCAGCGAAGTCTCGAGCGCAGGTCTTTGAGCTAACCACTTGTTGAGTAAGGGGATATCTCGTCTTCATCCGACAAGTCGTCGGCGTGACAGGGACAAAAAGATAACGAAAAGTGTATGAAAACCTCACACCTTGGCCTGTGAAACCCTCTAACCTTCCACCATGCGAGGAGCATTTGTAGTGCGACTTGGACCCAAAACGGAATCCGCACGAGGCTTTTTCGAAGGGTGGGTGGAAGAAGTTGACACAGGTAAGAACTTAGCGTTCCGGTCCACGGAAGACCTCCTCAGATTTGTCGGCGAGAGATTCGAGGAAGCTCTTCGCCGCGAACGGGAAGGCAATCAATCCAACAAATGACATGACGATGAGCGAGAGAATTCACCTGATCGATAAGAACGGACAGTTGCTCGGACAACGCGGTCCAGTCTAGCTTTTTCATTGTGCGGCCAGACAGCGAACACCGAGCGATCGCCAGCACGGTGAATGGTGCTAGCGGAGCGCGGGTGCCGGGGGCAGCGATGGTGATCGAAAGCCAAGGCACAGGGGAAGACACGCCGTGTTACTAGGGATCTCGAAGGGAACTTTTCAGTCCACGAAGATCCGGCCTCTGATTGCAGTGGTTGATGACGACAAATCGGTCCAAAGTGCGCTGCAGGATCTGGTCGAAGCCGATGGGCTTTCGGCCCTATGTTTTGGGTCAGCAGAAGAATTCTTGGAATCCGGACTGCAGCACAAAGCGGCATGCCTGATCGCTGACATTCGTATGCCGGGAATGTCCGGACTTGAATTGCAGGCGAAGCTCA
>DATJWZ010000151.1:0-2766 GCA_035500795.1 Candidatus Eiseniibacteriota bacterium | reverse complement strand
AGTTGAATCCTCTCGAGATAACGAATCCTTCGGCACCGGGAAGTCTGGCACCCGGACTATACGCGGCGCCAAACGACTCGCTCATTCTGACTTGGATCGAACCTTCCGGTACGGCCAAGGCGCTCCGGTTCGCTTTCTGGATGAGCGGGAAATGGACAGCGCCGGTTACCGTCATTCGCTCGGCAGATTTACAGCCCGATTCGGCTGCGCCCCCTTCGGTGACGAAACTCGAAAATGGAGCGCTGGTCGCCGTTTGGTCCCAGCTCGTCAAGAGTACGGGAAAGGAAGATGGGAATTTCCTTTTTGCTTCCACCTCCGCGGATGCCGGGAAAACTTGGACAACACCGGTACGAATTCACTCCGACTCGGGTATCTCTGAGCACAGTTATGATTCGATTGCTCCCACGGGACCCAATCAGGCAACCATCATCTGGCTCGACTCGCAGGACTGGGACGCTAAACATACCTATCGCCTCATGTCCGCTACGATCAACTCCAAAGGCGTCCTCAGCAATGAGAGGACCGTGGACCACGATACCTGTACGTGTTGTCCTACCGCATTCATCAGCACTTCTAAGCTCGCTCTCGCGGCATACCGTGGCCACAATCCTGAGCAGATTCGCGATATTAAGGTGGCTCGCCTGGCTGGGGGCAACTGGCAGAAGCCGCTGACCGTGCATGATGATCTCTGGAAAATTAACGCGTGCCCGGTGAACGGCCCGGCCCTCAGCGCGAACGGCAACCGGCTCGCCGTCCTCTGGTTCACCGGAAGCAACGACCAGCCGGATGTCAAGATTGCCATGTCTGACGATTTGGGTTCGACATTTCGGCCGCCGATCACCCTCGATTCCGCAAAAGAGGGGACGCGCCCGGTCGGTCATGTTGCGGTTGCATTGATGGATGACGGGTCCGCCGTGGCTGTTTGGCTGCAGCACCAGTCCTCTGGCACCGCGATCGTAGGCAGGAGAGTTTCGGTTACGGGTGAGCAGGGCGGAGACTTTACGATTGCCCGAGGAACAGAAAGTGGCCTGGGATATCCTCGGCTGCAGAAAGCTGGCGGCACCATCATGGTGTCTTGGAGCGGCAAAACCGGTCACGACGTCAAGACCGCGATCATCCGGCCCAGGTGATCAGCTGTCACAAAGCTGGACTCACCGTACCACCGTTGTTTTGTTGTGGGGCGGCCTTCTAGGGGTCTTCCACCTATTTCAGGTCTTTGCCTGTGCTCGTGATGACAAGCTGGCCATGCTTGACACCGCGAAGGCTAAGAATGTGATCTGCCAGATGACGAAGTTCCTTGCTTCGGCCCTTCATAATGACGACCTCCAGGCAGTTATGATGATCAAGGTGCACGTGCGTCGCTGCGAGGACGCTGCCGCCGGCGTGATGCTGGGCCTCGACCAATTTCTCCGTCAGGTTCGGACGGTGATGGTCGTACACGATCGTCAAGGTCCCCACGACTACCTTGTTCGAATCTGCTTCTTCAGAAACCAAATGATCGCGGATGAGATCGCGGACAGCTTCCGAGCGGTTCTTGTAGTTTCGTTTGGCAATGGCCACATCGAATTTGGCAAGCAGTTCCCGATCGATGGAAAGGCCTGTACGGGCTAGGTCGGACATGGTGGCTCCTCAGCTGTTTGGTACCTTCTTATTCTATTCGCTTTATTCGATTTAGAAATCTCGACCGGTTCTTCGCTGGGACGTGGATGCGGTAGCACGTGTTGCGTATTCGTGTTATAGTCTGTAGCACGTCTTTGACATTCGTGGTATAGACAAACATCGCTCCGCCGTGTCCTCTGAGTCTTGCACTCCGTGTTTCGCGGGATCGAAGCCACGAGTGCACTCCTCCCTCCGGGCGGCACGTTTTTACAAGCGTGTTTCGCCTGGGCAGCTCTTCTAACAATTGCAAGGCGAACCAAGGTGTCTCATGAGAGTGTTCTGGCCATTTCTTTTGATTGCGGCTCTGTTCCGCGATTCATTTCCTCGAGTCCTTGTATTTCTTGTGGTGATCGTGGTTACTCCAATTCTGGTTGGCGCGCAGCAGAAGCCGCCAATCGCTCCGAGCGACAAGGCTCACCCGTCCCAGCTGAGTGGAACGGTTGTTGACGCGTCTGGCGCAGTGATTGCCGGGGCGACTGTGCTGATTCGGAATGCGGACGGAGCGGTGCAAAGAACGACGCAGTCGGACGCGACCGGCTTCTTCAGTGTTTCTGGACTCCCGGCAGGAGAATATCGGCTGGCGGTATCGAGCCCCGGGTTCGAGACGAAAGAATTGCCGGTTACGCTAGGAACTGTCGAGGCGTCGGCCCCTTTGCGCATTTCTCTGACGGTAACCACCGTGAGCACCACCGTGACCGTGCAAGGCCGCGAGGATAGTCTGATCGGAATTGCTGATTCCGCCACCCAGGGAACCATCGGCGCGAAGCAGCTCGACGATCGTCCGGTACTTCGCTCGGGAGAGGTGTTGGAGACGATTCCGGGGATGATCATCACGCAACACGCCGGAGGCGGTAAGGCGAACCAATATTTTCTGCGTGGTTTCAATCTCGACCACGGGACGGATTTCGCAGTTTTCCTAGACGGAATGCCTCTGAACCTGCCGTCCCATGCGCACGGCGAAGGTTATGCGGACATGAATGCCGTCACGCCGGAGTTTGTGCAGCGGTTGAATTTCGAGAAAGGACCTTACTACGCGGAGGTCGGCAACTATAGTTCCGCGGGATCAGCCAATATCCAATTTTATAAAGAGTTTCCGCAGAATTTCTG
>DATJWZ010000150.1:0-8232 GCA_035500795.1 Candidatus Eiseniibacteriota bacterium | reverse complement strand
TGCTGCTCGTGCGGACTGAACTTGCGGACATCTTCCGCTACAGCTCTAGCCAGGTCATCGCAAGATAGATCCCGATGTTCCAGAAGTTTTTCGAGCAGCATTTCCTCTCCGAATTCGGTTCCATCGTCACTGCTCGCTTCTGTAACGCCATCGGTGTAGAGCGCTAACAGGTCTCCCGGAGTCAATTCGCTTTCCGCGATCGAGAACTCCCACTTCGGAAACAGGCCCAGCAGCGTTCCGGTCGACTCGAGCCGTTGGCATCGGTTATCGGGATGAAGCACAAGCCCAGAAAGGTGACCGCAGTTGGCATACCGAATCCGTCTGGAATCGTCATCATACTCGGCAAAGAAGAGTGATGCGTAAGCGCTGTCCACCGTGTTCTCGAAGAAAAGGCGGTTGACCGACTGTAAGAAAAGCTCTGGGTGCATGCACGCTCCGGCACACTGGCTGCGTAGGTTCGCCTGCAAATTTGCCATGAGCAATGCTGCAGCGATGCCTTTGCCGGAAACGTCGCCAATCACAAGTCCGAGCCGATTCTGGCCGAGATCGAGAAAATCGAAGTAATCTCCGCCAACCTGTCGCGCCTTGCAAGCAGAGCCCAGCATACTCAAGCGTCTTGGCTTCAGGATGAATTTGCGGGAAGAGCCGGGCCTGAACCTGCTTGGCGATTTCGATTTCCTGGGCGGCGCGGCGCTCGGTTTCGATCTTCAAAGCAAGAGCTCGCCGCTGTGCTTCGACGCTGCGCGTGAGTTCGTCGAACCCGGCAAGTCCGAAGCAGTTTCCGTCAGGATCTTCAAAACGGGTATGAATGCCGCCCCACACCGGGACCTCCGGCGGATATCGGAATTTCACGCCTCGCGCCTTCCACTCCTCA
Organism: Candidatus Eiseniibacteriota bacterium; assembly: GCA_035500795.1. Lineage (GTDB taxonomy): Bacteria > Acidobacteriota > Terriglobia > Terriglobales > Acidobacteriaceae > Sulfotelmatobacter. Next base: position 7,358 of record DATJWZ010000150.1, on the reverse strand, counting down.
TACTTGCGGTAGACGTCTTCCGTAATAAACCAGATGCGCGACTCTGGCCGTATGAGTTTTTCAGGGTCGTCCTCGGGCTGAAGCAGAGCGAAGCCCAGGTGCGCGTTGCCATCCGGCGGGCCGACCTCGATCCAGCGTTGGCCGTTCTCGAAACGGTGATCAACTACCACCCGGAAGCCCAGTTGATCGACATAGAATCGCAGACTGCGGTCAAAATCGCGAACATAGATGATCGTGAAGTGCAGGCAGAGATAGGGATCTTTGCCGTCAAGCCGCAGAGTAGATCGATCAATACCAAACGGGACTTCGTAGCTTCCCATGGGCCGAGATTATAAAGCTGGACTCTGGCCTCCCGCAGCCCGGCCTGTTGTGCGAGTCCTGTGACTGGTCCAACATCAGATTACACCCCGAAGAAAACCGTAAACCAGCACGAAGACTGCGACCTCTGTCTGATGGCGCATGACGCATCGTGCAATAGGTCAAAGCTGTATTGGTTTTGCCGACGAGATCGGGAACGCTATTCGTACGCCAGCGCGTCGATGGGATCCCTGCGCGCCGCCTTGATCGCAGGGTACAGGGCGCCGATGATGGCGCCGACAATCGCGATGCCTGTTGCCCTGATGATCCAGCCACCGGTCACGATGACCCGCAGGGTCGATCGGTGATCGATTCCGGCGCGGGCTGCGAGACTGAAAAGCACGCCAACGATAATTCCGCCGATGGCCAACAGGACTGTTTCCCGGAGAATGATGTTCACGATATAGAGCTTGGAAGCCCCCATCGATTTCAGGATGCCGATCTCCCGCGTACGCTCCATTACGGCTGTGTACATTGATTGGAAGATCACCAGGAAACCGATGATCACCGAGATCGCGATGACGAAGTTGATGAACTGCGAAACGCCGGGATAGCGGCTCGTCGTCATCATCGACAGGTAGTACGACATGGAGGTCGCAACATAGTTCTGCATGCCGGGCACGTTCTTGATCTCGTTCACGACCTCGTCGGCATTGGCGGGATTGTCGAGCTTCAAGTAGAAGATGGTAGCTTTGTCCTGGGCTCCGATCAAATCCTGCATCACGGGAAGTTGAAGGAATTTCCTGGCCCCCTTGCCGGGTTCAACGATTCCGGCTACACGGAATTCATGGTTCAGGATGACGGTCTTGTCGCCGACTTTCACGTGCTTTGCTCGCGCGAATAAGTCGTCGACGAGGCAATCATCTGGGCTGCGAAAGGGACCGCCTGAGACATACTGAAACGGCCCGGAAAGCTTTTCATAGCTGTTGATATCGATTCCGGCGATCAGCTCGATGGTTCCCTGTGTCGCGACAGTTGTCACCACAGGCGCCACGGTGTCGACGTGGGGTAATTTCGCGAGGACGTTTCCAACTTTGATCGACATCGGAGCGCCAGTCAATCCCACGATGAAAGAAGAGCCTGGGGGCATCACGATGACATCGGCACCAATACCAGCTTGCCGCTGGCGTGAGTCACTCAACAGTCCCAACGCGAGTCCGACGATCAGCAGAATTAGAGTGACCTCGAGGGCAATCGCGATGACGCTGATGAGTGACCGAATCGGCCGATGAACCAGATTGGCCACGACCATCTTGTTGATCATAGGCGTTCGTTTCCTGTGACGCCGACGGCTGAGCCCTCCAACTCACCAATCCGCGGGCTCACCTTGATAACACTGATTTGTTACTGATTGCCGATCGGTACGACCAGACTCGACTGTGGACGATCCAGGTGCACGACCTGAGCTCCTGCCGGCTGCTGCAGGACAAACTGCTCGTCCTTCAAAGGCGTATTGATCTCCACTTTCAACATGTTTAGCGTGATGTCGTACTCCTCTTGCGGCCGGTAGATCTCGATGCGCGACGGATAACTGAAGCCATCGTAATCCTTGTAGTCGGCATACTTCGCATCAGTCGCGACTTTGCCGTCATCGCTGTAGATAAATTGCCGATGTGGCTTCAGGTCTGTACGACTGATGATGATCTTGCGCTCGAGGATCCAGCCGCCTTCGGCCTTCTTGATGACCGTAAGTTCGTAGTCATCCTGAAGCACACGATGGCCCTTGGCATCGTGCTGGGTCTCGTAGCCGTTCTCCAGCACCGCGATCTCGTTGTTCGGGTCGATGCGACGGATCAGCAATGCCTCGTAGATATTCTGCGGACGGATGTTCTCCATCGGCTGATTAGGGTTCGGCGTAGTATAGCGATTCTCGCCAACCACAAACTTGTTTTTGGGCGGGATCCAGAGCTTGAAATCCTGACCGTCACTGACCATGTCGAAGGCTGTCGTTCGAACGAACGGCATCAGGCCGATCATATGCAGGGCATCGGGCTTCTTCGCCAGGACGTAACCGCGGATCTCTTTGTAGTCGGTGACGTGTCCCTTCTTGATGCCCCCGGCCGAGCTGTCGATGTCGACCGTGGCCTTGAGGGTGCGGATAGCTTCAGCCTGCTGGTTAATGCTGTCGATCAGGCCTTGTTGTGTGGATTCTTTGAGCGGAGCCTTGGAATACTGCTCTTCCACCGGACGGGTATGAAAAAGACATCCCATCGTCGGCATTAAGGCCAGCAATAATAACGTTGCAAGAAACGGCGATCTACTTCTCATCAAAGTATTAAGGCGCCCCTATGATTATTTGAGTATACCGGAATTCAAAGGGTTCAAAACGGTTGGAGCACGTGTTTGATTTGCTGGTTCTCATTCTGGCGAAAAGAGTTAGACCGGCAGAACTGGCAGTTGACATGCCTGGCAGAACCGGGTTTTTGAGTTCGGGATTCAGGATTCGGGTGAATCCTCGCTAGTAGTCTGGCTTAAAGCTCGGGGTCTCGAGATTCACTGGCGGCTGTCTATCCAGCTCTGCAGAATGAGAATTGCGGACATACGGTCGACGGCTTGGCCTCGTTTTTCGATCGAGAGATCGGTTTCGCGGAGGAGGCGGTTGGCTTCGGCGGAGGTGAGGCGCTCGTCCCAAAGGTGGACGGGAAGTTTGAAATGCTTGCGAAGGTCTTCGGCAAAGAGCTGGATTTTCTCCGCTTGTGCACCCTCTGTCCCGGACATACGCAATGGCAAGCCAACGACGATCTCCTTAACTTCATAGTCACGGATGACGCGGTGGAGAAAGGAAAAATCGTACTTCTTGTTCTTGCGGTGCAACGTCTCAAGACCTTGGGCAGTAATTCCAAGCGGGTCGGATACCGCCACGCCGATGCGGCGGGCACCGACGTCAAGGCCTAGAACACGGGGTGGAGTGGACACGGGAGGATTATATCGATCTCGCGTGACGGCGAATTAGTGTCCGCGGAGGGCTTTGCGGTAGGCGATTACGTTCTTGTTGTGCTCTTCCATGGTTCGGGCGAAGCGGTGATGGCCCTGCGCGTCTGCTACGAAATAGTAATAGTCAGTCTGGGCCGGGTGAATCGCGGCTTCGAGGGCACTCCGTCCGGGATTGGCAATCGGGCCCGGCGGAAGTCCGGCATTGCGGTAGGTGTTGTACGCCGAGGTGAAGCTCATGTCCGCGTGGTGCAGCGCGCCCTGGTAAGTTCCGGCGAGTAATTCGGCATAGATGATACTGGGGTCCGCATCGAGAGCGATGTGCTTGGCCAGGCGGTTGTAGTAAACGCTCGCGACCTCGGGACGCTCTTCCGGCACCGCTGTCTCCTTCTCGACGATCGAGGCCATAATCACGGTGCGCTCCAGCAGAGTGAGTTCCTCGACTCGGATCGAAGACGGTGAGTCGACTTCATTTTTCATGGGCATGATCACCGGCCCACACAGACGGCCGGACCTTTTCGAAACGCTTTCCAGTGCCGTCGATCCGGGTTCGGCGGTGATCAGGCCGATTTCCTTGGCGACCACCCGAAACTGGCAGACCATGTCCGCAGCGACCTCTTGCATCGTCATCATTCGGGAGAATTCGTAGGTATCGGGGAAGAGATATCCTTCGAGGGAAGTGGCGTTCGGCGCTATGTCAGCAATGAGCTCTGTGTCGGACTTTGCGACCTTGATGAAGTCATCCGCCGAGCCGAGTCCGGCGGCTTCAATGGCGTGCGCGATGTCGAACATGGTGAAACCTTCGGGCACGACAACGGTGTGGAAGTAGACATCGCCTCGACGCAAGCGCTTCTGGATATCAATGATGTTCGCCGGCTTGTCGAACAAGTATTCGCCGGCCTTGAGCGAGCGGCCATGATGATAGTAGTGCCAGAGGATGAATGCTTCTTTACTCCGGATGACGCCGGCATGCTGGAGTTCGGTGGCGATGCGGCGTGTGGAATACCCCGGGCGCAGCATGACAAATGTCTGGCCGGACGGTTCTACTGGCGAGACCAGTGCCCAGGCGAGCCATCCTGCGACGGCGAAACCCGCGATTATGAACAGCCAGACAACCTTGCGCATTCCAGCCTCAGTGTAGACGAGTTGTTGGATGATCCGGACCTGACGTTGGTGATAGGGCTTTCAGGTTGGTTTTACTGGGTTTTCCCGACTGCATGTCCGTAGGGGGCCCGTTAGAGGCACTTCCCGGGCGCGCAGTTTTAGGGGGAAAGTCCGCCACCAACTTGCCTTCCCTAGGCCAGAGGAGTAGCATATTTACAGTACTTTACGTTGTTTCCCCTCTAACCCTCCGCCGACTGGGTGCCTTATATGAGTGGTTCCGATCTGAACTTCCACATTGGTGACAAAGTCGTCTATCCCAACCATGGAGTAGGAGTCATCGAGCAGATCAGCAGCCGATCCATTGGCGCTACGATCGAACGGTTCTATCTGCTCAACATCAAGGCCAGCAGCCTGAAGGTCATGGTCCCGTGCAATAACGCGGGAAGCGTCGGCCTTCGACGAGTGATCAGGAACGGCGAGATCCAGAAGGTGATCGATCTTCTGTCTCTGAGCGAGACAAACGGGAGCGGCGACTGGAAAGACCGGTTCAAAGAAAACTCTGACCGCATGCGCACTGGTTCCCTGATCGAAGTGGCAGGCGTGCTGAAGAGCCTGATCGCGCTCCACCAAGCGAAGCCACTTTCGTTCCGGGAGAAGAAAATGCTGGAGCGCGCCCGCTATCTGCTGGTCAGCGAGTTGGCAATGGCACGCAACTGCGAAGAGTCGAAGATCGAAGAACTCCTCACGACCACACTGGCCAAGTGCAAGCTGCGCTTTCCGGAAGCTAGCGAATTCCAGGCATAGTTCAGGCATTGGCGCTTGGGTGATGGGCTTTGATGCGGGTATGCGGAATCGTCCTGGTTCCGGCCGCGGGCTTCCTGCTAGTTCGACTTGTATCGTGTTGTGATATTTCTGCACTGTTCCCTGCGGGGGCTGAAGTTCCCTCTTTATTTATGGTCCCTGCCGCGGTCGCTTCGGCGCGCGCCTCAGGGCGGGCGCTGAAGGGCCGCTCTTCCACGGTGGGGTTTGGGCCATCTGCGCTTGCCGCGTTTGTTGTGGCTTCTGCATTCGCGGGCGTGGGCGCCCGCTCCACACTCAATTCATTTTTTGATTTCTCTGCCAGGGCGGCGGCGCGGGCTGCTGCGTTGGGATAGCCGTAGTAGTGGGCGAAGAGGTCTTCCCGGGTTTGTTTCGGTCTGGTGCCGGGGCGGATTACGCCGTCGCGGATCATTTCGTCGCGGGTGCGGACGTATCCGGGCTTGGAGGCATCGGGATTGTAGGGAGGGATCTTCAGAGATTGATCGATGTTGTCCTGTTCGGCGATCGACGGGTCGGGGGCGGCGAATTCTGGGACCTCTTTGACCATGTCCGCCTTGGCGTTGAACTTCACGCGGCGGGCGTTTTTTACGGCGATGTGAAGGGCGCGAAGGATCAATGTGGCGCGCTTGAGGTCGATGGGGGAGCCGCAACGGACTCCGGTGACCTTGATATGAGTGCAGGAATTGTTGGCCATGTTGAGATTCACCTGAGAAAGAATTTTTGAGTAGTTATCGCGCAAAATCTTGGCTTGAATGGAGTTAGGGGCGGAGGAGATGACGATGTCCGCGTAAAATCTTGGGAACAAAGGGCTTGCGAGTAAAATCTTGCGGATATTGGACTTAACTCGCTCCGCACGGGTGGTGGGGCGTTCCGTCTTGGGAATGGCGGCGGTTTTTTCGGCGGGAAGTTGTTCGGGCGACGAAGAGTGTGTGCCAAGGGAGATCCCTCCGCCCGCCGGAGAAATCGCGGGCGTTCGGGATGACGCCGCGGTGGTGGTGCCTGACACCTTGGCCGCGGTGGGAGGGTGATCTTGCATGGTCCCAAAGTGGCATTTTTGGGATTTTGTGCGCAAGGTCAGATGTCACAAGGTTGAGCTGTGGAAAACTTTTGGCATGATGTCCTGCGGCATATCCGCATGACTTGAAAGGACGAGTTCCCGGGACCTTGCGGTTGGTGCGGGCAAGATTTTTTCGCAAATTCGGGTCCCGGAACTGAATTGTGGGTTTACAGCATTTTCTTTCGCCCCTTCGGGGCTAGTGTCAATCTTGTTGGCCTGACCCACGCCTTGCGGCGTGGGCTGCACTCTTTCGCCGCTTCGCGGCTGGGTTCCTGCCAGATCATGGGTGCGCAGCATAGGGATAGTTGCGATTTGGAGCCCTCTCTTCGCTGCTCGGTGCTGTACGAATAACGACGGCTGCTACTGGAGTCCTTCGGTTCAATCCCAGATGTATTTCGGGTCGTAGTTGACGTGATTCTTTTTCAGGAATGCGATGAACTCTTCCTGGAAGGAATGCTTTTTGTGATGTTCGTGTTGGTCAGCGATGTATTTGGTTACGGCGGCGACATTAGATTCACTGACGCTGAAGACGCCATATCCGGTTTGCCATGCGAAATCTTTGGAGTGTTTTTCGCGGAGCCAACGCGATGAATTTGTCTTCACGACGCGCATGATTTCGGATGCGGAGTGCGTCGGGCGTAAGCGGGTCAGCATGTGGACGTGATCGGGTTCGCCGTTTGTGATGAGCGAGGTGCCGTGCATTTCGCGGATGATGCCGCCGAGGTACGCGAAGAGATCTTCGCAGAATTCGGGTTTGATCAGAGGGCGGCGTTGCGCGGTCGAGAAGATGAAATGGAGCAGGATGTTTCCCGAGGTATGGGACATTTTCTTTCGCCTCTCCGGGGCTTGGCGTCATTTTTTGCGCGTACCCACGCCTTACGGCGTGGGCTGCATTCTTTCGCCGCTTCGCGGCTTCGTTCGTGCCGGGTACAGCGTCTCGTGTTTTTCCATCGAGCGACGCGCAGCGCGCACATCCGACCGATATTGATTGTGAGAAGGGAAAGAGTTCCGGCGCGGTGATGGAAGTCACAAAACCTAAATCATGATTTCAAATCGGGAATTGAGAATGAGGCGAGCGAAGAAGAAAACG
>DATJWZ010000149.1:0-20539 GCA_035500795.1 Candidatus Eiseniibacteriota bacterium | reverse complement strand
TCCGGAAAATACGCGTTCGCGTATCGAATTCAATTTCAGTCCGGGAAGTAGAACCACTCGTGAGCAGGTCGCTTTTTAAGGAAAATGAAGCGCCCTGAGCAGAATCAGGACGCTTTCACCCAAGAACTGCCAAGGTTTATCGAACAGTTGCCGGTTCCGGCATAGCTTTCACCGGCGTGTACTCTTTGGTATTGGCGTCTGTCGACAATAAGACCCTCCGTCCAGCGAGCCGAGCGGAGAGGCTCAGAATCTCATCCATTCCGCTGGACAGCGGCAGTGCCACTTGTCCTCCATCCAGCACCGAGCGGCACAGAGCCATCATGATCTCGAAGCCTTCATAGGCGCTCGCGAAGTTACAAGGATGAACCTTCTTGTCATCGTCGAGCCAGTTCGCGATGTCCTGGATGTAGGGCGGCATGTCGAGGTCGTAGTTCATACAACCCGGACCGGAGGAGGCTCCGGTTTTTGTGACTGCGCGCCATCCGCCACCCGTGAGCACTTCGGCGAAACCGTCAGTGCCTTGGGCGCCGATGCGACATTTCCGCCACCAGTAATCGACTTCCGGAACATCGGGCGCGCCGGCTCCGCATTCGACGATTCCACGGACGCCATTAGCGAACTGAATGAATCCGCCGATGTAGTCGGGGGAGGGATGCAGGTCATAGAACTTGCTTGCGCCTGCGGCCTGTCCCATGACCCATTCTGCCTTGGCCTCGCCGTTATACCAGCGCATGTAGTCGATGAGATGCGAGAGCATGTGCATCATCCATCCAGAGGCGGTGCCGTAGACGGTGTGGATACGACCCAGAGCTCCGCCGGCGATGATCTCCTTCACCTTGCGATAGTGTTCGCCGTAGCGATGCTGATGGCTCACGACGGCTTTCACTGCGCTGTCAGCAAGAAGCCGCTTCACTTCCATGCCTTCGCGGCTGTTAAGGGCGACAGGTTTTTCGAAAGCGATCAAGCGTGCGCCACTTTCAATGCCAATTCGAATCATCTCCGTGCGCAGCTTGGGAAGCGTGCAGAAGCAGAAAACGTCCGGCTTGACTTTGGACGCGACCTGAAAGGCATCGGTTCCCGCGACACCGCCGAACTTTGCGGCCGCCGGGTCGAGACGTGTTTTGTCGACATCGCAAACGCCAGCAACTTCGAAGCGGCCATTGGATTGAAAGGCGAGGGCATGGTGCATGCCACGCTTGCCCATGCCCACCACAACGACGCGGTATTTGTTGGTCATCGCGCCCTCTTGTCCCAATCAAGAATGCGGTCGACCGTGTAGTCGACTTCATCCTGTGTGAGTTCCGGGTACATCGGCAGCGAAATGCAGCAAGCCGCATTACGCTCGGAGTTGGGGATATCTCCAACGATGCGCGCGGGCTTGCCCCACGGATAGCCTTCCTGCTGATGGATGGCGATCGGATAGTGGCACTTCGCGTCGATGCCTTCGGCGTTCAGGAACTCGAGCAGGCCATCACGATGTCTGGCCAACTTGGTCTCGATTACATAGAGGTGAAACACATGGCGGTAACCCGGAGTCTCATAGGGAAGCGTGATGTTCTTCGCATGTGCCAGACCTTTGCTGAAGCGGGCCGCCCACTTCCGCCGCAGATCACTCCACTCGTGCGTATGTTTCAGCTTCGCACCCAAAACTCCCGCGTGAAGGTCGTCCAGACGGCTGTTGTATCCGGGGCTGTGGCAGGAGCGCTTGTCAGAACCGTGGTTCCGCAGCTTTCTCGCAATTCTGTCAACCTCGGGATTGTTGGTGACGATCGCGCCGCCGTCGCCGAACGTCCCTAGATTCTTCTGAATAATGAAGCTGATTGTGGCAGCATCGCTGAGTTCGGCGATGCGGAAGCCGTCGCCATGAGCTCCGATTGCCTGCGCATTGTCTTCGATCACGAACAACTGGTGCTTGTCAGCGATCTTGCGGATTGCTTTCATATCTGCGCATTGCCCGTAAAGATGGACAGGAACGATCGCCTTGGTGCGCGAAGTGATGGCTGCTTCAATCTTCTTCGGATCGATGCAATTGGTACGCGGGTCAGAGTCGACGAAGACAGCTGTTGCACCGGTGATCCAGATCGCTTCCGCGGTTGCAAAGAACGTATTCGTGGTGGTGATGCATTCATCGCCGGGGCCGATCCCGAGGGCCAGGAAGGTTAGCCAGAGAGCGTCCGTGCCGTTGCCGACTCCGATGGCGTACTTTGTATCGTGAAACGCGGCTAATTCCTGCTCAAACTTCTTCAGCATCGGGCCAAGCACATACTGCCCGCTTTCCAGGACTTCGTGGATGTTGGCGTCGATTTCAGACTTGATGTTGTGGTACTGGCGCACGTGCCCGTAAAAGCCGACGGTTAACTTGGTTGCGAGCATCAGATTCCTCCCGTGACATTTATTCGGCTCTGTCCGACGCGGGCTGTACAGATTGTTGGCCGATGAGAGCCGACAATGATTCCGCGCGAATAGTAAAGACGGGTGCGGAACGGCGGCCATGACTGCGGTCACGGAGGGGTGTGATTCGAGAAGCGACTTGTCGTGGCCAGGCCCGAAGAATCAGCTACTTAGAAATGGAGAGTTAGACGTTTTCGTCATGGCTCCACAGCGCTGGCTTGGTCTTAAGCACTTCGTAATGAAAGATTCACAAAACTAACAAACACAAAGGTTTGCATTCTGCCGTGACTGTCGCCAGGGCCCACGCATAGGCCAAGATCGGCAGATGAAGCTCTCCCCCTGCTTCCTTCTTCTCGCTTTGGTTGCCCCATGCCCGGGCATGAGCATCCCCACGACGACGTTGCCGAACGGCATTGTCAACGATACCTATTATGGAGTAGCGGTAGTCTCCGGAGGCTGTGCTCCCAACACCTGGAGTGTAATCTCCGGAAGCCTGCCGCCTGGACTCAGTATTAAGGCGTCGAAGTCGACGTCAGAACTGGGTCTCTACGGCAAGCCGACGAAAGCTGCCAAGTACACGTTCGAGCTTGCGGCCAAGAGTTGTCATGGGCAGGTCGCGAAGGCCTCGTATACCGTGACGGTTCAGGCTCTCCCCAACCACGTGGTCGATCTGGGCTGGAAGGCTTCCAAGACCAAGGATGTGATGGGATACAACGTTTATCGGGGCGCCGACGGACTGTACTGGAGGAGGATCAACGTCAGCCTCAATGGCTCCACGACGTACAGCGACTCCACCGTAGCGAACAACACTGTCTACTACTACGCCACGACGGCCGTTGACGTACACGGGCACGAGAGCATCAAGTCGAATATCGTGAAGAGCACGATCCCGTAGGCTGCAAAAAAGCCCCGGCTTACGCCGGGGCATATTCGCGGCAGAACTGCAGCACCTTAGAACAAATTCCAGAGAAACTGGTTGTAGACCTCGTGATGGAACTGGACTTCCTGGGACTTTACAAAAGTCCCTAGAGCCCGGGGACAACGGTCCGCGGAGGCCTGCTTCAGGTCGGCGTAGCGGGCCTTTACGTCCTCGCCGAGCAGCTTCGTCGTCCAGTCGGCCTTTCGGAAGTTATCGAGCGCATCGTAAATGTTATCTGGCAAATAGCGCTCGGCCTGGCGGAGATTCTTGATCTTGGCGGTCTCGCCGTCGATCCCGGTCTTGAAGACTGCGAGCATGACCATGTAGGGATTCGCATCGGGCGCGACCGACCGAACTTCTACGCGCATGCTTTTCTCGTTGCCGATCGGGATGCGGACCATCGATCCGCGATCCGTGGGCGAGGCCTTAATCTGGTTCGGAGCTTCGAAGTGTGGATCGAGCCGGCGATAGGCGTTGACGCTTGGATTCAATAACAGGCAAATGTCGTTTCCATGGGTGAGGATACGGTCGGTGAAGGCCCAGCCCAGTTTGCTGAGCTTCTCTTCGCCTTTCGCATCCCAGAACAGATTCTTGCCGTTTTCGCTGATCGACACATTGGTGTGCATGCCGCTACCGTTTACGCCGACGACAGGCTTGGGCAAGAACGACGCGGTGAGGCCCATGTGCGTGGCGACCTGGCGGCAGATCAGCTTGTAGAGTTGAATCTGATCAGCGGCGGCGACAACTTCACCATAGCCGTAGTTGATTTCAAACTGTGAAGGCGCGACTTCCGGATGGTCTTTTTCATTCTGGAAGCCCATTGAGCGCTGTACTTCAGCAGTTGTGTCGATGAAGGTGCGCAGCGGGTCTCCGGGCAGCGAGTGATAGTAGCCGCCGGTATTGACGTACTCGAACCTGCCGGTTTCGTGGAAATGCCGCTCTGCGTCGGAGCCACTGAAAAGGAAGCCTTCGATTTCGTTGGCTGCGTTGAGCGTGTATCCCTTCTTCGCGTGGAGATCGTTGGCGTAATTCTTGAGAACGCCGCGAATATCGCCAGAGTATGACGTGCCGCCCTTATCGATGACCTCGCCGAAGACCAGAACTTTGCCCGAACCGAAAACGTCGGCAGGCGCCCAATAGAAAGCTCCCCAATCGATGCCAAGGCGGAGGTCGCTCTCGCGCTGCGCAGTAAAGCCGCGAATCGAGGATCCGTCGAAGGTCAAGTTGTCCCAGCTCTTTAGCAGGAACTTTTTGTCGTAATCGAGCATGTGCAGCCGGCCTTCGAGGTCGCTGAAGAGCACGGTTACGGCCTTGATACGCTTCTCATCGGTCAGATACTTGGTCCGCTCTTCACGGATTTTGTCGGGCGCGACGCGGTTCCTGCGCTGCTCCTTTGCCTTCAGGTTGAGTTCTTCCAGTTCGTCGTAGGACAGTGCCAGGAAATTGCGCAGTTCAGTGGACATGGATGTCGATCAGTCTCCTTCAGTGCAAGTGCGAAATTTTGAGCAAACTACTTGACGAAATTCGGGAAGTTGAAATGGCTGGTTTCAACAGGACTTGGAACTCGGAAGGATAGCGCGAGGGAAGCAGGTCAGCCAATCGAAAAAGCTGATGTGCTGCATAAAAGGGATTTATTTGAGAGCTGGCTCTACGTGTTGGAAAAATGTGGAGCGAGCGAAGTCGATGTCCATGCAGGTAACGCGTGCTGGCGCCCACAGTCCAGACACTGCGTAGCGGGGAATTGAGATTTGCAGTTGGGGCACACCGCACCTGTTTCGAAGGTGTCGAAGGATTGTCCGCACTGGCTGCACCTCCAATATTGACCGATCGGCGGCGCGGTGTTGCAGGTCGGACATGTGTAGCCGTTTCGTCGGGGCATCTTGGCCATTTGCAGTAATTGTTGGGCGTGTTTGAATCCACCCCAGCAATTCATACCCATGTATATGGCAATCAATCCGAGCCACACATTCTGCTTCGAGATTGCCCATACAATGAATGCGCCGACGCCAAACAAACCGAAAACGGCCGCTACCATCAGGCTGCGGGCACGACCGAGAACAAACCACAACAACGAACGTAAAATCTGTCCACCATCGAGGGGATAGGCCGGCAGGATGTTGAAAACCAACAACAAAAGGTTAATCTGGGAAACGCTCAACAACAGTGTAAAGGCGTCGCGTAATTGGGAAGGCCAACCAGCCGATTTGGCCGCGCTGACGGCAATGAACAGAATAGGGAGGAGCGCAACATTGACCAGCGGACCGGCCGCGATGCTCCACAAAGTCGCGCCTGGACGTGGCGGCGGATCAACGTACGCCACTCCGCCAAACGGCCACAACAGAATCCGGTTCGCTCTCCCGCCGACCTGCCTGCATGCCAGCGCATGGCCGAATTCGTGAAGCGTCACAATCAGAAAAAGTGCGAGATACTCCAGGATGTTCCAGAAGATTGAGGAATAAAGGCCTGCGCGCGCTTGGATCTCATATACGGCAGCGAAAAACCAGAACCAGTGGAGGCGCACCTCGATTCCTGAATAGCTGAATAAACGAATCGAGTTCTGGCGGCCCATGGGCGCAGTCTACCTCATTGCAAGGCCAATCACTAAGGTTCCCGTTGGTCCAAGGGGACTGAAGTAACTCGGAATGCGCGACTTACTGATGGTGGGCCGACGCGCCGGAGGCCAGTTCGCGCAGAGTGGTTAGGAAGCCCGCAGCGGTTCGCGGGTCGTGCAGTGCGTCGAGGGCGATCGTGGCTGAGAACTGAGGCGATTCCGGGCGGAAGCGCACTTGAAGTACATCCTGCTGGCGCACGGTCATCAGCGTGTTCAGTTCAGAGGTCGAATCCTCTTTCCAGTGCGTGCGGGTTGTCAAGACGATCGGTCCAGGCTCGTAGATGTCCCATTCGCGTTCGTGCCGCTTACGGCTGATAACGCCGCGACTGTGGGCGCACCAGCGGTGGCGAATGACATCCAGTCGGAAGAGGGGTGATCCGCCAAGGTCGGCTTCGAAAGTTAAAGTCTCTTTCTGTTTATGCAGGCGGCTGAGGACCCAGTGGACGGGCAGGGCACGTGGACAGAACTTCAGGGTGACTCGGGCATTCTCAAAGCTGCGGGAGGGAAATTGAAGCCGGGCATGAAGTCGCGAACTATTGAGCCAGCGAAAGTCGACGATGCGACCCTTACCGGCGCAAGCAGACTGAATCCAGCGAAGCGCTTCCGCTCCGCGGCGACGGTTGTAGGCTGCGAACAAGGCATACCACACCCCTAACAGCACAACCGCACAGATAACGTCGATCCCAAGAAGGCGTCCCACAGCCGTCTTCGCCTAATCCTCTGATGCCGATGGTACGTCCGAGGTTGCGGGCTGAGCAAGAGGTCAATGGTCCCCAGAATGCAAATTTTCGTAACCAAATTCAGGGAGGTTGTGGAAAACGTGGAATCAGCCACTTGCTGCGGGCAATTCCGCATGTCTCTGGGCCGAATTGACGCCTTGGCGGAATACAATACCGCCGTGGCCACCTTCGTACGTGATTTCCAACCGGGGGACTTTGAGACTCTCTGGCGGATGGATCAGGAGTGCTTTGCGCCCGGCGTTTCGTACTCGAAACCTGAACTGATGAGCTTCATCAATCGTTCGGGAGCCTTTACGCTAGTGGCGACTGACGCCAAGGAGATCCAGGGCTTTATTGTGACTCAGGGTGGCAAAGCAGGACACGTTATCACCATTGACGTGAGTCCACAGGCTCGAAGGTCGGGAGTTGGCTCGCTTCTCCTTCGCGGGGCGGAAGATCGCTTGGTGTCGAGCGGGAGCAGGATCATCAATCTGGAGACGGCCGTCGACAATGTGAGCGCGCTCGCATTCTACAGGAGTCATGGCTACAGAGTGGTTCGCACGTGGCCCCGCTACTACGCCAACGGCGTCGACGCCTTGGTGCTTAAGAAAATCTTGAGCAACGCCTAAATCCGTGTATGACTGTTTAATCTTTGACGAAGTGTAATCCAAAATCATTTGCGCTTTCCTCAAGAATCCAGATAACTTGCCTGTCATGAAAGCTGCAAACCAGAAAATCGCAATTCAGGGCGAGCGAGGTTCGTTTAGTCACGAGGCGGCGGAACGGATGCTTCCGCATTGCACCGTAGTGCCTTGCATGCGGTCGGTGGAAGTCTTTAATCACGTGCAATCGGGAGCGGCGGATGCGGCTGTGATCCCCATTGAGAACACGCTGGCAGGCACCGTTGCCGAACATGCGGACTTACTGGTTTCAAGAAACGTCTTCATTCAGGCCGAATACCTTCTGCGAATCGTGCATAACGTAATCGCCGCGCCGGGCGTGACGTTAAATTGTTTGAGCCGGATCCTGTCGCATCCAGTTGCGCTGGATCAGTGCCGCGAGTTCTTCCGAAAACACAAGAAAATGCTGCCCGAGCCGTTCTATGACACTGCTGGAAGCGTGAAGCACGTTATGTCGGAACACTTGAAGGATACGGCGGGAATCGCGGGACAGCAGGCCGCACGCGAGTACGGGGGAAAGATCCTCCAGGCGGGCGTGGAAGACGATAAGCGCAACTTCACTCGATTTTTTCTGATACGCAAAATCTCAGGAAAAGGAAAAGCCACGAACTTTCAGCGGCTCATCCCGGCGGGAGCGAACAAGACGTCCATTGCGTTTCAGGTGAAAAACTTGCCAGGCGCCTTGTTTAAGTCTCTCAGTGTGTTCGCGTTGCGCGATATCAGTCTGAGCAAGATCGAATCACGCCCCATGCGGGGCCGGCCATGGGAGTATGTATTCTACGTGGACTTCCTGCGAGGCGATGATGAGCCCGCGCAAAATGCACTTCGCCATCTGGAGGAAGTGGCCGAATTCGTCAAAGTGCTGGGGATCTACCGAGCCGCGTGAAAGAGGCGCCGAGGAGCATCACATGCTCGACTAGGCTGCAGCACTGCAGAAGCAGCAACAATCTGCGACTTAGCTCGGTTAGTTCAAAACCGGGATTGGCTTTCCTGCCATCACAGCCTTATGTGATCCGGCGTACAGGTCGATAACTGCAACACTCCTACACTGTTGTCGTCTTCTGCTGAAAAACCGCAGACATTCTCGGAGGAGGTTTCATGCGCCTTTTCAAGTTTTTGGGTATTTTTCTGCTCGGTCTCTGTGCAATCGCGATTGCATCGGAAAATAAACTGGGAATTCACGAAGAGAGCCGGGTCACGTTCAGAGAGCCCGTTCGCATCGGCAGCGATGTTCTTCCTGCAGGTGAGTACATCGTTCGACACAGCATGCAAGGTGACGAGCACATCATGGCATTTGAACGCGCCGGCAGCAGTAAAGAGGCCGTTCGCGTGAAATGCACATTGGTTCCGCTTGCCGCAAAAGCAGACAAGGACGAGGCCGTATACGAAATTACATCCAGTAAGGAAAAAGTATTACGCGAATTGGTCTTCAGGGGCGACACCGCAAAGCACGTTTTCTGAGCTGGGTTTGCTATCTCATCGCTGAGTTCCGCGAGCTTCCGGCCTTTCGCCGGACATCGTGGAACTCTCTCTCTTTTGGCGCAACCGTTACCTACGGCAGAACATAGGAAAATTTAGGCTTGCACCGGGGCATCCTGCGCGTTAGCCTCTGCACCTTAGAAACATTCCGCTCGCATTTGAAACCCGTAGAATCCGTGACTGGATCAGTGGGGGTTCGGCCCTGAAACTTTTCAGAACGGATAACATCTAAACTTGAGCGAGTTACACTCAAGGAGAATCATGAGCCAGCAGACGCCAAGTGAGCGCTCTCCTAAGGTTATAGAAACAAACGAGCAAAAGTCGTTGCCGGTGCTGCCGGTACGGGACACAGTTTTGTTCCCGCATGCTGTTTTGCCACTTACGGTGGGGCGAGAAAGTTCAGTTCAGTTAATCAATTCCTTAGGGGAAGACAAGACCATAATTGTGGTGGCGCAGCGTGAAGCGCGCGTGGACGCACCACAACCAAGCGACTTATACACGGTGGGCACTTCCGCCGTCGTGCATAAAGTGGTGAAGATGCCAAACCAGAGCCTGTTCGTGTTCGCCGAAGGCCTGGAACGAGTAAAGTTAGGTGAGTTTACCCAGCTTCAACCGTTCATGAGCGCGTATTACTCTCAGCTGCAAGAGAGTGCGATGCCAATCGCGACATCGCAAGTCGAAGCTCTACAGCGGAACGTCCTGACGTTGTTTCAGCAGATTGTGGCGGGATCACCGACCTTGTCGGATGAACTCTCAACGGTTGCAATGAATATCGATGAGCCCGGCAGGCTGGTCGACTTCATCGCATCGTCTCTTCCTTCGCTTTCGACGCCGGACAAACAGGACACGCTAGAGACGCTCGATATTCACGTGAGGCTGGAGAAAATCAACCAGCATCTCGCGAAAGAGCTTGAGGTCCAGCAACTGCGAAACAAGATCCAGAGCGAAGTACAGGATCGGGTGCAGCAGACGCAGCGCGAGTATTACCTGCGCGAGCAAATGAAGGCTATTCAGAAGGAGCTGGGCGAGCAGGATGAAGGACAGCGCGACGTTGAGGATCTGAAGAAGAAAATCGAAGAAGCGGGGATGCCCGACGAGGTGAAGAAGGAAGCCCTGAAAGAGTTGGGCCGGTTGTCGCGCATGTCGCCGATGGCCGCCGATTATTCGCTTACTCGGAACTACATCGAGTGGCTGGCGGTTCTGCCGTGGGCCAAGACCTCCGGGCAAGAAATTGAGATTCCGAAGGCGAAAGAGATCCTGGACACGGATCACTACGATCTCGAGAAGGTGAAGGACCGCATTCTCGATTACCTCTCAGTGCGACGTCTCAAGCCGAACATGAAGGGGCCGATCCTATGTTTTGTCGGACCTCCGGGCGTGGGGAAGACCTCGCTGGGAAAGTCGATCGCTCGAGCTCTAGGAAGGAAGTTCGTGCGCCTCTCTTTGGGTGGCGTGCACGATGAAGCTGAGATTCGCGGCCATCGTCGGACGTACATCGGAGCTTTGCCGGGACAGATCATCCAAGGCATTCGCCGCGCCGAGACCAAAGACCCGGTATTCATGCTTGATGAGATCGATAAAGTTGGGCGTGACTTCCGTGGCGATCCGGCTTCTGCATTGCTTGAAGCGCTCGATCCCGAGCAAAACTCTACGTTTCGCGACAACTACCTTGACGTGACCTTCGACTTGTCCAAGGTATTGTTCATCACGACGGCGAACATGCTCGATCCGATCGCGGAGCCATTGCGTGATCGCATGGAGATCATCGAACTGCAGGGGTATACCGAAGAGGAGAAGGTGCACATCGCATTCAAGTACCTTATCCCTCGGCAGATCGATGAGAACGGGATCACCCCTGAGCAGATTGAGTTTCCCGAAGAGGCGGTCCGCTACGTGATTCGCCACTACACGCGCGAAGCGGGTGTGCGAAGCCTTGAGCGAACGATTGGAACGATCTGCCGCAAACAGGCGCGACGCCTGGCTGAAGGTAAGACCGAAAAACTGATCGTGAACAAAGAGATCATCCAGGAATTCCTGGGTGGGATTAAGATCCGCAGCGAAGGGGAAATTGCCGAGCGCACGGAGCGGCCTGGAGTGGCGGTGGGCTTGGCGTGGACGCCTGCCGGCGGCGACGTGCTCTTCGTCGAGGCGAATGCGATGAAGGGCAAGGGTGGATTCACCATGACGGGCCAGATCGGGCAAGTCATGCAGGAATCGATGCAGGCTGCGTTAACCTGGGTTCGTTCGAATGCGGACCGGCTTGGTGTGGCGGAGGACTTCTTCGCCAACCACGACCTCCACATTCACGTGCCTGCGGGAGCGATCCCAAAGGATGGGCCCTCAGCCGGCGTGACCATGGCTACAGCGCTGGTTTCATTGTTGACGAAACACCGCATCACTCCGCTGATTGCGATGACGGGCGAGATTACTCTCAGCGGAAATGTTCTGCCCGTGGGTGGAATCAAAGAGAAGGTGCTCGCCGCAAAACGCGCCGGAGTGCACGACGTAATTCTGCCAGCGGAAAACAAGATGAATGTGGACGAGGATCTCACGCCGGAGCAACTCGAGAATCTGAACGTTCACTACGTAAAGACCATCGACGAGGCACTGCGCATTTCGTTGCCGGAAGTGGCTGAAGGTCCTGCTGCCAAGATCATTCCGGCAGCACCGCCAAAGGATCCAAAGCAGGAATACGGTCCGACCGAACCGATCAAAGAACCTGAGCCATTGCATGATCGAGTCCTGACAAGGGCTTGAGCTGAATATAGAAATCCTTAAACGCCGGTCCTTCGGGGCTGGCGTTGTTATTTTTTAGCATCGAGCAACGGAGATTGACGAGAGCATGCGGATGACTGTAGCCACGATTCAGACTGGTGCCCTTGAGGTCGTCACCTCAACCCGCTTCAATGCAGTAAGGCTTCCGGCGTTTGCATTCTCGTACCAAGTTCGAGGGGAGTACTACTCGGGCCGGTTTGCTCTTACCGGACACTGTGGCATATGAGGAATCCATGATTGGCCGAATGATCGGCCGGAAACTTGCGGTTGGCTACGATCCTGGACACCCTGACCGCTGGCTAATACCCGATGAAATAATCGACGGATGCAAGGTCGAACAGAAAATGGGCCCTCATCTTGTTGGCGACTACCCGAAGGATACAGGGAGAGGCAGCCCGCCGAACTGGTCAATGAGGTAGTGGGGATTTAACGCCAATCGACTAAACTCTTTGATTGGTTTGCCTATGGCCGAACGGTTCATCAACTGACTTGAGCGTTCATGATGCTCGTACAGATCTGGCATCGTGCGGCAAACTACTTCTTCATTTCAGTTTTCCAGTTCAAGATTACAGACATCGGATGTGCGGAGGCGTTGTTCGATCTGCTGTTGACGAGGAAGCGCTGCCCGTCACGGCTGACGTCATACACGACTCGCTCCGTGGTTGCGATTTGTTCGCGAGGCTCGGCCTGGAAAAGCACCGCCGGTGTGCCAGACTCGAATTCGTTCTTCGAATCCACCGAGACGGCCATCAGCTTCGCATCCGATGACAGAAAGTAGAGTTCCTTGCCATCGCCGCGCCAGCGCGGTTGTTCGCCGCCGTCCGTTGACACCTGCCACTTGCCGTGCGCGTCAGGAACCGAGGTGACGTACACTTCCCATCGTCCATTCTCGTTCGACGAGTAGGCGACCCACTTGCCGTCCGGGGAAAACTGGGCGTTCTTCAGGGAAGCGGTCCCTTTCAGAAACAAGTGCGGCATACCCTCCGCAAAGGAATACAGCCACAGATCGCGGCCGGCGAGGTACAACAAAATCTTGCCATCGCGCGACCAGTCGACCGGAAGCGAATCGACTCCGCTCGGCGGAGCCAACTCGCGCTCGGCTTGCGATCCGTCAGCTGGTTTGACGTAGATATTGAAATTGCGGCCGCGGCTGGACCCAAATGCAATCCGGCTGCGGTCTGGACTCCACACCGGCAACGAATCGATGGCAGGATCAAAAGTAAGACGCCGAAAAGACGAACGCGCAAGATCGTAAATGAAAACGTCGGTGTTCTCGTTCGCCGCGTCGGTTTTATCCAGGGCAACATATTTCCCATCGGGCGAGATGGCAAGGTTGCCGTAAGTGTCTGGAGGCGCGGAATCGGAGATTGTTTTTCCGCTGCGATCGTACCAGGTCAATTTGGAAAGCGACACGTCGCCGGCCTTTTGCGCGATGACAACGTCGCCGCCTGCAGCGAACGTCGCATACAAAATGCGCGATTGCGGCTTCACATTATCGAAGATACGCACCACGTCGCCAGACAGCGTGTAGGAGCCGAGATTGAGTTTTTGGGCCTGGATGGCGCCATCGCGAACGAAGAAGAGGTATCCGTCGGCGTAGTTGCCGTTGTACGGAGTCTTGGTGAGAAAGTGCCTTTCGCTCGGGTTGTCGATGGAACCGACATACAAAGAGTTGAGGTCGGTGTCGCCACGAATGTTTGCGGCGAGGAAAAGATAGTGCTTGCCGTCAGGCATGAAGACGGGCCAGCGATAGCTGTTCTCGGTGGTAGCGGTGCCGGGATAATTGAGCTTGGTCGGCTCGCCGCCATTATCGGAAATTGACATGATGCCATCGTTCAGGCTGCCACTGGGCGTGAAGAGAATTGTGCCTGCTTTATTCCATGTGCCACCGCGGCCGCTAGCAGCATCACAGAGCGTGCGGACAGAAGCGCTGTCGCGATCAAAACGTTTGAGCTTCCCGTTCGCGAAAAATCCTATGGCGCGACCATCGGGCGACCAGAAGGGAAAGCTCGCATCGTCGGTGCCAGCGAGAGCCTTGGAGTCGCTCGCGCCAATTTCGTACAGGAACAGTCCGACGCGGTGCGTGTCTTCGCGATAGGTAACCAAAGCAACGGTTTTCCCGTCGGGAGCGATGGCCATTGAGCGGGCGGAGGAAGGCAGGGCGGCCGTGAAATTCATCGTATGCTGCGCCGGCCGCGAAAGAAGCATCCAGACTAGAAACGCAGCGACGATCGCGACCGCTGCGGGCACAATGTACGTGATCCACCCCGCGGACTGCACTCGTGTGGACTCAGTTGCCGGTTGCGCCGTCAATAGCCACTGCAACTCGAGCTTTACATCCAGCGCTGACTGAAACCGCTCGTCCGGAACTTTGGCCAGACAAGTACGCACGAGACGGTCCAGGGTCGGAGGTGACGTTTTCAGGACTGCACTGAGAGGCGGTGGCTCGTCTTCCAGGATCGCGGATGCGACCTTGATCTGCGATTTGCCGTTGAATGGCCGCTGCCCGGTCGCCATCTCGTACAAGACCGCACCAAAAGCAAAGATATCGCTGCGGCTGTCGGCTTCGAGGCCCTGGATCTGCTCGGGGGACATGTACTGTACGGTGCCAACCAACGCGCCTTGCTGGGTCAGCGGAGAGTGCGGCGGAGTGGGAGAGTCAATAGTCATCGCGACGCTGAGCAGAGGAGCGGAAGCGCTGCTGCCTGCCGCGCTCGTCGCGCCAGGTTTCGCTAGTCCGAAATCGAGCAACTTCGCGCCCGTCTTCGTCAGCATGATATTTCCGGGCTTCAGGTCGCGGTGCACAATCCCAGCGCGGTGGGCACGCTCAAGTGCCTCAGCGATGTCGCAGCCGATTGAGACAAGTTCTTTCAACTGCACCGGGCCGCGCTTCAGTCGCTCTGCCAGCGACTCCCCTTCGAGAAACTCCATCACGAGGTAATCGGTGCCATCGTCGTGGCCGACGTCATATAACGTGCAAATATTCGGATGATTCAGCTGCGAGATGGTCTTCGCTTCGCGTTCAAATCGAGTCTTCAGGTTCGGCGATGCGGCCAGGGCCGCGTTCAAGATTTTGATCGCGACCGTGCGCTCGAGCCGCGTGTCACGCGCCCGATACACCTCGCCCATGCCGCCGGCACCGAGCAGCGCGATAATTTCGTACGGGCCGAGTCGAGTTCCTGTGGAAAAGGCCATGTCCCGTCCTGCGAGTGCATGGATTGTACACTGAGCATCCGCGGCACAAACCGGTGAGGCTCGCTTCCAGCGCACTCGCGATACACTGGACGCCTGATGCGAGTGCGCGTGCGGTTCTTCGGCGTGTTGAAGGATATTGCCGGGAAGTCTGTCGACGAGCTTGATTTGCCTGATGAAAGTGTTGCGCGGGACGTGCTCCGGCACTATGAGTCCCGGTTTCCAGCGCTTCAGAATTTAATCCCTTCGTTAGCCGTGGCAGTGAATCAGCAATATGTTCGCCCGGATGTCCGGCTGAACTCCAACGACGAAGTTGCATTGCTCCCGCCCGTCAGCGGAGGGCGCGGCGATCGCGAGGAGACACTGGGGAAACGGCACTACGCCTCCATCGTTCGCAAGAGTATCGACAGCGCTTCGATTCTGGCAGACATCAAGCAGGGCGAAGATGGAGCGGCGATCGTCTTCGAGGGCGTCGTGCGCAATCAGACGCGAGGGCGTAAGACCTTGTATCTGGACTATGAGGCGTATGAAGAGATGGCGCTCAGGGAGTTGGAGACGCTTGCCGGGAAGGCCATCGAACAGTTCAAGGTCAGGGATCTCGCCATCGTGCACAGGCTGGGCCGCCTAGAAATTGGCGAAACCAGCGTTGTGATCGTGGTGGCATCGGCTCACCGGGCAGCGGCCTTTGAGGCGTGCCGATGGCTCATTGATACGCTGAAGCGCACGGTCCCGATCTGGAAGAAGGAATATTTTGAGGATGGAGCTGTTTGGGCAGACGGGGAGCCATTCCCGGAAGAAATCCCCAAAGCGCAATCCTGAGCAGGCAGCCCTGCCCTGTACCGTGCATCTAAGTGATCGGGCTGCAACGTTATAATTCAGTCACTTAGCATCCACGAATGAGTAAACCCGCGATCAGCCTGCTTTCGGCCATTTGCCTCATGTTCGTCTGCAGCGCCTGGGCGCAGCAGGCGCCAGCATCACCCAATCCGAATAAGTCCCAAGCCCGTCAGTCCGACCGTTCCGCTGAGCAGCAGTCGAATCCCGATACGACCATGAAGGTCGACGTGAACCTGGTCAATGTTTTCGTTACGGTTACCGACCAGCATGGGTCTCCGATTGGCGGATTGAACAAGGACAATTTCATCCTCAAAGAGGACGATCACGACCAGCAGATCAAGGTATTCGACAAAGAATCGGCGCTACCCCTCTCGATCGCACTTGCAATCGATACGAGTCTGAGCACGAGGCATGATCTTCCGCTGGAACAAGCGTCCGCGAAGCGATTCGCTCATGACATCCTTCGGCCAATTGATGCGCTCTCCGTTTATGCGTTTAGCGAAGTAGTCAACGAAGCTACTCATGGGTACACATCCGATTTGAGGCATATCGATGAGAGCATCGATCACATCCGGGTTGGAGCAGCGACAGCGCTATACGACGCAATCTATCTGGCGTCACGAGCGCTGGATCATCGCAAAGGACGCAAAGTGATCGTCCTGATCACTGATGGGGGCGACACGATCAGTAAAGTCGATTACAAGGAGGCGGTGAGGGCTTCGGAAGAAGCGGAGGCGATCGTCTATTCAATCATTGTCGTTCCCATTGAAAACAGCGCTGGACGCGAAACCGGCGGAGAACATGCGCTGATTCAGCTGTCGGAGGACACTGGCGGAAAGTACTACTACGCGACATCTGTCGCACAGCTGGATGAGGCCTTCCACAAAATCAGCGACGAACTGAGAACGCAATATCTGCTTGCGTACTATCCCTCGCAGCGCACTTCGTTTTCGGAATTCCGGCGCATCCAAGTAAACGTAGTAGGCGTGCCCGACGCGGCGGCGTACCGAGTCCGGCATCGAGCGGGGTATTACACAGTCAAATCAGAGTTTTAGGGTCTAGTGTCAGGTTCGTTTCTTCGAACGCGATTCCGAATGTGTTGGGCAGAAGTTGGTTCATTGTTTCGAAATCAGATACATTTATTTAGAAACCTTTAAGCCTTATCTAGAACAAATTGCGCCAGTTGAAGCTTAGAAGCGCTGGCATGGCGCAGGTGTCGATGAACTGTGCGACTGAAAGTTATTGAAGGGCTCCCAGACGCACAATTCGTTCCACGTGATAGCGTTTGCAGACTCCATGCTGAAAAACTGCTGGAATTTCCACGGTTCGGTGTGAGGTCTGATTGCATTGGATTGCTTAGCTGCTGAATCTCTTCCGGACCAGATCTTGAAAGGTTGGAAATAATGCTGAACCTGTTATTGCGGGACGGTAATTGGCGCGGGTGGTTGCATTTGAGCCTGCTGGCCACGATTACCTTGATTTCATCCCCATTGTTGGCGCAGATGCCGGCCGCGACCGGCAGTATCTCGGGCACGGTGACCTCTCCTTCAGGAGCGGTTCTAGCTGGAGCCAAAGTGACGATTACCGGGCAAACCGGAAAGGCCATCACAGCTACAACGGATAGCCGGGGTGCTTATACCGTGGGCAACCTTGCACCTGGGACATACAATCTTCGGGCAGAGGCGATCGGGTTTAAGCCAGCTCAACTCGTAGTCGATGTGAAATCCGACAATGCCGCAAACGGGAATCTCAAGATGTCGGGTGAGGTGCAACTCAACACGGAAGAAGGCACCGTGCAGGGCGAGTTGACGCTGCCTCAGATCGAAAATCTGCCACTCAACGGGCGGAACTTCCTCAGTCTGGCGCAATTCGAGCCCGGAGTTCAGATTCAAGACGGGCAAAGCTTCGATCCTACAAAAGCTGGGTACCAATCCGTCTCGTTCGGAAGCCGCTTTGGACGTACAGCCCGCATCGAAGTAGATGGAGGGGATGTATCCGATGAGACCGTCGGAACGACAACGATCAGCGTCCCAGCTACAGCCATTCAAGAATTCCATATCAGCCAGTCGAGTCTGAATGTATCCACCCAACTGACGTCCTCGGGTGCGGTGAATATCACTACGAAATCCGGGACCGACTCTTTGCACGGGGAGGCTTTCGGCGCATTCCGCGACAGTTCTTTTTCCAGCGAGCTTCCCGCTCCGCCCGGATTCAAGGCGCCCTTCCAGCGTAGCGAGTATGGAGGCGCGATCGGGGGCGCGATCATCAAGGACAAGGCATTCTTCTTCGTCGACGGCGAACGCACGCTTCAGCACGTACAAGTTCCGGTTGTAGTTGCGGCGCCATTCTCACAATATTCCGGCACTTTTTCCAATCCCTTTCATGAGGAAAATCTGCTGGGCCGGCTGGACTATCACTTCACTCAAGGCGCGCGCGCGTTCTACCGCTTTTCCTATTTCAAGAACTCATCGGACGCAACGTCGGGCCTGGGCTACTCGGTGTACGACAATGTCAACATCACACGAAACCACGTTCTGGGTGTTGATTTCGACCGGTGGAACCAAGCGAACTCGATTCGATTCTCGTTTCTGAAATTTGAAAATCAGATGGCTGACGCAACCATTGGCAACGCGGCTCTGCCATTCAACGATCTTCATGCCGAAATCGCCATGGGTGCAACCGGCCTCGTCGCTGGACCGAGTTACCTGGCGCCCCAAGGTACGCCGCAACGAAATATCGAGATCAAATACGACGGCAGCCGAATGTGGCGAAACCACGCTCTCCGTTTCGGAGGCTCGTATAACTACATCGTGGCGGGCGGATTCGCGTCGTTCTATGGAAACGGGCCGCAGATTACTTCGCAGGTGTCCCAGGCGGAGATTATCAATGCCGCCAACGGACCATTCCCCGGAGGAGCATCCAATCCCTTCAACTATCCTGCGGATTCGGCTGTGCTGGCCAACGGGCTCGGTTACTCCACGAATAAATCTGCCTTGGGGTTTCCCGCAGGTGAGTTGGGGCCGGACAACCGCATCCTCTTATATCTCGGTGACACGTGGAAGGTCCACCCGAATTGGGCACTAACCTTTGGACTTGGATACCATCGCGATACCGGACGTACTGATAGTCAGTACGCTCCTATCCCGCAATTGAGTTCACTGGCTACGGGTCTCGGTGACCAAGTCGCGCAACCGAACACAAACTTCGCGCCGCAATTCGGTTTCGCCTGGGATACGGGCGGCTCCGGCAAGATGGTGTTTCGTGGTGGTATTGGATTGTTCTGGGAGAACTCCCTGTTTAACAACGTATTGTTTGACGCGCCATACCGCCAGCGGACCGGTGCGTTTCTGCAGTCTTTTTCTGCCTGTTCCGCCCCCGGTCAACCGACTACGCTGCAGACTGCGAGCGGACCGCTGAACACTCCCGGAAGTGCATCTGCAGCTGCAATCTGCGGTGCTCCGGGAGCAACCAGTTTCCCGGTGATTGGAAATGCACTGCCGGCGATCATCGGGCTGCAGCAAGCGTACGTTGCTGCTTCGCCGTTCAACTTGAATGCGCCGAATCCAGCTTTCGCGGGGCAGTATCTCAATGGTTGCGCGGGTGGGACAAGCTGCTTCTTTGCACCCGGAAATTCCATGTTCGACCCGACCTATCGGTCGCCGCGCTCGATACAGATGAATATCGGCTTTCAGCGTGAGCTCAAGCCAGGCATGGTGCTGAACGCGGATATCGTTCGAAACGTGCAGACGCATTACTTGCTGGGCGTTGATCAGAATCACGCAGGCGATGTGCGCTATTTCGACAAAGGGGGAGCGCAGGCTGCGATCGCCAAGACCCTGGCTGACTGTGGTGCTATAAGCGTTCCTCAGTCTTGGGCATTGAACTGCCTTTTCGATCCCGCAACCGGAACGACGGACGGCGGCACGTGGGGAACAGCCGTGAATCCCGCGCGACCGGCAAATATGAGCGACTATGCCTCCCATGGCTTGGGATCCTCGACAGATATGGGTGGTTATAGTTGCCTTGCCCAGTTGGGACACAACTGCGCTTTCGGAGGGATGAATCCGCTTGCGCCACCGCTGGGATTTCTGTCACCTGTGGGGCGCTCAGTCTATAACGGAATTCAAATCAAGCTGGTCGACAACGTAAAGCACCCGTTCCGTGGCGCGGAGTCGATGAATCTGCAATTGTCGTATGCGATCTCGCGATTCAGCAATTCGGGTGGCGGTGTGCCGGCGGATAGTCCAGTAACTGCCGCAAGTGGTGACCAGGATTTCATCGCGCCAGCTCTGGATAATCGAAACGTGAATCACTATTTCGGTCCATCGGCGCTGGATCGACGGCATCAAATTTCCTTCGGCGGCTTCATAAATCTGCCGAAAGGATTTCAGTGGGGCGCTGCGGGTCACTTTGACAGTCCGCTCTCCACTACGCTCACTGTTCCGAATACTGGTGCAGGGGCGGGAGAAATCTTTCGCACCGATTTCACCGGAGATGGCACGACCCAGGATCCTGTTCCCGGAACGCACGCGGGGAACTTCGATCGTGGAGTCGACGAAAGCAGTCTGAATAAAACTCTATCGAAGTACAACACTACGGTTGCTGGTCTACCAACGCCGGCCGGACAAGTGCTGGTCACCAACAATTTGATGACTCAACAGGATCTGATCAATTTGGGCGGCGTGGCACCAGCTGTGGCTCCGGCTCCATTAGGTCAGGCGGACTTATCCTGGTTGCGGACGTTCGATACCAGTTTGGCCTGGAACTACACCGTCAAGGAACGAATCACGATCCGGCCGTCAGTCGCGGTTTTCAACTTATTGAATTTCGTAAATTTCGATCTGCCTGGCAACATGATGTCGGGATTGCTGACGGGCACTCCGGGGGCCGTTAACGGGACGACCTACCAGGGTCACGCAACGAACCGCGCGGGTGC
>DATJWZ010000148.1:0-1116 GCA_035500795.1 Candidatus Eiseniibacteriota bacterium | reverse complement strand
CAGTACCACATTCAGGTTCTAGCATCCCGATTTTGATTCGATCGGCGGCTGGGACCGAGCCGTTCATGTTTCGAATTGGATCGTTGCCTTCCAAAGCACGAAAAGTTCAAGGAAACTGACTGTAGCGCCCGATTCTAAATTGCAGTAGTGTGTACCATCCGTGATGAGGGCCGAGCAGAAGACGACGCACGCTTTGGTCAGGGTATTTGCGCTTTTCGTGGCTGCCGTTCTTGTTGGCGTGCTTGCCCAAGCGATTGTGCACTCCCATGCAAACAGCGAGAGTGGTGCGACATGCCATCTCTGCCAGACCGCGCATGTCGGCGTCGCACCGACAGTCGCGAGCGGAGGGCTGATTGGTCCTCTCCCGGCGACGGGACGTGTTCTGACCTATCTCGCGGAGTTGCTTCAGGAAGTCTCCTTGGAAAACACCTCGCCCCGGGCTCCGCCTTCACCCACCGCCTGATCGAGAAAGCTTCAAGCTAGATTCGTTTCGCGCTGGAATGTTCCGGCGTATGGCACGCTAATTCCTCCTCACAATGACCCGTAAGAGTGCGGAAAACGAGCGCCGTTTGAAAGCGGAAGGTCCAGAGATATGGACCCCGGAAGTTGGCTCCTTACGAATGTTGGACCGAGCGGGCATCTCGGCCTCCGTCGCCAGATCTCATTTTCTGAACGCCTTTTGCCGGCATATGCCAAGAAATGCGGCAACGGGCATGGTCATGAAAGGATGAAACGATGAGAAACACGGTCAAGGCGCTTTTGGTCGCAGTTCCCCTGTTTGGGCTCTTGGGGACGGTGTTGCTGCGCTCTGACCATTCGAGGAATCAGCGGTCCCTGTGGGGTGCTTACAACGAATTCTTGAAGACCGCCAAATATGTCGATCTGACGCACTCCATCAACCCTTCGATTCCCGTCTGGCACGGATTCGGACCGTCGAAATTTGCGCCGACTGTGGACCCCGCCACGAATCAGCCGTACACCTACGAAAAAGATGGATTCGAAGCCACACACTACGATCTGTCGACGGACCAGCTTGGGACACAACTTGACCCACCGGCTCACTGGAATCCGTACTATCCGGCAATCGATGAGTTGCCGGCAACCTATACCATTCGT
>DATJWZ010000147.1:0-1058 GCA_035500795.1 Candidatus Eiseniibacteriota bacterium | reverse complement strand
GGTCGCCGGGAAAGAAGGACCCCTATGCCTGATACCAAAGTTGGGAATCGCAGGCGAGATAAGCAACAAATTCCACGCATCGCATCAAAAGAGGCAGAGCAAATCTTCGCACGTTGTGAGCACCTGCTGGGCAATCCCGATTCTCTGTGTCGGAACCTAAGCCAAGCGGGCTTTTCACGGTTCCTGGCCCAGTTCGACGAGAAGATCCTGGAACTCGCAGTGCAGCCGGACTCCTGGGGCGAGCGCACCAGGGCCCGCCTCATCTCGGAAGTCTTCACCGGGTTCAGGGGGAGTCCTGCCGAAGATGCGAGTGTGGAGGAAATCACGGAGATCTCCAATGTTGTGATCCCGTGTTTTCTACTCGAACTGGGACGTCGAAGGCGGCACATTGAGATCGAGTTTCCGGTTAATCCCTCCGCTCCCGCCGCACGCTTTGGGCTCCGCACCGGGCCGTCCCATCCCACCTATTGCATCAGCAGCGAGCAGCTAATTCGGCTAGTCGCTGCAACCGGCGAGGAACTGGTCGGTCTTTGCTATTTCGGAGACCAGCAGAGTCGTGAGCACATTGAGGCGCAGCTGGCTCTTAAGGGCGGCGCGACGCCGAATTCCAAAACAGGGCCCTCCGATTCGTCATCTCCTTCCAAAACCAAGCATTAGAACAACTCCAAGAAATCCCGCGGCTCAATCGACCGATTCTCGCTTCCTGATGTCCTGTCCTTATGTCATGTCCTTCTCGCCATCGCGAGAGAGAATCTGGCCGTTCTCTTGCGAACCCATGACACCCGCGCCGTCAGATCGTCGCGCGAGTGATTGAACGCTGGAAGTCGCTGGAGATGCGAAATCCCGGCCCACAAAAGGTCGATCAGCGCAATCACTCGCGGGACAATCTGACAGCAAAACGGTGATTTCTGTCGTTTTCCTGCAAGTGCGCTTAGATCGGGGGTAGAGAAATGCCAAAGAGCGTAAACAAAGTGATCCTCGTGGGGAACGTTGGCAAAGACCCTGAGGTCCGGTATTCCCAGAGCGGCACTCCAGTCGCGAATTTCAGCCTCGCCACC
>DATJWZ010000146.1:0-2257 GCA_035500795.1 Candidatus Eiseniibacteriota bacterium | reverse complement strand
CGAACACACGCGCGTATTCGCCCGCATTTCTCCGGCGCAGAAAAACCGGATTCTGATGGCTCTCAAGCACGACGGCCACGCGGTAGGATTCATGGGGGACGGCGTCAATGATGCACCTTCGCTTCACGCCGCAGATGTTGGCATTTCCGTGTCAAGCGCGGTTGACGTGGCCCGCGAGGTTGCCGACGTCATTCTCGTTGAGCCGGGACTCCGGGTTCTGCATGACGGCATCATTGAAGGACGCAAAGCTTTTGGCAACGTGATGAAGTATTTGCTGATGGGCACAAGTTCGAACTTCGGAAATATGTTCAGCATGGCAGGGGCTTCACTTTTCCTGCCTTTCCTGCCCATGCTGCCCACCCAGATTCTGCTGAATAACCTTCTATATGACTTGGCCCAGCTCACCATTCCAACGGACAATGTGGACGAGACGTATCTGCAAAAGCCTCAGCACTGGGATATTGGTCTGATCCGCAATTTCATGGTGTTCATTGGACCCATCAGCTCCATTTTCGACTTTCTAACGTTCTATGTGTTGTTGCATTTTTTCCACGCCAGCGAGGCCCAGTTTCATACCGGCTGGTTTGTCGAATCGTTGGCAACCCAGACGCTGGTGCTATTCGTCATCCGTACCGCGAAAAGTCCATTGCGCAGCCGCCCCAGCGGGCCTTTGATCGCGACCTGTCTTGCCGCTGTGGCAGTCGGGACTTACTTGCCCTTCAGCCCGCTGGCGGGCGTCCTGGGTTTCACGCCGTTGCCAGCAGCGTACTTTGGTTTTGTTGTCATCGCGACGGGACTCTATCTCTTGCTGGTGGAGGCCGCCAAACGGCGCCTTCTTCGCGGAAAAGCCGCAAAAAGTGCGACGGGTGGAGATGCCGTGGCGGTCGCAGCCTCGGTTCCGGTCGGGAGATCTTGAAATGCAGGATGCGTGGTGCTTTTCGGGCTGACTTGGCGAAATGGCGCGGAAAGTTCCACGTTGGCCGCATATTCTGATGGTTCGTTTTGAAGAGAATTCCGTTTGGCCTATTCGCTTGAAGTCGGATTGCGAACGAATGGTCGCCAAGCCACGTTTGGCAAGGAGCGCAATGGATGCTGCTGAAAAAGCGCTCGGTGCGTCGTTGGTTCGCGTATGAGAATGCTCTCCCTATTTGTAGTGTCCGACTCGTTCTGGAAGTGGATCCACCGCCTGGGAGGGCCTGGTTTGATCCTCCTCGGCATCGCCGACAATACCCCTTTTGTGTCTGTCCCAGCCGGCGGCATGGAAGTATTCATCATCCTGCTTGCGGCACATCGCCATGAATGGTGGCCGTATTATGCACTCATGGCCACAGTGGGAGAAGTACTTGGTGGCTACTGGACTTACCGGCTGGCTAAGAAGGGCGGCCAGCAGACTTTAGAAAAAAAAGTGGGGAAACCGCGCGCGGAAGGCATTTATAAGCGCTTCGAGAAACACGGGTTCATGACAGTATTCACCGGCTCGATCCTGCCGCCACCGTTTCCTTTCACTCCCGTTTTGATGGCCGCCGGGATCATGCAGTATCCGCGCGAGAGGTTTTTCTCAGCGCTAGCTGCTGGGCGTTCCGTGCGTTACTTTGCCGTGGCCTATTTGGGCAGCATTTATGGGCGGCGAGTAATCGGCTTTTTCTCGCGCTACTATCGACCGACACTGTATTTCCTGATCGCGCTGACAGTGTTGGCCGGTATCGGCACCCTGATCTACTTCAAATGGTACCGGCCCAGAGCACAACGGAAAGAACGTGAGCGGGCCGAGCCAGTTGACAAATTTCCTGTCCCGGGTCGCCACTCGAGAAATTGAGACGTTGGCCTCACCCAGGAAGTTGAAAGGACACGCCATGAGCGACAAAGCGGAAACTACCACAAATAGAGTTGCCGTGATCCGAAGTGCTATCCGGACGACCGCATGGATGATCTTGATTGGAGCGGCCGCGTTGCCCGGCTGTTCTCAATCGACTCTTGACCTGCAAACCTTCTTTCGCCAGGACATCGGACTCGGCGAGGATCAGATCACCGCCATCCGAAGCGGAAAGGCGGTCGCGAAAGCCCTGCCGTCCCGCGCCCCAGCCGAGGTCTTTTTGTTTGGTGCCATCTACATCCGCGCTGCTCCTGAGAGCTACCTCCAGTTCGCTCGTGATTTCGACCGGCGTCGCGAGCGTCCCGCCTATTGGGCGCTCGGAGTGTTCGGGAATCCTCCGAAGTTGTCTGACTTGAAGGATTTTTCGTTCGACAACGATGAGAT
>DATJWZ010000145.1:0-5033 GCA_035500795.1 Candidatus Eiseniibacteriota bacterium | reverse complement strand
AAACTCAGGATGATCGTATCGAGGCTCACGGTATTGCGCGTCACCTTTGCCCGGGATGCGGCCAATGTTGACGAGGGGAATTCGACTTCGCAGAAAGGCAGGAAGCGCCACTTCCTCCGGCTGAAACGATGTGTTGGAGAGCTGCACGCGAAATGCAACCCGCAGGCCCTTTCGTTTCGCGGCATCGAACGTGAGCGCGAAAACCGGATTAAGATCGAGACGACCCGGGATGGACTGCACGTTGCGCCAATCGCAACGAATGTAAAGGACATCGACGAAAGGCAGCGAAGAGATTCTCTCGACATGCTGCTCCAGGGTCTCGCGTCCCTCTCGTGCCGCTAACGAGGGCCCACTTTCTTCCCATGTATATCCCACCAAACCAAATCCGGGATTGCGCACAGGCTTTTCGGAGGGAGTGGTAAACAGGATGGTCTGCCAACCTTCGTCCTGCTCGATACCGAACGGCCCCTGGTTTAGGCGTTCGGTAGGCGCATATGGAAAACCCACCGACTGGTCGTTTGAAGCAAGGGCCCGCAAATCGAGGCAGCCTAACGCCGGAAGCAGAGCAGCGCTTTTCAGAAGATCTCTTCGATGCATGCTGGTTCTCTATCCTTTGAAGCCGGATTCTACGGCGAAGCTGGATTCTATGAGCAATCTATGTGTTTGGGCCCTTCAGACGCAGCTGCAAAGAGTCGGAAGACTGAACTAACGAGATATCTGCGCAATTATCCAGGATGAAGTCGGCGCCGGCGTCGCGCAGTTCGGAATCGCGAATCGTAGTGCGCAGCGCGATGACTCGTGCACCTGCGCTCTTGCCGGCGCGAACTCCGGCAGCTACGTCCTCGACGACGACACATTCGGAAGCAGGGAAACCGAGTTTGGCTGCGGCTTTCGCGAACGGTTCAGGATGAGGTTTGCCATGAGAAACATCGGTGGAAGTCACCATTCGTTCGGGGATGGGTAGTCCTGCCGCGCGCAGGCGGGCTTCGGCCAGCGCGCGGGTGCACGATGTGGCGATTGTCCAGCGATCTTTGGGCAAGCTGGTGAGCAACTCGGCCGCGCCGGGAAGAAGGACGATTCCTCCGGTGTCCTCGATTTCGCGGCTCTCCACATCGCGGTTTTCCATCTCACAATCGGAATTCGGAAGGAAATGAAGAATCGTGGACCTACTCGGGCGCCCATGAACGTGAGCGATGACTTGAGGAGGGTCGAGGCCGTGTTTTCGTGCCCAGACGCTCCAGACCCTTTCGACAGCCGGAGTGGAATCGATGAGGACGCCATCCATATCAAACAGAAGCGCAGCGCAGGAAACAAGCGCAGACCCTACGACGGTCGATCCCAATATTTCGTTCATCATCGAAAGCTTACTCCCGCAAGGACTTTACCATGCGGAGGGCGGAATTGGTTGCGATTGGTATCGTATGGTTACGTTAATTTATTTATTTCTTGCTTTCGGTCATGGTTTTGAGGTAAAAAGCTGCTGATTTCTTTCACCCTGTTTCAGGAGCTCCTATGAAATACGCCAAATCTCAAGCCGCGATGGTTGCGTGTGCGATTTGCCTTCTCTGTGCGCCGATGCTATTCGGCCAAGGGACGGATCTCGGCACCATTCGAGGGACAGTGACAGACAGCAGTGGCGCCCTGGTTCCGAACGCGAAAGTGGTCATTGTCGACTTGTCGACGGGCTCTACGCGCGAAACAGTTACCAACTCTCAGGGTGATTACCAGGCATTTGGCATCAAGCCGGGCAACTACAAAGTTTCCGTGTCGGCTCCGGGCATGAGCACGACGGACGTGACGGGCGTTGTTGTTACAGGCAGCGATGTGATCGGGGCGAACGCGGTGCTGCGGGTGGCGGGACAGTCGGAGGCGGTCGAGGTGACTACCGAGGCGCCCACGATCAACACGACGGACCAAACGATCTCCGACACGATCAGTGCCCGTGAAGTTGTTGACCTGCCTCGCGACAGCCGTGACGTTTATTCATTCCTCTATTTGAATCCGAATATCACGCAGGGTACCGGCGACGGGACGTTCAAGTTTCTGGGATTCCAGAGCTACGGGGCGAACTTTACGATTGATGGGCAACGATCCACCAGCACGCTCGACGGCTCGGCCTCTGCGAGTGAACCGTCGCTCGAGGCGGTCGGAGAATTGAATGTTCTCTCCAATGATTTCAGCGCGGAATATGCCGGGATCTCCAGCATTCGCGTGACCACGAAGCGGGGCACGAATGCATTCCATGGTTCGGCTTTTTATAACAACAAGAACTCTGCTCTTGCCGGCCTCACGATTCAGGATCAGCAGGGAATCGCCGATGCGCAGGGCTCGTTGTATCCGTATCCCTCTCCGTACTTCAACTACAACGACGTTGGCGGCTCGTTCGGCGGTCCCATCCCGGGTCTGAAGAAGACCTGGTTTTTCATGGCATACGAGCGCAACTACGCTCGGGATTCGGTGCAAGTAACGGACAACAAACTCCCGCATCCGACATTTTGGACCGGCGATTTTTCTCTTCTGGACGATTCTCTCAAGCCTGCCGTTCCGTCGAACGTATTCAGTCAACTCACTGCATCTGAAATCGCCAATGACACGACCACGTACTGTTCGGACTCAACCGATCCGACGAGCTGTGGGCCGGTCTTCAAGACCATCCCATCGCGGCTACTTAATCCGAACGTGCAGCAACTGATCCAGACGTACTTCCCGAAGATCGATCCATCGATTCCAATCAGTTCGTCAAACGGCCGGATTGGCGAGTTGTTTCAAACCATCATGCCGAGTCTCACGACACGTGATTTGGGAACGCTTCGCGTGGACCACGATTTCTCCGACAGGGATCATGTTTATGGAGTGTTAAACGAGCAAGCTTTCAGCGGCGGCAATTCGGCTGTCAGAACGCCGTTTACGGGACTCGGGCTGACTCAGCAGGAACGGCGAACACATACGCTCTCCGGCTCTTATGTGCGTACCATTCGCAACAACATCATCAATGAAGCTCGCGGCGGCTTCAATCGCGAGTACATTTTCCGGCGCAGCAACACAACTCTGGACGGCTTTTTATCCAGCATCGGGTTGGATCAACAGGCCATCGACGCGTATGGAGCCGTCGTAGGGCCGGGAGAACTTAGCACGTTCGGCCACACCGTGATCAGTTATGGCTCCAAGTTCACACCCTTCGATAAAAGCGGAAATCGAAATACAGATCGTCAGGAGAGCCAGTATCTAGCGACATTCGGTGACACGCTGACCTGGGTTGTGAAAAGGCACAACCTGAAGATGGGCGCGGATTTCGTTCATAACGAAGGCCTGGATGGTTTCTCGACCGCTCGCGGGAATCCGCGGGGAACGATGACCTACAGCGGAGGCGGCGTGAACCCATTTGCCAATTTCCTGCTTGGACTGCCCCCGAGCAAGGTCACTTACATTGCGCAAACGCGTCCGGATATGGATGTAACCAACTGGGAGCAGGGGTATTTTTTCCAGGATGATTGGAAAGTGAAGAGCAATATAACCCTGAATCTTGGAATTCGATATGAACTGGTCTCTCCGTGGATCGACAAGCACGACATCCTGCTGAACTTCGATCCCACGTTTGACAACAACACTGGGCGCTTCATCGTCTCGTCCGATAAGACGCTTGGTTACCTGGACCCGAGAATTCCCGCAACGCTGCCGACGGTTACCGCTGCGCAGTCAGGGCTCGGAATCGGCCGAGGCCTGGTCCGGACGGACAGGAACAATTTCGCTCCACGCGTCGGCGTAGCTTGGGGGCTCGGGGATAAGATGGTCATCCGTGGCGGATATGGAGTCTATTTCCCCACGTCGGCTGCCCAGGGCATTCGCGATCCAATCTCAACCAATGGCTTCAATCAGGCCTTGACCAAAGCGAACGGTACCGTAAATCCGCCGCTACAAGCCTGGCCTACTCCGATGACCGGAGGTGACGTTGTACTCGACTCCAGCGCCATCTCGATCAATGCCGTGCCGGTCGGCCTGCACGCTCCCTTGGTTCAGCAGTACAACGCCACTTTCGAGCGACAGTTGGGGATGAAGACCGCGGTGCGTGTTTCGTACCTGGGGACGCATGCGAGCGGGTTGATTGGCGGCATCGATTTGAACGAGATTGCACCCACTAACAATCCGTGGGGAACGACGACTGGCGATGGTGTGACGGCATGCAGTCCGGATGATGGAGACTGCCTCCCGACCAACGCAGACTACGCTCGTCTAGCGTATCCGACGCTCGGCGATTACCTGCTTACCTATGGGAACTACGGTCATAGCCAGACCAACATATTCCAGACGCAGGTCGAGCGGCACTACAACAGTGGATTCATGTTCAATGCCTCTTATAGCTACACCGATTCAAAATCGACAGGTATCGACCAGGGCAATTCCAGCCTGGGGGGCGTTCCCTACAATCCATTTCAACCGCAACTGGACTACACGCAGGATGCCTGGGTCTCACGCCACCGGTTTGTGTTCTATGGAGGCTACGATCTGCCGTTTGGGCGGAACCGAGCTTTTGGTCGAGGAATGTCGAAGTGGGAGGACGCAATTTTCGGCGGATGGCAGACGACGTTCCAAATGTTTGCCAAGAGCGGCACAGCATTCACTCCGTACTGGACCTGCGATAACTGCGGTAACAGTGCACGCATGGTGGGTCCGGGAAATATCGCATCTACGTCCATCGATGCGCTTGGCGATTTCAATGATTACATCGGTTATCGGCCAGCGATCGTCGGGAACTACAACCAACATGTTGGGGATCAGATGTTCAATCCCGACGCGTTTGCACCTCCGCCGATGGGAGCTGATGTATTCACGAATCCCGCCGTTGCCCGAAAGAATCTGCTCTGGGGGCCCGGCGGTTGGGGAGTGAATTTCGGTTTGCACAAAGACTTCAACCTCGGTGAGCGCGTCATTGCCAGCTTTGGTGCTGACGTCGACAACATCTTCAATCATCCGATACGGATGCCGAACCAGGACTTCGGGGACAGCAGCTTCTCGTATCTGGGCGGATTCGATGT
>DATJWZ010000144.1:0-18499 GCA_035500795.1 Candidatus Eiseniibacteriota bacterium | reverse complement strand
ACAAAAACCTCCAGAGTGCCCCCACAAACCAAGCCAGTGTCGTACTTGGGATCCTGGTTCAAGTCAAACTTTAAGGTTCGCGGCTTCTCCGATTCCATGACTTCGCGCGCAGCCTGCCAGACATCTGCCTCGACGCAGCCTCCGCCAATCGTACCTACAATCGAGCCATCGTCCCTGACTAGCATCTTTGCTGTCTGAAACGATGGAATCGAACCCCGCACATTGACGATCGTAGCCACCGCTCCACGGCGGCCTTGCCGGCGAAGTTCGACGATATGCTCGTAGATATCCATCGATACGAGACTCAAACTGATTATCAGGCGGTTAACAGGAGCGAGTCAATCGAACTACTTCCCCCTCCAATACGCCTGATGCCCGATGTAATCGTCATCGGCTAGATTCGCAATGATCATCCTTTTGAGTTTCAGTGGGTCCACATTCGTGCTCTGCACTTTGTAGGCAATCGTCCCATCTGGACGGATCAACAGCGTGTAAGGCACGGCTGCATTCCAGTCCGGGTCAAACGCGGCGAGTTGAGCATATAGATCGGTCGAACCGAGGATGTAATTGGTGCTGGTTCCGTGCTCCGCCTGCAGAACCTTATCCACTCCGGGCTTCTCATCCGGATAGTTAATGCTGACCGTAACCAGATCAAAAGCCCGATGCCCGTACATCCGGTACATCGTTTCGAACTCAGGCAGTTCTTTGCGGCAGGGGCCACACCACGTCGCCCAGAAATCGACCAATAGTAGCTTCCCCGTTGTATTTTTCCGCAAGGCACGCAAGTCGTCTACTGATACTGGTTTTACCGATACAGGTTTCCTTTCGATCTCAGTCATCTCCTCGCGGCGTCCTTCTTCTTTATAGAGCCATTTTGTGGAACAACCCACAGCGGGAGTTTTCGCACCTTCAACTGCCTTGCCCGCCAACACGGCGTCCAACGCGAGCCGGGCGTCGCGCCGTGTAACCAGCGGTTCTCGCGGATTGTTATCCACTCGGCCCTCGTAGCGCAGCTTGCGTTCCTGATCAAAGATGAACACGTGCGGCGTGGCGGTTGGCCCGTATAGATTCGAGATCTTCTGATCCTCTCCGTCGTAGAGATAAGGGAAGTTGAAGTCGCGATAAGCCGCGCGGATTTTCATCTCGTCAAACGAATCACCCACATCGGTGTATCCCATCTCGTCGAGACGGACCGCATTTGGATTGTTCGGCTCAATGGCCACGACTGCCACTCCCCGATCCTTGTAGTCCGCAGCGATCTGCTTGATGCGCGTCTCGTACAGTTGCGACGTAGGACAGTGATTGCAGATGAATGCGATCATCAGGACTTTGGCCACAGCGTAGTCCTTCAAGCAGTGCGTCTGGTCGTCGATTCCCTTCAAACAAAATTCTGGTGCCGCCGTCCCGATCGCAAGAGTCGGCGGACCGTGTTCATCTTCATCCTGTGCAACAGCGGTAGTGGCAGGCAACAGCAGAAACAATGCGAAAGAAAGTAATACAATCCAGCTTTTCTTGATAAGGTTCATAAGGCCCCTTCTCGCTGATAAGAATGATTCTCACTCGCACCGAATTCTACTCTTTGAATGTCGAACCAAGTATTTGGCTCCTTAGTGGACCTTCGTGGTGAATGATGTGTTAGCGTGAAATCCTCAAGGAGCAAGTGCAAATGAAAGCCATTCGCATTCACCAGTTCGGTGGTCCCGAGGTTCTCAGCTACGAAGACATCCCTGATCCCCAGCTGCGCAAAGATCACGTGCTGGTACGCGTAAAAGCCTGTTCGCTGAATCATCTCGATCTGTGGGTCCGTAAGGGACTGCCCGGCGTGAAGCTGCCCCACATCCTCGGTAGCGACATTGCCGGTGAGATTGCCGAAATCGGGGAATACGTGACCGGCTTCGAAGTGGGGCAGCGTGTTCTCATTGCCCCAATGCATTTCTGCGGACACTGCCCGAAATGTCTAGCCGGACTGCAGAACCAGTGCCGCGAATTTACGGTCTTAGGCAACGGAGTAGACGGCGGTAATTGCGAGCTGTTCGCGGCTCCTGCTGCGAACATAATCCCGATGCCCGACTCGCTCGATTTCAACCAGGCAGCCAGCGTGCCTTTGGTTTTCGTGACCGCATGGCACATGCTCGTCGGTCTTGCAGGAATTCGCCAGGGACAAACAGTGTTGATCCTTGGTGGAAGCTCGGGCGTGGGGATCGCCGCAATTCAGATCGCAAAACTTTTTCACTGTCGCGTCATCACAACTGCAGGCAATGAAAAAAAGCTCTCGAAAGCGAAGGCGCTCGGAGCGGATTACGGCATTGACCATTACAACCAGAAAATTTCAGACGAGGTCCGAAAGATTACCAATAAAGAAGGCGTCGATATCGTCTTCGAACACGTCGGCGCAGCCACTTGGGAAGAGAGTGTGAAGTCTCTCAAAACGGCGGGCACTCTGGTGACCTGCGGCGCGACCACGGGCCCCAGTGTGTCGGTCGACCTGCGGCACCTCTTCGCTCGTCAGTTGCGCTTGCTCGGTTCTTATATGGGAACGATGGGAGAGTTGTACGAAGTTTTGGGCCACGTATTCGCTGGACGGCTCAAGCCAGTAGTCGACCGAACATTTCCTCTCAACGACCTGCGCTCCGCCCACGAATATCTGGAGAAGGGCCAGATGTTTGGCAAGGTGGTCGTGAATCCGTAAGCGTCCTGAGTTCCGAGCACTGAAGTGCGCGAAGTACAAGAAGACACATCAGTTTTCCTTTGTGTACCTTCGTGTCCTTGGTGGTTAATTAAGACACTTCGCTACATCTCGGACCTTCGAGGCCGTAAAACACTGCGAAGATAACTCAATAAGGTCTCGCTCCGTCAGTCACTCCCGGCCACGTGTCAGTTCGAAAGGGCGCAGCCGGCAATCCTGCTCCGTTGAAAAGCGTTGCCACCGGATTCGACTGCCACGCATATCGGACTTCCTTCGGGCGCGGAACCGAAGGCGATGAAACCACGATCGCTTTTCCTTCGATGTGTGCATCCGCCCAATACCACTTGCGATCATCTCCTGCGATGGCGAACTCTTCCAGCTTAGATCCCTTCATAACCAATCCCCCGTCAGCGTGCGCGAAGTGCAGTTTGATCGATTGCGGAAGCCGTTCGACTTTGGCAAGAGTTGGTCCTGAATACACGACCTTCTTGTGATACTGCTTTGCGAGGGCGCAGAGGGCGAGGCGCTCTCCCACGGGACGTTTGTCCTTGGGATGAATATTGTCCGGATCTCCCGTATCAATGGTGACTGCCAGGCATGAGTTCGGAACACTTGCAGCCGTGAGCGCCTGCGACTCCCTCGTCTCTGCCCATGCGTCATCGGTAGGAGTTTCACTCCGATGTTTAAACGCAGGCAAACTGACGATATAGAAAGGGAAGTCACCCTGCTGAAAAAGCTTGCGCCAGTCCGCGATCATCGCAGGAAGAATCTTGCGATATTGGAATCCGCGATCTGAATTCTGCTCGCCTTGATACCACAACGCCCCAGTGATCGAGAGCGGCGCGATTGGCGCCAGCATCCCCTGATAAAGCACCGACGGCATCACTGGCCAATTCTCATATCCAATTGGCAACGGATGCGGCGGGCGCGCATCTACGCTTAGTTTTCCTTTCCACTGGCCGGCGATCGGAACGATCGTTTTATCGCCAAGCGTCAGGTGTAGTTCATCGGGCTTGCCGAGAAATCCGCCTTCCGGTTTGGTCTTCAGCACGCGAATCGCGAGAACATTCTTCCCCGGTTTCAGCACTCCCGGCGGAACGAAATACATGCGAGGATTTTCCACCCACGCGCTCGCGCCCACCCACGTCCCATTGATGTACACAGTATCCATGCGCTCAATTGAGCCAAGTGACAATACCGCTCGCCCCGCCGGAACCAGATCGGGCACCGTGATCTCTCGCCGGAACCACACGACTGCGGGCGTATCGGGTACTCCGAGTTCCGCAAACCCTCCCGGAATCGCAACTGTCTTCCACGACGAATCGTCGAAATCTGCCGCTGACCAATTTCCCTTGAGTCCGACGTCGTACTCGTCGTACCAGTGCATGACGTAGTTCCCATATTCGGGTGCGCCGGCTGCGGAGAATTTCGCAAGTTCGGCCAAGGGAACGTCAAAGTCCTTCAGAGGCCGAAGGGCATCAGCACTGGTCCAGGCCTCCGCGGATGTACCACCCAGTGCATCCACAACCAGCCCGATCGGAACGTGAATCTCCTGCTGCACCTTGCGCGCAAAGTAGTACGCCACCGCGGAAACTTGACTGGCCGTCTCAGGGGAGACCACTTTCCAGTTTCCCTCCACAACATCAGTGTGGTGGTACGCCGGGTGCCCGGCGACGGTAAAGAAGCGAATCTTTTGATAATTCGCCGCTTTGACTTCTTTCTCTCCATCGCGCGCTCGTGGCAGGGATACCTGCATATTGGACTGCCCGCCACACAACCACACGTCGCCCACCAGAACGTTGTGAAGTTCCACAGTCTGATGACCTTTGATCGTTAGAGTGTAGGGGCCGCCAGTGTGCGGCGGATGAATCTGTACTTGCCAACGCCGGTCAGCTTCCGCAATGCCTGACGCAGTTTTGCCCGCGACTTCAACCTGCACCTTGTCCCCGGGATCAGACCATCCCCAGATCGTATTGATCTTTCCGCGCTGCAGCACCATGTTGTCGGCGAAGATCGGGCTGACAAACGGCAATGGCTTTGCACTGGCATCCGGAGCACTTTGGGCAAAAGCCCCGCACAACAGCGACAAGCAAATCGCCGGAACCACGAATTTCAAATCCCGCCTCATCGCCACTCTCCACGGAAACGTTTACGACGCTCGATCAATGAAGGCACCGTCCAATCGAGGATTTTATTGCTCGACCGAGATCACGGTCACAGACTTGGGCTCAACCTTTAACGTTAGCTTGCCGCCTCGCACCATTGCAGAAATAGGCTTCGGCACGACGGTGTTCGGCGCGTCGAACGTGTTGATGCTGTCGATCTTGGGCGCAGTCAAGGTCTCGCCAGATGCGGATTTGGCGTTGATCCCGGCCAGGCTCAACTCGATCTCCGCCGATTGATTCGGGTCGACGTTCGTGATCTCGACCCACAGCTCGCCATCTTTGCCCTTCGCAGCGATCGCATCCACGCGAGGCAAAGTGAACTCGCCATGCTTGTACGTACCAGCATTGAATGTGACCGGGATGAATGTGGA
The DNA here is from genome assembly GCA_035500795.1 of Candidatus Eiseniibacteriota bacterium. Classification (GTDB taxonomy): domain Bacteria; phylum Acidobacteriota; class Terriglobia; order Terriglobales; family Acidobacteriaceae; genus Sulfotelmatobacter. The sequence continues at coordinate 13,277 of DATJWZ010000144.1, read as the reverse complement.
ATCCTGAAACGGCACGTACATTTTGAATACATGGTAGGTAGGTGTCAGGACCATCTTTTCTTTCTCGGTCAAGATCATCGCCTGCAACACGTTGATCATCTGGGCGATGTTGGCGCCGCGTACTCGGTCGGCATGCCGGGCAAAGATATTCAGGTTGAGCGCGGCCAGGATCGCATCACGCAGGCTATTCTGCTGCACCAGAAATCCCTGATGACTTCCAGGCAGCGGCGCATACCACGCGCCCCACTCGTCCACAATCAGCGCGACTTTTTTCCTCGGATCGTACTTGTCCATGATCGCCGAATGTTTCTTGATGAGGTCGTCCATTTCGAGGGTGGCTTTGAGAATCTGCGCATACTCGTCCTCACCAAATCCGAACGATTTGAAGGCCGGAGGCCATTTCACGACTGTGTAGTTATGCATCGAAAGCCCGCTGATGCCCCAACTCCATGTGTGTTGGCCGTAGGCTTTCATAACCGTTTCGGTCCAGTCGGTCCAGCGCTGGTCGCCTCCGCCGGGGCCAACGGCAATCTTTTGCATCTGGTCTCTATCCTGCTGCGCTGGGTTGTAGTTGCGGACGAAGTGAGTAAAGACTTTCATCCGGTCGAGATAGTACTCAGGCGTCATGTTGCCGCCGCAGTCCCAGCTTTCATTGCCCAGGCCGAGCAGCGCTACCTTATATGGCGCCGGATGTCCGTTGGCGGCGCGCTCCTGCTCGAGCGTCGTCGCCTGAGCGGCCGTCATGTACTCGAGCCAATCGGCGCCCTCCTTCACCGTCCCGGAGCCAAGATTCACCGAAACATACGCCTCACTGCCAATCTGGTCGATGAAGTCCATGAACTCATGCGTGCCGAAAGTGTTCGGCTCGATCACCCCGCCCCAATTTGGATTGAGCGTTACCTCTCGCTTAGGACCAATCCCATTGCGCCAATGATATTCGTCGGCAAAACAGCCTCCCGGCCAGCGCACATTGGGAACGTGGATCGCCTTCAGCGCGCCAACAACATCGTTGCGAATTCCACGTGTATTCGGAATTGGAGAATCAGGACCGACCCATATTCCTCCATAAATGCCGTAGCCAAGATGCTCGGCAAACTGCCCGAAAAGATTGCGGTCGATCTTCGGCCCTGTCTGGGACACGTCAACGGAAATTTGAACTGTTTGCGCGATAAGGAACGAGGAACTTAGGGCAAATCCGACCAAGACAGAGTAGACAAGCCAACAGCGCAACAGAATCGATTTGGTAGCGGACATTGTTTTCTCCGGAAATGCAGAGACAGCGTAATCGCTTGCGGAGCGGTCGTGGCCGGGAATGCAACATCTGAACAACGGGCATTACTCGCAACGTTATGTAGTGTTCCCAGTGTCAACCGATTTTGCACTTGACGGCGACGACATTTTCATACTAGTTTGCTCTAGGCCTTTAGTAAGCTAGTCTATGAATTCAAGCGATGTCGCCATATGAAACAAACTACACAACGGGACCTCTTTCCTGGCGCACTGGAGATGATGATTCTGCGAACGCTCAAGCACCAGCCCCTACATGGTTATGCGCTAGTTCAACAGATCAAACGGAACTCGGATGACCTCCTTCAGATTGAAGAAGGCTCCCTCTATCCCGCTCTCCAGCGCCTTCTCAAGGAAGGTTTTGTGAAGGCCGAATGGGGAATCTCTTCTACGAATCGCCGCGTTCGCACTTACAAGTTGACACAGGCGGGCGCAAAGCATCTGGAGCGTGAGGTGTCGAGCTTCGAGCGCATGCTCAAGGGCATCACGCAAGTCCTGGCTCCAGGTGAATTATGAATTGGCTGAGGCAATTGTTCTCGCGAAAACAACTCAGTGAATTGTCGGAAGAGATTCAGGCGCACCTCGACGAAAAAGTCGAGGAACTCGTCGCAGCCGGCATGCCAAGGGAAGAAGCCGTTCATTCTGCCCGGCGGGAGTTTGGCAATGTGCACCTAATCCAGCAGAACTCACGTGAAGTCTGGGGATGGCCTTCGGTGGAAAGTGTTCTCCTCGACGTACGCCACGGCCTTCGTGCGTTGAGCCACAGTCCTGTATTCACGGCCGTTGCATTGTTAACGATTGCCATCGGAATCGCCGCCAACGCGGCAGTCTTCAGCGTGGTAAACAGCGTGTTGCTGAAGCCGCTTAATTATCCCCATGCCGAGCAACTTGTGGCGCTGCATCAAACCGCTCCGGGAGCTGAGGGCCTTGCGGATTTCGAGAGTGGCCTTCTTCTTTCGCCATCGATGTACGTCACATATTCTGAGCACAATCAGACATTTCAATCCTTAGGAGTGTGGATTTTCGGTACCGCGAACGTCACAGGCATGGCCGAGCCCGAGCAGGTGCGAACGGTTGCAGTAAGCGATGGCGTACTCCAGACCCTTGCTGTACCGCCGGCAATTGGCCGCTGGTTTTCGCAGGTCGATCAGGAACCGAACGGTCCCCGAAGGGCGATGCTGAGCTACGGATACTGGCAGCGCCGGTTCGGCGGAGACCCAGCTGTCATTGGCCGGAACATCATGCTCGACTCCCAGTCCCGCGAAATCATTGGTGTCATGCCAAAAGGATTTCAATTTGTGGATAAGGACTTCGATCTAACCATGCCGCTGGCGTTCGACCGCGGCAAGCTAATTCTCGCGGGCTTCGGTTTCCACGGGATCGCGCGGCTCAAGCCCGGAGCGACCATCACGGAAGCCAACGCCGACCTGTCCCGAATGCTACCGATCTGGATGGATTCCTGGTCGAATGGCCCCGGTTCCAATCCGCATATTTACGAGACGTGGCGAATTACACCGATGATTCATCCCTTGAAGCAGGAGGTCATCGGCAATATAGGGGAATTCCTGTGGGTGGTAACGGCCACGATTGCCCTGGTGATGCTGATCGCTGGCGCGAACGTGACCAATCTGTTGCTCGTCAGGATAGAGACCCGACAACAGGAATTAGCCGTTCGCACGGCGCTCGGCGCAGGTCGCGCCCGAATCATCCGGGGACTCTTAGTCGAAAGCACCATGCTCGGCATCATGGGCGGAATCGTAGGCGTCGCCTTTGCCTACGCGGGCGTGAACGTCCTGGTGGCAGTTGGGCCATCGAATTTGCCGCGCCTGAACGAGATCTCGGTCGATGCGCGGACGTTGGCATTTACTTTTGTTCTTTCAGTGTTGTCCGGCTTATTGTTCGGATTGATGCCTGCCCTGAAATATGCAGGACCACGTGGCAGTTCAGGCCTCCAGAGTGCCGGAAGAACCATCACTGTCACCCGGGAGCGGCATCGCGCACGGAATCTGTTAGTCGTCGGGCAGATGGCGATCGCACTTGTACTCCTGATGAGCGCCGGCCTCATGATCCGCACATTCGTGGCCTTGCGAAAGGTCGATCCAGGATTCTCCGATCCGCAGCACTTGCAGTTGATGCGAATTTCCATCCCAAGTTTGCTGATCTCCGAGCCGGGGCGGGTCCTGCGGACGGAAAATGTAATCCTCGATAAGCTCGCGGCCATCCCGGGAGTCAAGTCAGTTGGATTCGCGAGTGAAATGCCCATGGAAGGTGTGGACTCGGAGTGGGACGAAATCTTTGCGCAAGACAAAGTCTACTCAGGCGACGTGATCGCTCCGTTGCGTATGTACAAGAATCTTTCTCCGGGCTTCCTGCAAACCGCTGGGACAAGGTTAATCGCGGGCCGCGAAATGACCTGGAATGAGATCTACGATCTTCGGCCAGTTGTGATGGTTTCCGAGAATCTGGCCCGCGAATTGTGGGGCACTCCTGACGCGGCAATAGGGAAACACCTGCGCGAGTTTGAAAACATGCCGTGGCACGAAGTAATCGGCGTGATTCAAGACGTTCGTGAAAAGGGCCTGCAGGAGAAGGTGCCGGAGATCGTCTACTGGCCCCCTCTGGTACACAATCGTTTTGATCCGGTATTGCGGACGGCGACATTCGTCATCCGCAGCGACCGGGCGGGAACGGAAAGTTTTCTGAACGAAATTCATGCAGCCGTATGGGCGGTGAATTCGAATCTGCCGCTCGCCTCCGTTCGCACCATGCAGGAGGTCTATGACAAATCGGTCGCCCGAACCTCGTTCACGCTCGCGATGCTTGGAATTGCTGGCGCAATGGCGCTTGCGCTGGGAATCATCGGCATCTACGGTGTGATGTCGTATACGGTATCGCAACGCCAGCGCGAAATCGGAATTCGGTTGGCTCTGGGGGCGAAGGGCGGAGACGTGCTTCAAATGGTGCTGAGACAGGGCACAAAGTTGGCGCTGATGGGAGTAGCCATCGGCATCGCTGCTGCCCTCGCATTAACCCGACTCATGACTAACGTACTGTTTGGCGTAACAGCGCACGATCCACTGACGTTCGCCGCTGTTTCTTCACTGCTCATTATGATTGCGTCGTTGGCGTGCTACATTCCCGCGCACCGTGCAACACTTGTCGATCCCATCGTAGCGCTTCGCTACGAATAATTCGGTGTATCGGGGCGGATCGTCGGCAGGATATGTCTGTACCTCGCCTAGCCGTAGGCCTCCCGGTGAGAGTGTCTGTGGTTTAAAATATCTACATAATGTCTCGCGAGCTAAATTTTGGTCCTTATGTCGATGTCGAGAACGGTAAAAAGGTCGTCAAAGACCTGACCTTCGGCAATCCAACGCCAGAGGGCGTGGTCTTAACAACGCTTGATTCCGCCGTCAACTGGATGCGCAAGAGTTCGATCTGGCCGATGACCTTCGGCCTCGCCTGCTGTGCGATCGAGATGATGTCGATGGGCGCGGCACGCTTCGACATAGCGCGCTTTGGCGCGGAAGTGTTCCGGCCGTCGCCGCGGCAGAGCGATTTGATGATCATTGCCGGCCGCGTCTCCAACAAAATGGCCCCGGTCATCCGCCAGTTGTGGGAGCAGATGCCCGAGCCCAAGTGGGTGTTGTCGATGGGGGCCTGCGCGACTTCAGGTGGAGTATTCCAGAACTATGCGCTGGTCCAGAGCGTCAACCAGGTCATCCCGGTGGATGTCTACGTCCCCGGATGCCCGCCGCGTCCGGAGCAACTGATCTACGCGATCACGCTACTTCAGGACAAAATCCAGAAAGAGCGCGGCACCATCCGCAAGGCGCTGAACCTCTCATAGCTTCTAAAGGCCTTGAACCGCCAAGCGTACGAAAAAATGCGCGAAAGACGCGAAGCACTCCGAGCGGTTCTCCGCGATCCCTGCGAATGTATTCAGCGTACTCAGCGTTGAGTATTTAAGAGAAACGAAAGGAACTCGCCTCAGTTGGTTCCTTTGCCATCCTGTGGCGAAGTGAAATTTTCTACGGCTGCCTGCGCCGGAACAGACCGATCCGGTTGCCCCGACAGAATCGGCGTAGCTTCAACATGTGCCGTACTCTTCAGCAATGTCTTCGAGTGAATCCGGTCAGGACGCCTTTGCGAATTAGACAACGGCATCTCGGGCGCTGGTTTCGGAATCGCAATCTCCGGCGCCTTCTGCGATTGCACCGCGATATCAGTTGACGGATGCGTCACTTGCGCGGCGCTCTCAACATCGTCGCCCGAGTGATGCCAGCTCCACCACGCCACCGAGAACGTCAGCAGCGCCATCGCAACGGTCGCGATGATCCAAACTCGGCCGCTGGAACTTGAGGAATATTCCTGCCCAATCACGTCATCGACGACAATCTGCGCCGCCCGTGGAGTCGTCTTCCGTGAGAGTGGAACTGCGCGCCAAGCCTCACCACGCTCCCGTGCAAATGCGGCCTCCGCGATTTGCGAGAGGGCACGCAACGAATTCAGGGCGTCGCTGTCAAACGCGTTCGGCCTCGACGAGAAAGCCTCTAAAATCCCAGCCATCCCCAGTTCTCCGCGCAGCGGCACCGCAACAATCGATCGGATGCCCAACTTGCGGCAGACTTCGGCTTCGACTCTCTTGTCGGTGAACGTATCGTGGCACATTAGGATAGCCGCCGCTCGCACGCATTCTCCGGAAATGCCCGAATCCGGATCAATCGTCGCACCCAGTTCCGGCGTCATGTCTCCGCTTCGTGCCCGGCACACCATCCGGCCATTTTGCCGCAATGCCACCGCGATTCCATTCGCGCCTGTCAAAAGCTGCGCGCCGGCAGCGACGGCCTTGTAGATGGATTCAACGTTTTCTAAAGGATTGGCAACAGCTTGGCGCAGGGACTCAAGCATCGCCGCACGGTCGACGGTTTCGGACGAAGGTAGGCCTTCGGCAAGGGCTGGCAAACCAAGAGTCACTTCTTCAGCTGAAGACAGCACTTTCGCAGGAGCAGTTCCCATGGGACGGATCGCCTTTGACGGATCTAGGACGAAACCGCTTTTACGTACGAGCGGAAAGGGCGCGATTGCCGCAAGTTTCTAGCAAAATCACCATCTTGTCAACGCTCAGAAGGGCTGCCCATGCTGTTCTTGGGCATTCCGCCGAGCTGATCGACCCGCCGGAACTTTCAACAATGGCAACTTATGCGTCATCTCCCGCGCGTTATAATGAATCTAACTCGAAGCTGGGGTGCTTTATGCAACGTCTTCCCGTCACCCTCGTTCTTACCATCTGTTGCTTCTTCGGGGGCGCCTGGGCCGAGACGCAGACTCAGACTGCTGCTCCTGGGACTCAACCCCCAACCGAGTCCAACAACAATGCCGCCACGCAGCAAGCGGCTCCTGCGACACCCACGATTTCGGCCAATGCCCCGCACATGTCGAGAGAGACCCGTCTCCAGATCATCCAGGATTTCGAAACTCAACTTGTCTATTCGCGGACAACGTTTCCGATGGGGCAAAAGGGCCTATCGCTTAAAGATGGAGTCATCACTCCGAACGGGCAGAACCTGCAGCAGTTGATCACTCTCTGGGGACCCTCGATTAAACCCGGTGACCCGGCGCACATTTCCTACGTCCGGATTCACGACAACCACATCCATTTCGACCTGAATGGCGGAGCGATTCACCGCAAAAAGTGGTACCAGCACATTGAGGTTTCTGGAGCCAATGGCGCTCCTGTCCCGCTCTCCCAGAACCAATCGACCGACAATCCCCATGGCAGCTACCTCGATATTTACTTCGAAAAGTATGTACCCGAGATGAGCGCGGCCCAGTTGCGGGATCTGCTCTATCCGGTGCTGGACTTTAACGCCCACAACAAAGAAGAGGCGTATCTCGATACCGTGCCTCCGAAGGTCAAGGAGGCTATCAAAGCCCACTACGTACTAGTCGGAATGAATACCGAGATGGTGCTGCACGCCAAAGGCAGGCCTCCGAAGAAGGTTCGCGAGAAGGACGGCGACACTGAATACGAAGAATGGATCTACGGCGAACCGCCGCAAGACGTGGACTTCGTACGCATCGTCAGTGACGAAGTTGTGCGTGTCGAGACCATGAAAGTCGGTGGGCAGAAAATTGTCCGCGTGGATAGGGAAGTGATCCTGCCAAAGCCTGGAGAAGATACCGAAGCCAAGAGGGCAGACCAGGAACGTCCAGCTAACGCGCCTAGCTTGCGCCGTCCGGGCGAAGATACGCAAGACGTCCCCAAGGCAGACGATGGAACCGCACCCATGCCTCCCGCCGCTCCCCCCACCATCCCCCAGACTCCGGGTGATCCCGGACCGGGGAGCGTCTTCGGTAGGAGATGAATGATGCTGAACGAAAACGTGGGGGTTAGCCAACCTTCTGTGAATGCCCCACTTCTCGATGCTCTTGCGAGAGGTGGGATCCACGTCCAACATTCTTCCTTCACTTACATAACCGAACCGACGTCCTTAAATGAGAATTCCAGCGAGATGTTGGGATAATCCTTCCCGTCCACCTCGACATACGGATATACGAAGTAGTTCAGCGGCTTCCCCTCTTGCGGCGGACTCAGACGCAGGTCACGTCCCATACTGAACTGCACCCGGTTCACATCGTGGGAGCCGAAGAAGTAGTCCCGTTTTTCAGGATGCTTCCAGGCCTCTGAAATATCCACAGGAATCCATCCTTTGCCGTCCACGTAGAAATCTGACCAGCAGTGATAACCGGCAATCTCACCGGAATGCTTGTCAGCGGGGAGCGGGAATCCAATCTCGAATCTCGCAGGAATGCCTTGCGAGCGCGCCATCGCGATGAACAGGGAATGAAAGTCGGTGCAGTTGCCTTTCTTCGCATCGCAGGCATACAGCACGTCACCGCGCCCCCAGCCTTTGCCGGTCTTGTCATAGCGCATCGTGCTAAAAACGTAATCGTAAATAGCTCGCGCCTTATCCAATGGCTGCGTCTTGCCCTGAGTTACTTTGACGGCCAGTTCCGCTGGCAAGCCGGTGATTGGCACCAATGCATCAGCATGGAGATCGTCGAGACGCTCCCGACGCGTCAGGGCAACCGTACTCAGCTGTGGAGACTGCCGAAGCGCGACGCGTTCCCGCCGTGTTACTTCATATTCGATGTCGAAATGCAGTTCAGAGCCCACCAAATGCTTGGTCTCGGCAAAATACATATCGTTTCCGTGTCTGGATTCGCGCGTTCGCTTCAGAGGCAAGTCTCCAAGAGCCGAGAACACCTTCACATCCTGGTATGCATCGGACTGAGCCGCCGGAATCCATATCCGAACCTTTTTGCCCGGCGGCAGGTTCTTGACGGTGAATGCGTAATGAAAGGTGAAATGTCGGGATTCCTGCGAAAAAGCGGCAAGACTGACCGACAAGAGCAGAGAGATCAGAGAAATTTTGCGCAGCATGAAGCTTCCTTAAAATGTGGTTTTACCCGACAACTGAGTACTGGGTACCGAGTACTGGTTTTCAACGACACACGGGCGTCTTAATGGGAACGCCGTCAAGTGAAACCGCACTGGCCGATGCGCATGCACGGAGAGATGTCCCAACTGGGGAAGAAGATGCGATGAATTTTTATCCACGAAGTAACTACCTTAAAATCCGGTAGTGGCTCAATTTTGAGCCACTACCTAAAATCCCGGACTATAACCAAGTTTGCGACCATCCGTTATATAATTCGCGGGCACTTTTGTGGTCGTGAACTATCCGCGGTTCTCGATCGTCGGCCCCACCTCAAGACTCGTTTCGATCGCTTGATCAGGAGATGACTGTGAATATTTCTGCACATGCGCCCTTGCCATCGACTGTCCTCTCGCGGATTGCCGCCGGACTTCTCTCCCTACTGGTCCTCTCGCTGGGTTTCAGCCTCTCAGCGTCATCAGCAATAGCTCAGACTGGATACACCGGAATCTTCGGCGGCGGCCCGTTTTACAAGAACGCGTCCGCCAACATCACCGAGATCGAGAACTCGGGTTTTAGCGAGGCGATCGTCTGGAGCGTTGAGGTCAATAGCGTAGGCGATCTCAATTTCAACGGCGAATTTCCTCTGACCTCGGGCGGCGTCTACGTGGGTAACAGCTACTATCCCAACTTCCCATCGGATATGGCGCAATTAAAGCAAGGTACTGTCAAACGCGTTACATTCAGCGTTGGCTCCTCGAATTACGGGGACTGGGAGAACATCGCGGCTCTGGTGAAATCGCAGGGAATTGGCCCCAGCAGCATTCTCTACAAGGACTTCGCGGCGCTCAAGGCCGCGATTCCCGCGCTCGATGCAATCGACTTCGACGACGAGAACAGCTTCGACTCCACCACCACGATCGAGTTTGGCGTCATGCTCGGACAACTTGGCTATCACGTAATGCCCGATCCGTTCGACAACGCTAGTTACTGGACAAACGTCGTCGCACAGATCAACAGCCACCTGCCCGGTACCGTCGATGGGGTTCATCTGCAAGCCTATGCGGGCGGGGCAGGCAATAATCCATGCGTTGGTTGGAATTTTGGAACCGTGCCGGTATTCCCCGGCCTCTGGGATCTTAACGACACTCCGAGCCAAGTCGAAACCATCATGGGCGGATGGCACGCACAGTGCGGAATTCTGGGCGGTTTCATGTGGCTCTACGACGACTTCGTCGGCAACGGACTCGCTGCCGAATATGCCAATGCTATCAACACGGCGGTGAGCGGCAGCGGCTTCAGGCTCTCCGGGCCAGGCATTGTCTACGTCAATCAGCACGCAACAGCGAACGCTAAGATCACCATCACCGACTTCGGCGGATTTAGGGGCAATGTCACCCTGAGCGTATCGGGCTTGCCGAACGACGTCAAAGCCGTCGTGCAAGGAACAGGCAATCAGCAGAAAGTTGTCTTCGCAGCAGGAGTCACTGCCGCGACCGGATTCGCGCCGATCACAATCACTGGCACGTCAGGCTCGCTCACGCAGACTCTCAAACTAACCTTAGCTGTCAGCGCGGGTGTAGGTTCGGCAGGGAAAGGCACGCCCGTAGATCTATCGTCGAGTTTCAGTGTTTACGGCATCTACCAGGATGGCGTGACCTATGCAACGGGAGGCCTTGACGGCGTCGGATACTCATACTCGGCGAACCTGCTCGGCACATCTCGTGTGCTGAACGGACTCTTATTTAATCTCGGTCCTACGAACATGCCCGACGCGATACCGGCCACCGGTCAGTCAATCGCCATTCCGACAGGGAAGTACAAAGTCCTGGTTCTAATCGGAACCGGGATCCAGGGAAATCAGCTTTCTCGGACTTTAACAGTCACTTACACCGACGGCTCGCGTTCGCATGTCCTGCAAAGTTTCAGTGACTGGTACACGCCGCAGCAGTATTCCAACGAATACGAAGCTGTCGCCATGCCTTACCGCAACTTTGAGGACGGCACCAAAGACAAGCGTATTTTCAACCTGTATGCATATCCCTATCCGTTGAATTCAACAAAGACAGTGCAAAGCGTCACCCTGCCAAACGATCCAAACATCATGGTGCTGGCAGTAACTCTCGTGCCGTGAGAGGTAAAGATGTAACCACAGAGGACACGAAGGCGAAGCTGGACGGTTGTTTCCCTGGTGGACCTTCGTGTCTTTAGTAGGAAATGAGTGGTAAATGCTTTTGACGGGACAAACTGAAAAAATGGAGCGGGAGACCGGGATCGAACCGGCGACATCCAGCTTGGGAAGCTGGCGTTCTACCGCTGAACTACTCCCGCTCAGAGAACGAAAATAGCTTACCACCGCAGACATTGCCCCACAACTTTCAGACCGCTCAGGATATTGAAGGTTCACCAAGGGAATAATTGGTTTTCCTTCGTGGACCTTCGTGTCCTTTGTGGTTGATCGCTTGTTGGCTCTCCCTTCGTGAATGCAGCCCTCCGTTCGTGCTTTAATATCCGGACGTTCAGAGGATAGACATGACCCCATTCTTCTCCGCGCCGTCGCGTCGAAAATTCTTGAAAACTGCCGCCGTCGTCGCCAGCACGGCCGCCACGTTGAAGCCCGCACTCAGTAGTGCACGTGAGATTACAGCTTCTGGCAGTGCACCGAGACCAGACGTAAAGCCCTTCGAACTCAACGAAATAACAATTGCGGAACTGCAAGACGGCATGAACTCCGGCAAATTCACCGCGGCCTCATTAGTGGAGAAGTATTCAGCGCGCATCGGCGAAATCGACAAACAAGGGCCATCCATCAACGCCATCATCGAGATGAATCCCGACGCTCTATCGATCGCCGAAGAACTCGATCAGGAGCGCAAATCCAAAGGCCCCCGCGGGCCATTACACGGAATCCCCGTCCTGATCAAAGACAACATCGATACAGCCGATCGCATGATGACGACCGCGGGCTCTCTGGCTTTGGTGGGATCGACGCCGGCGAAAGACTCGTTCGTTGCACAGAAGCTGCGAGCTGCCGGAGCGGTCATCCTGGGCAAAACAAATCTCAGTGAATGGGCGAACATCCGCTGCTCGCACTCAGTCAGCGGATGGAGTGGCCGCGGCGGCTTGACGAAAAATCCCTACGCGCTTGATCGCAATCCCTGTGGTTCCAGTTCGGGAACTGGCGCTGGAATTTCCGCAAACCTTGCCGCAGTGGGCATCGGTACTGAGACGGACGGTTCGATTGTCTGCCCGTCATCCTCCAACGGTCTCGCCGGCATCAAGCCGACCGTAGGACTCGTCAGCCGCAGCGGGATCATCCCGATCTCCCACAGCCAGGATGGCGCGGGACCAATGTGCCGCACGCTCCGGGATGCAGCAATTTTGCTAAGCGCGCTGACTGGAGTCGACCCGGAAGATACGGTAACCGCCGCCAGTTCTGGAAAGTCGCAGCCCGATTATGCGCAGTACTGTGACCCAAATGGCCTGAAGGGCGCACGCATCGGCGTTGCCCGGAAATATTCCGGATTCAATGATGCCGTCGACGCTCTCATGGAGCAGTCGATCGACGTGATGAAGAAGCAAGGCGCAACCCTTGTCGACCCAGCCGACGTACCCACACTCGGTAAGTTTGACGATAGTGAACTGCTCATCTTCATGTACGAGCTTAAAGCTGATCTCAACGCATATCTTGCCCGATTGGGCCCCACCGCCCCAGTACATTCGCTCAAAGAGATCATTGAATTCAATGAGCGTAACCACGCCAAGGAAATGCCGTACTTCGGCCAGGATTTGTTTATTAAAGCAGAAGGTAAAGGACCGCTCAGTGAAAAAGCCTATCTCGATGCCTTGGCGAAGAATCATCAACTGGCGCGCATTGAGGGCATCGACGCTGTCATGGATAAGAATCGCTTAGACGCTTTGATAGCGCCGACGGGTGGGCCGGCATGGCTGACCGATTTGCCGAATGGAGATCACTCCGCCGGTGGGAGTTCGAATGCCGCGGCGGTCGCCGGTTACCCCAATATCAATGTGACCGCAGGTTTCATGTACGGATTACCGATTGGTATCTCATTCTTCGGTCGAGCCTGGAGCGAACCTACGCTGATCAAGCTGGCTTACTCGTTTGAACAATCAACTAAGGCACGCCACGCTCCGCGGTTTCTACCAAGTGTCAATTTATGACACCGAGGCTGACGCGACTGCATGAACCGATTTCACGAAGCAAAAACGTTTTACTTGCCCCTTCGCTGACGCTCTCGATCACAAGTGTGTATACTCTTTTCTGCTGTATGAGGCTTCAACTTATGAGGGGGGAACTAAATGACCAACCTGAACAAGGTAGTCACTTCCCTAAGAGGTGAGTACTCCCGACTCCAAAAAGAACTGGATCGGGTAGGGAAGGCATTAGATGCCCTCGGTCACGCAGGCGGCGCCGGATCCAGGAGAGGTAAACGTATCCTGAGTAAGGAAGCTCGTGAGCGGATCGCAGAGGCACAACGGCAACGCTGGGCCAAAGTGCGGAAACAGGCCAAGCAAGCCAAGTCGTAG
>DATJWZ010000143.1:0-2161 GCA_035500795.1 Candidatus Eiseniibacteriota bacterium | reverse complement strand
TCTTTTCCGTTCAGCCAAGCCGCCTCTGTCGCCACCCTTCCATCCGCACTCTTTGGTGAGCGATTTTCGCTCGGTGCCAGTTGGGTGTTCTCGATTCAGTAGGTGCTGCCACCTGATTAGCGCCCTCGAGTTCCCTCTCTAGAAGGGACGTTGGGGCCAGGACTTACTCGCAGTCACCTAAACTCGGCGGTCGAGCTCAGCTGTTCGGTACAAACTCTTTCTCTACCAGGTTTCTCTATGCCGCTGCGCTCATCGCCTTCTGGCTATTGCGCAGCGGTTCGTAAGCCTCGCCACTCACCCACAACCGATGCAGCAGTACCGCTAACTTTCGTGCCACCGCGACCACCGCTCGTTTCTTGGCGTTTTTGCCTCCTCGCTCGGCGAGCTTCAGTCCCCATCGCCGTAGATCACTGTCTTCACCAAAAGGTCCCAGAATGTAGTGCGCTCCCTGCACCAGCAGCGTTCGTAGATACTCGTCTCCCTCTTTGCTGATGCGCATCTGTGGTGCGCTCTCACCCGAGTCCCTCCGCCCAGGCTGCAACCCCACAAAACACCCCGCGTCGCGACTCTTCCGAAAGCGATGCGCGTCCTCGATGGTCAGGACATAGGTCGTGGCGATGAGGTCGCCTACACCCTTCACCTGCTGAAGCAGCGCCGTTTCCGGATACCTCTCTTTGGCCATCTTCTCGATCCGCCGATCGTATTCTTGGATGCGTTCGTTGAGCGATTCCACCTCTCGCAACAGGGGCTCCAAGGCTTCGCGCAATCCCGTGCTCAATCTGCTCGCCGTTTCTCGACGGAATTGCTGCGTGCCACACTTGCGCATCCGTTCGCCGTAGGACTTCACCAATCCCCGTGCTGCATTCACCAAGGCGGTTCGCGCGCTTACCAGTCCTGCTCGTGCCCGGATCTCCGTCAAGTGCAGTTGGGCCTGGGCACTGCGATGTTGCACCGGACTCAGGAGCTCAGGATCGATTCGCGCGAGCCGCGCCAGCGTTCGCGCATCCAGACGATCATCTTTTCGCCGGCTCTTCACGATCAAGCGTACTTTCTGGGCATGCGCCACGATCACTTCGTGCCCCAGTGCTGTCAACAATCGGCTCACCCACGGCGAGTGGGTCCCTGTCTCCATGGCGATGCGACACCGCGGCATCTTCTCGAATACCTGTCGCATCGCTTCCGGAGTCGTCGCTACCTTCTGCTCCAGAAGAATTTCCCCTGCACCATCCAAAACACAGTAAGCACTCGAGCGATCCCCCAGGTCCAACCCTACCGTGAGCTGCCCGTGGAAAATGTTCTTTCCCGCTGTCCGCATAGTGCTAATCTTCCGCATTGCCGGTCTCCTTTCTTTGTGCCTCAAGCACGTCGAAACATTGGGAGCGTATCGCATCCCGCTAGGAGACCGGCCTTCTCATCCCATCTGGTTAGTCGGGTTACCGGTAAAGTTCCTCCCAGTACCGCATCCGCTCCATAATGTATTAAGCTGAGGGCATGGACGCCGTTGCGAGAAGTGTGATAGTCGCGTTGAGATTGGGATTTGCAGCCGCCATTATTTTGGGATTGGCATGATAGGACCACTCACGCCTTCCGAAGGTCATCCTACGCTGCTTGCCTGGTTTGTGTTTTCATTTGTGCCGCTTCTCTTGACGCTTGTTGGAACCGTTGTGGCGAGATCGTGGCCGGTCAAAATCACCCTCTTAGCGGAGGGCATTGCGATTCTTCTTTGGACACTTGAACTTTTGCGTGTGCATGAGGTTTTCCCTCGAAGCCTGTAGCTTAGCGCCTGGTAAGTCGGGTAATCGGATATGTGACTTCTAGTACTTCAACCAAGGGAGATTACTCAGGTTCGCCAATAAACTCAGCCCAGTTTCGAGGGTTGATGATCCCTTGGCCCATCAGGGCTTGTAGCAATTCATTGAGAGATCGCCTCACCGCTTGGAATTCATCGTCAGTCGCGATGAGTGCGTTGCATTCAATGTTCGCAATATCCTGGAGAATGGCCATTAGCGCGGCAGGTTTTTCCGCTGCCAGCAGTTTCCTGAGACTCTCGCGCATAATCCGAACACGGCGTCTTTCTCGTGGAGAAGGATCGGCGCTCATGGATGCACTCTACCCCTCAAAAAACTGAACAGCCACTCCCCGTTTTTCAGTCGTGTTCTGT
>DATJWZ010000142.1:0-8369 GCA_035500795.1 Candidatus Eiseniibacteriota bacterium | reverse complement strand
TCGGCCTGCTTCGTTACCACGACGTAACGATAGATGCTGATACTGCCATCGCTGTCCAGTTGCAGAAGCAGGTTCTTTCCCTTGTGTGCTTTGGCTTGATCGTCGAAAACCACCACCAGCATGCGGTCCACAGTTTCAGCTACCATCTCGAGTTCAATTAGCTACCCGGGCGCCTTTTCGAACTAGCAGATCTATGAATTCCGACAAGTACTCCCCTTCCAAGGTAGCCTTGGCCGATTTCTCACTTACGGACTCTTCAGAGTCGGGCGACGATGTGGCACCTCCAGATGAGGAAGCCGCAGAGGGCTGCTCGCATCGTTTATCTGCAGCTACCAACTTGGTGTTCTCCATCGCACTACCCTCGCTCGAACTGACCGAACCCCAGTTCCCTTCGGAGAATCCACCGTTGCCGCGGCTGATTAGTGACATGGTTTGTCACATCACCTCGAGGAATGACTTCCACTGTGCCTCGAATCATTCTGACAACCAGCCTGGAAAAGCGGTTTTCACACAACCAAAAAGTCTCCAGCCTATGCGTCTGTTGGCGCATTGTTGTAGAGGCCTCACCGTCTGCCGGTGGCTCTGGGTCCGAACTTTTCTCCAAAAGGAAGAGGGTGCCTTTCCCGAGGTATAGAAATCGTGTGATGCAGTTAGGGTTGGCGCATTTGGAAAGCACTCGTACCTCCTGCAGAAAGCCCCTTAAGAAGGGAGAATGAAAGCGTGTTCGCGACGGTGATAGGACTTGCATACGATCGTTCACGCCTGGCAGACCCAGCCTTGGCTCTGATGAGGGAGAAATGAATCACCTAATCGGTAAGCACGGTAATTACCAACTCGGTGGCGTTCGCCGATATCCAGTAATCACAAGATCAACCAGTAGTCGCGACTCGGAAACAGTTCCATCAATTCGAAAAGGCGAGCGAAACGCTGGCGTCATCCCGCCAAAGCGACGACATTGGTCAGGGAAATTGATTTGTCGATTTTCCACTCAGATCGAGACTCTGATTTCCCAACGATTCCGTCTCGTCAAAGCTTCTTCGTCACTCTGACGAGGTGTCATCAATCTGCGGCGGCACCGAGCTGACATAGAGGCATCGTGAAATCGATCCGTTCGAGGTAAGACCTGTGCCTAGAATGCCTTGCACCGCGAACGAGTTGTTTTTCCTCCTTGGTCTTCGGGATGCAACCGCAATGGCTGGGAACCCGGGCATGCGAGGTCATCCATGCTGAAAGTCACCGTTGAAGAGAGGGGCAATCGAATCGTCTTTCGGGTGGAAGGCAAGTTAAGAGGACCCTGGGTCATCGAATTGGAGAGATGCTGGAGATCAACCAGCAGCCGCATGAAAGGGAAATCGCTCAGTGTGGATCTGGACGGGGTGAACTTCATCGACGATCAGGCTAAGGCGCTCTTGGCCGAGATGGACAGCGCTGGGGTTGAATTGGTCGCGAACGAATGGATTGCGCGTTCGGCCATTGAGCAGATCGCGGCCCACGCTGTGAATTCAACGGTGAACACCGCTGAGCATGGCTAAGGTACCGATCATGGTGATCAGATGTGCAAATCCTAAATGCTCACTGCCTTTCAAGTACCGGTATGTAGGAAGGGTGTTTCGCTTGAGGCTATATGGCACAGGAAGACACGGAGCGCCTCAAGACCGCGAGACGCGAGTGGAGTATTTCTGGCTATGTGCTTCCTGTTCTTCGGTATTCACACTGATCTTTGATGAAAGGCGAGGAGTCAGTCTCGCTCCATTTGGCGATACTCGTGATCGCAAACGGAGTGTCACCTTGATTTTTGATATCAGTACGCGACGTCCGCACGATTATGCTCTTGATCCAAAAGGCGCTAGCAAGGAGGATAACTCGCGCGCGCGGAGTCGAAAATACCGCGGGCGTAGCTGATTTTCCATGCACTGTTCACCCTTATGCGGAGATATGCCATGGCTAAAGTGAAGGAACTCACTGTGCAACTGGACAATAGGCCCGGCACCCTAGCTCGTCTGTTAAAGGTTCTCGCCGATGGAAGGGTGAATCTCCTGGCTTTTCTGGGCACCGCAGCACGGGCCCAAGGCTCGGTACAGGTAGTCGTCGACAACGTAATTCGAGCCAAGAAGGCTCTGGGCGAAGCCGGGTTCCAGTATACCGAAGGCCGGCTGGAGGAGTTTGAACTTGCGAACAGCCCCGGCGCACTCGCGCAACTGGCCGGGAAGCTGGCCAAGAAAGGCATCAACATCGATTGCATCTATGCCACGGTGCACAAGAGGGCAAAAAAGGCGGCCGTAGTCTTGTCGACGTCCAGGGTTGGCGATGTCCCCTCCGTTGAAGCGGAACTGGACGAAACCGACGACAACGCATTGGAGGAAAAAGATGGCTACGCGGAAGGCCCAGTAGGATGAGCGACCAAATTCAATTGCGACATTGAACGTCGGAGAGGTGGACCATGAACGAGCCAGAATTGTCATCCAAAAAGCGCGACCGCGACGATGAAAAGAAACGGCAGGAGCAGACTCGGCGTAAGTTCCATTTCGGCATCAGCTACTTGATCACGAGCCTAATCATGCTGTGGCTGTTCCAGCTATACGTCGTAGACCGACAGACCCGTAGCGCCGAAATTCCTTATAGCGAGTTTAAGAAGGATCTGGCAAGCGCTCAAATCGTAAAGACAACCATCGGCGATCGGGGCATCGTTGGTGAGATGAAGAATCCCAAAGGGGGCGGATCGCCTCCGACGGTTCCATTCAATACAGTGCCTGCGCCTGCCGGCGATCCCAAGCTGATTGAGGAGTTACAAAACGCAAATGTAACCTACAACTTCCAACGCCCACCCAGCCCCCTCGGAGGCATGTTGCCGAACCTTCTGCCGCTCTTGCTACTCGGCGGTTTCTGGTACGTCGCCTACCGGCGAGCGGGCGCGGGCGCCGGCGGAGGACTGGGCGGCATATTCGGGGTCGGCAAGAGCAAAGCGATCGTGGTCAAGCCCGAGGATGTTACGGTCACTTACAAAGATGTGGGCGGGGCGGACGAAGCCATTGGCGAACTCCAGGAGATCATCCAGTTTCTGAAGGTGCCGGAGCAATTTGCCCAGCTTGGCGGACATATTCCGAAGGGAGTATTGCTCGTCGGCCCCCCGGGCACAGGCAAGACATTGCTGGCCAAAGCAACGGCTGGCGAGGCCCAAGTCCCATTCTTCGAGACCAGTGGCTCCGAATTTGTTGAGATGTTCGTTGGCGTGGGCGCGGCGCGAGTGCGCGACCTGTTCGAGCAGGCGCGTAAAGCCGCTCCCGCCATCGTTTTCATTGACGAGATTGATGCCATTGGTCAGAGCCGCGGAGGTGTGATGCGGCTGGGCAATAATGACGAGCGTGAGCAAACCCTCAACCAGTTGCTGGCAGAGATTGACGGATTCAAAACAGACGCCAGCGCGCCCGTGATCATCATGGCTGCCACGAACCGCCCGGAAGTACTCGATCCGGCCCTCCTGCGCGCCGGCCGATTTGACCGCCAGATCGCCATCGGCAATCCAGATTTGGTTGGCCGAGTGCAAATCCTGAAGATTCACAGCAAGAATGTAAAACTCGCGGCAGACTTTGACCTAGAGCGAGCGGCCCGCATGACAGCTGGTTTCAGCGGCGCTGATCTTGAGAATGCTATGAATGAGGCCGCGTTAGTCGCGGCCCGGCGCAAGGCAGCAGCAGTCACGTTGCGTGATTTCGAGGCTGCGATCGAACGGGTGATTGCGGGTTCCGAGAAAAAGAGTCGCGTAATGAACGAGCAGGAACGCACTACGGTCGCCTATCACGAGTCTGGCCACGCCCTGCTGGCTGAACTGGTGCCGCATGGCGAACCGGTCAGCAAGATCAGCATCGTGCCACACAGTCGTGGCGCCCTGGGCTACACCATGCAAATGCCAACGGAAGACCGCTATCTTCTCACGTTCGACGAACTCGAGGACCGGATCGCCGTTATGCTGGGTGGACGTGCAGCCGAAATTGTGGAGTTCAGCATTATCAGCACCGGGGCCAGTGACGACATTGCTCGAGCGACTGAACTGGCCCGCCGTATGGTCACCGAGTTTGGCATGAGCGAAAAGCTGGGCTCAGTGCGCTATGCAGGTCAGCAGCTCCAATACCTGGGGGGATCGGTCGAGGACAACACCCAAATCAGTCCGGAGACTCGTCAAGCGATCGACGAAGAGGTCCGGCGTCTCGTGACCGAACAATACAAACGCGCCCAGGAATTGTTGAAAACGCATCTCCCGGCCCTGAAGATATTGGCCCAGCAACTGCTGAAACAGGAGACGGTGAGCGGCAGTGCCGTGAAAGAGGCACTGGACAATCGTTCGACCCCAGGACCTCCTGCTATTGCCCGCGACGGTGAAGAGTCATACCAAGAAGTGCAGGGTTGAGCTTGCGCTGCCGGTCTGGGCGTCACCCTCTCCAAGAACCGGAGTATTGAAATGCATAGACTTGTCCTGCTTCGCCACGGAGAGAGCGTTTGGAATAAGGAAAACCGGTTCACCGGTTGGACGGATGTTGACCTTTCGGAGAGAGGGAGAGACGAGGCTCAGAAGGCGGGCATCATTCTTAGGGAGCAAGGATACCGTTTCGACCTTGCTTTCACGTCTCTGTTGAAACGGGCGATACGCACCCTGTGGATCGTGTTAGACGAGATGGACCTCATGTGGATTCCCGTGCAACGCGACTGGCGGCTAAACGAACGGCACTATGGGGCGTTGCAAGGCCTCAACAAAGCTCAAACGGCGGCGAAGTACGGTGAACAGCAGGTGAAGCTCTGGCGCCGAAGTTACGATATTCGCCCGCCAGCGCTGGAGGAAACCGACCCACGCTATCCAGGAGAGGATTCCCGATACGAACAGCTCACTAAAGATCAACTTCCCCGCACGGAATGCCTGAAGGACACGGTTGAGCGCTTTCTTCCCTGCTGGCAGGAACTGATCGCCCCTAGAATCCGGTCGGGGAAGCAGGTACTCATTGCGGCCCATGGTAACAGCCTGCGCGCCCTCGTGAAGTATTTAGAGGATGTCTCCGACCGGCAGATTGTTGATCTGAACATTCCCACTGGTGTACCGCTCGTCGAGGAACTTGATGACGGCCTCAAATCGCTTCGCCATTGTTACCTGGGAGATCCAGCACGAATCCGGCAGGCGATAGACGCTGTGGCAGGCACCGGCAGGACGACTAATGATGACGACTAATAATAAGGATAGGTTCAATCTGGAAAACAATGGGGCTTCACGGCCATAAGTTCCCAATGCGCTGCGTAGAGCACACCCGCCCTCGCGAATGACCTTCGTCAGGTGGATAATCCGTAGCGCTCCTGAATTAGTTTTGCCATCTCTGGACGCACGTCGTCGAGAAGACCGAGCCGATAGCGCTGCTCGATTTTTCGAACGTCCGATGCCAAGCGATTGTCGTGGAACACATTCGCAATCCATCGGGAAAAGTCTCCCCGGCGCGCGTGTTCCTCTAGTGCTGCCACCGGTATGCTCACCAACAAACGGACAAGCTCCTTCAATGATCGAGCTGGAGGCCCAATGGTTTTCCCGTGATCCGTGAATACGAATTCCTGCCCTCCAGCCAGTTGCACATCGAAATACTTTGCCCTGTGGCGTACATGCAGGGTTAATCGCGGCAACAGCGTGAACCGCCGCAGTTTTCCTTCCGCCTCTTCCGCACCCGGCAAGAGAGCCGCCTCGTTGGTCCGAAGTTTTCCGAGAAGGGTGGTCCATTCGGGTTCGACATTTACGTTCTTCACCATGGTGAGCAGCGTCTGCACCTCTTGCGGATGCGTTAAACGTTTAGCGACCACCACCTCAACGCCCCGGCGAAGATCGGGGTGCAGGTCGGACGGGCGATAGGTGACCATGGTGTATGCCCCTAACTCGAGATCCAACAGTTGCTTGACGTCAGGCTCATGAAGGAAGTAATGAGCCTCATCAACGACAATCCGATGCGGAAGACCGGTGGTTCGCCGGAGGGAAGCCAACATCGGCAACAATGCCTTCAGATAGCTGACCTTTTCTTCGTAGGGTTCGCGGGACAGATCGATGACTACGCTCAGATCGAAGTGGCGGAGCGCGCGAGCCACATCGGGTATGTCCGGCGGGGGACCTTCGCCACCCATCACTAATACCCCAGGCAGCGCTTCCAGCCCTCCGTAATCGCCTTCGGGATCAATCACGCAGACACAGTAGCCCTGGAGAATCATCTGTTCACACGACAGCCCGGTAACCCAGGATTTGCCGGATTGTGTTTCTCCCA
Organism: Candidatus Eiseniibacteriota bacterium; assembly: GCA_035500795.1. Lineage (GTDB taxonomy): Bacteria > Acidobacteriota > Terriglobia > Terriglobales > Acidobacteriaceae > Sulfotelmatobacter. The sequence continues at coordinate 2,088 of DATJWZ010000142.1, read as the reverse complement.
CGACTAGGATATTCCGCCCATTGATCGCGCCTGAGGCAGCACGTCCGTCCTCCGAGGTACCCAAGATGATTCGATGCCGACCAATTCGATCGAGAGGTAATCTCGTCTCTTTCGCCACATGCCGGATATAGGCGGCCACAGCGCGCGGACCATCGCCATGCACGACCTTGTCTGCTTTCGCTTGCAGCGCTGGACTGCCCCACTCGACAGCCACGGAAGTCTCACACGCGGCGAGAAGGTCATGATCATTCTCAGCGTCTCCGATGCCAATCGCGTTGTGGACCGAGAGACGAAGTGTATTTAGTGCTTCCCGTAGGCCAGTGCCCTTGCTGATGGACTGGGGAAGGACCATCAGGCGGCTGCGGTTGAACAACATCACGAGAGGTAATTCGAGTTTCCGGATCGCCGCCAGTATCTGCGGAGCCGTAGCAGCATCCGCTTCCACGATGCATTGACCCGTCTTAAATTCGATCCCACGGCGGCGTAGTTCGTCGAAGAAGACTTGAGACGGGAGATGGCCGATCAATTTGGACTGACCATTTGGGAATGCGAGAACCGCGCCATTCTCCGCTACCACGGCGTCGACAAACTCGAGATCTCCCGCCACCTGCCTCAATTCAGAGAGGTTACGGCCGGTGACGATCAGTACTACGATCCCGTGCGCACGTGCTTCTATGATCGCGGCCTTGACGTCAGGGTCCAGCGCACCATCTCGTGCGATAGTTCCATCATAGTCAAGCGCCAACACGCCAAATTTCATGATTGCCTTTGTGTATGTGCCCTATGCCAGCAACCATGCGGGAGGATATCACGTCCTGCAGAGCCTAACGATTGGACGGCAGAGAAGGGCGAAACGTCTCCCGCAAAATGTGCAGGGACCCTGCTCAGTCGAGCGCGCTGGGAGCATGTTTGCTGTCGCACTGGAACTCCGTTTCCTCTCGTCATCGACGTCTAAGCAGTAATCACTGCGGTACCGGTCGTTATCCTCCACCATGCATTGCATTCGAAGTATGCGCACTTGCGCTGACCCTGGGAATTCATCATTTTTTCTCCTGAGCACATAACTGTTCGCGGGCGCGTCCTGCCTGGGCTTCGAGCGCGCCGACCTTAGCTTGGTCCTTAATTTCGGTGGCTTCGCGGCTTTCCTTAGCCTTCTGCAGGTGCTGCTGAATCTTGGTGTCAAGTTGATTGATCTTTTCGGGCAGCTTGGCTTTTTGATCTGCCCTCGCCCGGGCATGCTTGGCTTTCATCTCGGCAAGATCCGCCTTCATGGCAGAGATGTCGGCCGATTTCGCCACATCCTTCACGTCGGAAAGAGGGCAGCGATAAACGACTCCCCCCAGTTCCGTCATGCGCAGGTCGATCCAGGGCGTCCATTCCTCATCAATCTCTGCGACCAGGGCGAATTTACCCGGAGTCAGCTGCTTCGAAACGTCATTCGCAAAGTCAGAGACGACGCGAGCCTCGTCCTGTTTTGCGCAGGGAGCCAGCGCGTCGGCTGCGGTGCTGATCGCGACCTTCGTAGTCTTGTCGAAATGATCGATTAGGTTTCTTAAGGATTTTTCACGCGGCAGACCAAACCCAGCGTGGTGGTCTTCCTCGTCGACAATGGTGCCGTCGGCTTTTCTTGTGATTATTGCGTAGGCATGGAGTGCGATGCTGTCTTCGTGATCAAGGCTTTTCAGCGCATCGCGCCCTTCGAAGACCTGGCTTGCTTCGTTAAAGATTACTACCAACATGCGATTCATATTGTTCCCTCCGTATGGGTCGTGCACGTTGCCACTGCGGCTCGGGATGAAGTCATCCGAAGGGACATGTGCATCTGGCTCTCCGAACCAGTAGAGGAGCCGTGCACGCGAGCAACTGCCGCGAAGTAGGAAGTTTAGACCTGCTGTGGCCACAGGGCCATTACGATTGGATGACTGTGCCTCCTTCGGCACTATTCCGTCACTCTGACGAAAGCAGAGAAAGATCGACCCCACCTGCAGACTGGACTCCTGCGTAACCTGCTGAGTTCAAATGCGATTCGACGCGCCCGGTCCATAATCATTCGGAAGCGCAAATGCACCAGGTTATGAATACTGCTGG
>DATJWZ010000141.1:0-4564 GCA_035500795.1 Candidatus Eiseniibacteriota bacterium | reverse complement strand
GCGGCGTCACCTTGCGGAATGTGCGCCTTCGCAATCACCGACGAGATATCCATCACGGTCAGAAGCGGAGTGCCCGCCGCTGCCATCTCCCCCGGGTAAAGCGGACGATCCGTGATCACGCCACTGATGGGACTTCGTATTTCGGAATAGCTGAGTTGCGCCTCCGCCCCAAGATACTTGCCCTTCGCCGACTCCAGCTGCCCAGCAGCTGCCTTCAGCTCCTGTTGTTTGCCGATCGCGAGCAACGCGTCGAGATGTTTTTTTGCAATTGCAAACTGGTTCCGAGCTTGCGTCAGATCCACGCGCGATTGATCCAGTTCTTTGCGAGGTAAAGCGCCCTGCTCAAACAATTGCTGTCGGCTCTCAAAGATCTTTTCCTGAGCGTCGAGTGCCTGCTGCCCCTGCTGCGTGTCGGCCTCGGCTTTCTGGATCTCCTCCGGCAAGCTGGCTGCTGTCGTGGTCTCGTATGCCGCCTGCGCCTGATCGAGTGCGCCCTTGGTGTCCTGCGCCGCGGCTGATAGATCGCGATTCTCGAGCACCGCGAGCAGTTGCCCTTCCTTGACTGCGCTGCCGCGCTTCACCAGAAACTTCTGCACCGGAGCGGTGATCTTCGGCACGATCGCCGATTGCGACACAGGGAACAACACTGCTTGAGCCGTGATCATGTGCTGGATCGTTGTCTTTTCGACCGGAGCCACTTGCACGCTGACAACCGGGCCTTGGTCCGGCTTCTCCGAGGAACATCCACACGCAATCGCGAGGATCGAGGCTGAAGCGACTCTCATCCACGAGAGCCCTCGAACACATCCGCTTGTCTTGGAAAATGCGATTTCGATTCCGTCCATGTATTCAGAAGCTTCCAGTCAATGTCTGAAGATTTGCCACGGCTACACGGTAACGCGATTGTCCATCGTCATACGCATTGCGCGCCTGCGTCAGCGTGTTCTGCGCATCCACAACTTCCAGAACAGTCGACTCTCCCGCCTGATAGCGCAAGGTCGTGAGCCGCAAGCTATCGGCTGCCATCTCCGCGGAACTCTCTAGCGACTCCATTTCGGACCGCGAGGTCTTGGCCTCAAAGTAAAACTGCCGCAGGTGGCTCAGCAGTTGCCGTTGCGCATACGAGAGCTCGACCTGGGCCTGATCGCGCCGCAATTTCGCCTGCTTCAATTTGCTGCGGTCCGCGCCCCAACTGAAGATCGGAATCTGCAACGTGGCTACCGTCGAATAGCCAAGGTTCCGCACGCCATTGCTCGTGATCGCGAACTGGTTCGAGTCGATCCCATAAAAATAATCAATGCTGAGCGAGGGCAAAAGTCCGCCCCACGCCGCCGTGACTTCATGATCCGACACTTCATAAGCCGCAAGCGCCGAGCGCAGATCAGGATTGTTTTTCTTGCCTGCCATCTCCACTTCGTCAAAGGTCGGCAGAGGTTCTGGTGTCTGCAGATCATCAACGACGGTGTAGTCCTGGTTGAAGTCCGGGAACAAGATGACGGCTAAATCAAGTCGGCTCCGTTCCATATCAAGCTGTGCTTCTTGCAGATCACGCTGCTGTTGCTGCGCCTGAATCCGCGCCTTGATCACGTCCGCGTGCGCGACTTCACCGCCCTTTTCCAGCTTGATACTGATATCCAGAAACCGTTGCGCCTCCGCATCCGCCCGCTGTGCCGTCGCATATTTACGCTGTGCCACCACAAGTCCGTAATAGGACTGCGTTACGGTGACCACCAGCCCGCGTTCTGCGATTTCCGCTTTCGCCTTCGCCAATGCCATGGCAGCCGAGGAACGCCGGTAGTCGCCGACATTCGTCAACGAGAGCGATTCGTGCACATCCCCCTGGCTGATGTACTCGTGCACTCCGTTGTTCGCAATGAATCGCGACGTCGGACATCCCACCGTACTTGACTGGCAATTCACCGGAGCGGCCCCTACACCCTGGGTATAGACGAACGAAGTGTTGTAATTCACATCGGGCAGCAATCCAGCCCGGGCCTGCACCCGGTCCTCCTTTGCCAGTCCCAGATCCGTAGCCACCGACCGGTATTGCGGATCATTTTGTCGTGCCCGCTGCAGAGCATCCTGCAGTGTGATCGTCACAGGTGCGGCCTGCGTCGGCGATATAAGCGTGACCTGTGCATAACTGCAGCCGATCATCCCCATCAGAACCAAACTGAGAATTCCCTTAGTCCCGATATGGGAACTGACGATCCGATCAGGAGAATGAAACCGGGAAAAGAAACTCACGTGCCACCTCGTATCTGAAGCAGGAAACCAGATCGCACTAAACGTATGACGAGTAAGAGGGTTGTGGACGCAAACGCGTTCGCCCGCCCCCCTCGTGAAACGAAACTCGCGGAGTTCTCGCCCGTCCCGCCCTTCAACGTTCCAATTGCTCCGACTCGATTACCGTTGCGTGCTGATCCGAATTAGAACTCGCTCAGCCTACCACCTCATTCCTGAAAGCCACCTGAAAACCACGGTTCACGCCTAACTGGCAGTTACTCAGGTATTTAGGAATCAACCGCGGGACGGTAAAGAAATGGCGAAGCCCGTGCAAGAGCAACCTGTTTCATCCACCATTCTTAGGAGGAACGATGATCGATCTCGAACTTGTAAAAGTCACGCCCCGCGATCAGCAGGTGCTGAATCTGCTCGTTCAGGGCTGCAGTAATAAGGAAATCGCCGGTCAACTCAATATCAGTCCACGTACCGTGAAGCAGCACCTGCGCACGCTGTTCCTTCGCGCCGGCATTCGCGAGGGCCGAAAACGCGTCAAATTGGCGACCGCTCTCTTCAATAAGCAGGAGGCGCAATCATGACACCGTGCGAACGCCTCACCACCAAGGAAATTCAAATCGCTATTCTCGTCTGGGAAGGCATGACCAACCGTGAAATCGGCCGAATTGTCGGCACCACCGAGCAGGTCATCAAAAACCATCTCCGCAGTATCTTCGACAAACTAGGCGTCTGGAGCCGCCTCGAGCTTGCCATGTACGTCGCCGCCCATGGTGGAAAGACGTGGCCTAATGTAGAGCACTCTGCCTATCGTGCAGTGGCAGTGGGCGCCGACTGAAGAGGCCTAGGTTTTCCGGCAAGCTGTCTGGATCGGCGCGACTCTGCAAAAGCTTTCACGAGAACCGGTCTGGCCTGGATGATCGCGCTATCCATCTTGCTGATAATACAGTCGCTTGCCGCGAATGCTGGAGCGGTATCGAAATTGCTCTTTTCGTCTTGATGGACCGGGCAGGCTCAAGCCACGATCGAGCCGGCTTCGCATCCCCGGGCGAAACCAGCAAATGGCCTATAAAGAAACGTTCTGGATGGCATGTGATTCCACCGAGCAGTTGCGTGCGGAGTATGGCCCCTTCCACACCCGTGCCGAAGCGGAGCTAGAAGCCAAGAAGTTGGGCTTTGGATACCTCCTGCGTTACGAGCACATGCTCGGCCCTCAGGAGGAAATCGAAGAGGTGCGCTGCGTTTTTGTGGAACTGCCGGGCGCTGCGCCCATCGGAATAGAAGTCACGCCCGTGACCCTGCATACCCGCTGCGCCACCTGCGGAGAGGCTTCCGCCCACGATACGCCCTGGAAAGCCGAAGTCTGGGCCGACATCCACGAATTCGAGCACTCCCGCCACAAAGTCCGGCTCTTTGAACACGCCCGCGGTAAAGGCCTGAAAGAAATCGGCGACTGGCGCGGATAAGAGGCAAAACCGCAGAGGACGCCCAGTACGCAGGGGAACCTCAGTCTTCGGTTGCCCCAGATGATTTCTGGTTTTAGCTAAGAGCAAAAAGCAAAAAGCCAAGAGCCCGTTTTTCTTCGTGTCCTCAGCGTCCTCTGCGGTGTTGGTTAGGGGATTTAGTTGGAGAGTCCACTAGCCGCAGCCCGATCCAAGAACCAGATCAGCTTCCCATCTTTCGGCTGCACGAGCTTCGAAGGATACTGCTCGCCCGACGCGTCGCTCTCGAGTACAGCCTTCAAGGCGGGGGCCTTATCAGTTCCGCTGACGAGGAACGCCACGCACCGTGCGGCGTTGATCAGCGGCAGCGTAAACGACAGCCGGTGCGTCTTGAGTTTTTCCACCCAATTCGCAATCACTAAATGCGATTTCTCTCCGAGTCCAGCGGTCCCGGGAAAAAGGGAAGCCGTGTGCCCATCCGGCCCCATCCCCAGAAGAATGAGATCAAATTTCGGAACCGCGTCAGCCGATACCTGAAAGAATTTTCGTAAAGTTTGCTCGTACGCTTCGGCTGCCGCGGCAGCATCCGGGTTCTCTGCCTGAATTCGCAGCACATTCGCCGGTGGCACCGGCACTTTCGACAGCAACGCCTCATCCGCCATTCGATAGTTGCTGTCCGGATCCGTTGGAGGCACATGCCGCTCATCGCTCCAGAAAAAAAACATACGGTCCCAAGGCAATGACGACTTGGCATTCGTGGCAAGCAGATGAAAGAGGCTTCTCGGAGTGGAACCGCCGGACAACGCAATCGTGAAGCGGCCGCGGGAATTTACGGCGTCATCGGCAAGATGCAGCACTTCTTCCGCCGCCGAGGCAAACAGCTC
>DATJWZ010000140.1:0-33787 GCA_035500795.1 Candidatus Eiseniibacteriota bacterium | reverse complement strand
GAACAGGTTTTCCGGACGTGGCGGGCAGCCGGTGACATACACATCCACCGGAACGATCTTGTCAACGCCTTGCAACACGGCGTACGTATTAAAAGGGCCGCCAACGGACGAGCAAGCTCCCATGGAGATGACCCACTTGGGATCGGGCATCTGGTCATAGATGCGCTTCACGACGGGCGCCATCTTAAGTGTTACGGTACCGGCAACGATCATGAGATCGCTCTGTCGCGGACTTGGGCGGAATACTTCGGAGCCGAAGCGTGCGATGTCGAAGCGCGCGGTCGAAGAGGCAATCATCTCGATCGCGCAGCAGGCCAGGCCGAAGGTCATCGGCCACACCGCCGACTTGCGGGCCCAATTGAAAACGTAGTCAACCGTCGAGATCATGAAGTTCTTTTCGAACTTATTTTGCAGCCAGCCCATTTCAACCTCGTTTCATGCGACCGTTCGAACGACGTACCCAGCAGTCTAGGTAAGGTCGGAAAGACTGTCAATCACGCTGATGGGAGAAGAGAAAGAGACAGTCTCAGAGACACGTGTCGAGATAGTAAACATGTGAAAATCAAGTTTAGACAGGGAGTGAGATCAACTCGCGCACGTTTGATGCTCGATCAAATTCAACCCAACTCGGATTCCCGTGTGAGTTGTGATTAGATGGGTCGCGACGTGGAGAATGGACGAATCCCAGCTGTGCCATGTTGAGTTGATGTCTGTCCTCGTTCTGGGTGATGGGTAATCAACGGTGTTTAGGCCCCCCTGCTGGCTGTGCCGGTACCGAATTCCTCGAACCGATCTCGACCGAAATGTTGCCCTCGGTACACGAAGTCGCTCGAATCGGTTGTGATACAGGTTCGTTCGGACGAGCAGCCCACAAAAGAAGAATGAATACCAACACCGCGGTTGTGAGAACCTTCGCGAAACCGGCAAGCCTGTCCGTTTTGATCTGTCTTATGAACGATACCTTCAGGACTTCCGCAGCCATGATCTGCTCTATCCTCTCTTCCGATGCACTCAGGAGAGCCGATGTATATGATTCGTGCGTTTCGGCCAGCTTCGAAAACCGAGGACTACTGGAGAATAGTCGCCAAATGCGAGACTCACTGAAATGGGAGACGAAGAATGGAGGATTGAGGTTATCAGGAAAAGACACGTTCGCGGCTGGATTGATCATTGGAAAAACAGTTCGAAATGCTAGGATTGCGGCGAACGTCGCCAGCAATGCGAAAATCGAGACAACGATCCAAGATATCCAACCTCTTGCCACTATCGCGACAACCTGATCGCGTTCGAGAACTCGACCGAGCATGGCTCCCAGTACCACAATTCCAACTCCCGCTTTGGCATCAAGCGACCGGATCGTACCTTGGGCGTCGTCCAGCGCTTTGTAGAGAAACTCACGGGCAAAAGCACGATCTTCTGCGGCCACGTTGACGCTCCCCCTTCGAATTGAATTGTGCTAACCTAATTCTAAGTTACGGAGAAATATGGGAAAACAACGTGTTTCTGGCAAGCAAGCTTATCAGAATTTCGGCGAAGTTTTTCGTTCTGTATATAGGCCAAGGGAATTTAGCGTACTAGAGAAAGCTGGGAAGATACGCGCCACTGATCAAATGTATAGTGCAAGCCAAACGGGGGAGTTAGGTCACCCAGAATATCTTCATTTGCAGGCGGGAGCAAGTCGAACCGCGAATGCGGTTGTCAGCTTTATTGATATCCGTGGCTTCACAAAGCTTTCGTTTGTTCTTGATCCCGAAGAACTCTTGAAAATCGTTCAAGGGCTTACACAAGCATCGATCAACGTAATTACAGATGGTGGTGGCTACATAGGTGAGTTCACAGGCGATGGCGTGATGGCCTATTTTGGGGATTCCTCAACGACAGACGATGATGCCACCATGGCCGCTCTTGAAGCCACGAGCCTGCTTTTCAAAACCGTGGAAGAAATTGTGAATCCTGAATTAAAAGCCGATGGCATTGACCCGATCCGAATTGCCGCCGGGATGGAATTCGGAGAGGTGCTCTGGTCACGTGTCGGGGTTGGAACGTCGAGTCAGGTTAAGCCCATTGCGAATGCAACGTTTTTGGCTGGTAAATTGTGTTCCGCCGCGCACACACAGTCGTGGGAATGCAAGATCGGTTCCCAACTTGCGCGTTGGGTCCCTGACGATTACGTGACGAAGGTCAAACAATACGGCCCGTTTACTGTGAAGGGTAAACAGGTTTCACGAGAGCTGTATCTTCTAGATTGGCGGAAACTCGCGACTGATACACTCAATGACCAGGGGAAACTTGAAGAGAGTATCCGTAGTCGAGCCAGAATCTCGCCTTTCGGCGTTCTGGGTACTACGAGTGTTGTGCAGCCAACGAAACCAGCCAACCCCGGCCCACGGCCTCTCAAAGACCAACCCTTTTTTGGTGAGTGATGACCTGGTATGAAATGGATAAGCCTCGCCTGGTTCTCGAAAAGATCCGAGTCACTGCCTTTCATCCCAGTTTTCGCCTTCGAAAGAAGGGCAACGACCTAGTTTGGGAAGGCTCGAAAGAAGTTACTGTTGCAGGGAGCCCGGTCGAGCTATTCACCATACGAGTTACTTATCCTGAGGCTTTTCCCACAAAGCCACCTATCGTAGAGGTCTTGAATCCAATCCTTGATTCCACAGACGTCGGCCACGAGTGGCACCGTTGGGTCGAGGGAAATGTTTGCTACATTCGACCTCGGGATTGGAACATCGCAACCACGGTGGACCAAATCATCGACAAGGTGACTGACTGGTATCACAACTACATGGCGGTCAAGCTTGGTTTAGTGGATCGTATGCCCGATGTTGGACGCGTAACTCTTTAGTTTTAATGAATGATGACAGATCTCGCAGCAGTTATCATTCCAGCTGACATAGTCCAAGCCATAGCCACCGACGAATATGCACAAGGCTGGCTTGGTGGTGCTCACTGTGATACAGACAATTTGTATGTAGTTGTGTCTGCCACGCTGAGCAATGGCGTAAAACGAACTGTAGCTCTTCCACGTCTTGGTACGCATCGCGGCTTTGAGGAAGGCAATTCGACCGACAACTTGCTGCGCTGGTTCCGCGTCAGTCGCGATTTTTGGGATACCTTCAAACCCTGGCAAAAAAGTAGTCGTTCCGAGCTGTCTGCTACCCTAGGCTACCTTCTTCCTGACGGCGTCGAGTATCTTTGCAGCGTCGAACCCACGGAGAAGAGTCCCAAAATTAGGGCTTACTGCCTGTTGTCGAAAGAGGACGATACTCGGGTTTTCCCTCTGAATATTATGGTTCTCTACCGCGCTGACCCGTATCGACGGCTACCGCCGAAGTCTGTGGAGCGACTCTCCGGCAAGAAGGTCGCGATTGTCGGAGTCGGCAGCGGGGGCGGAGAACTTGCTATTCAGTTCGCATCAGCTGGTGTCGGCCAACTGGTGCTGTTCGATGGTGAGCGTCTAGAGCCTCCGAACCTCATTCGCCATCAAGTTACACGCCGCGACTTGGGCCGAAGGAAAGTAAGCGGAATCAGGTCGAATCTTCAGGAACGGGACTTGCCGACTCAGGTAACGGAGTATTTTATTGACGTCGTCGCGTGGGCGAACGAATTCCGTACCGCTTTGGCGAATGAAAGTCCTGATTTAATTATTTGCGCGACAGACTCACGCGAGAGTCGCAGATTCGTCAACTACTGTGCGGTCCAGCTTGGGCTACCACTCGTCGTCGCAGGTATTCTAGACGACGGCAGAATTGGCGAAGTCATTTGCTGTGCGCCTCGGAGTACCGCGTGCTATGAATGTATTCGTTTGGAACTTGGAACTGCTCTAGAACAGCCAGCTTCTGACAATCGACCGCAAATTCCCTATTTAGGAGGCGAAGCTCAAGACCTTCAATCCGGAACATACAGGTTTGACATTTCCGTTGTCTCGGGCTTGGCGACACGAGTGGGCCTGCATGTGCTTGATCCAGATACTTTTGCGGCTCTTCCGACCAACTATTTAGTTTGGGGACGGGAAAAAACAGAGTACGAACCCCCTTTTCGCTTTGAGTTCCCTCTGTCGGTGAACTATGTGAGCATGCCCAAGAGATCCGATTGCCCGGTATGCGGAGTTCTCCCAAGGGAGCTTACCGGTTTAGACATCGAAGCGCGTGCGACCGAAATTCTCACTGACATAGATGAAATTCCAACGTGACTCATCCCCAACAGTCGAAATACATCGCGATGCACTCGAACACATACGCGGTCTCTCAGCTGTTTCTACCGACCAGGAGACAGGTGGGATTCTCGTCGGATTTAACTCGGGCCTCGACATCAACATAATTCTGGCCTCTGATGCTGGACCAAATGCACAGAGGTCAGCCGCGCATTTCCTACGTGATACGGACTACTGTCGCAGATTTCTAGCTGAGCAATATGCTAAGAACGGTGCAGACTATGTAGGTGAGTGGCACAGCCATGTCGTGTCGCTTCGGAGACTCAGCAGTGGAGACCTGCAGACACTGGCAGGTTTATTTGTAGATCCGGACTATGATTTTCTCACCTTTGCCATTGTTCTTGTTGTGTTGGATAAGGGGGAACTCGAACTTCACGTGTATGTGGCTGAACGCAGGAATGATAAGCGACGCGTATGCCTTGATATCACTATGCTTTACCGTGGGCCGTTTCCGATGTCATCGTGAAATGTGTGTAGCCTTTTTCGATTGCCTTCGATACTGCGCTGCAAACAAAGATATCCACCCCATCGTTAACCGCTATTCAGCTTTGAAATCGTGCCAACCCTACCAGTTCTGCCAAACTTTGAAAGTGCCTCGGATGGGGCCGCCGTCGGCCAGCACGGATGTCAGCGGCATAGGGTTCGGATACACCGAGCGCAAATGCGATGGACGCGATTTTGAGCATTTTCAAGCGGGGCTGAATCTCAGTGTCATATCGTTTTGGATCACTCCAGCTCTCATCGGGTGATTCTCGCCAGGCTCGTTTTGCTGCTTCATGCCTGTGCTGCGTGTCAGAGCGTTTCTTCTGTGCTTCAGGTCCAACTGCTACTGTACGGCCAATTTTCGCGAGTTCGGTCAACTTCTTTCCCGATACTTCTTTCCCGCATTTGCGACAATGGCGACCGCCCAGTGTCAGGGCTCCGCAATTCTGACAAATAGTCTGAAGAGATGGCATCGGGATAGCAGCGGGAACATACTGTCTGCCCCTTCCCTCAGCCCTGCGTTGCTGTGTGAGACGCGTGGGGATGTGATGCGCTTCGCTCCGTGGCTTGCGGATCGAATCCCATAACGACTGTGCTATCGACTCAGCGGCCGGAGCGGCAAATTTGCGCCACGTGTCTGCCGTTTCGCAGAGCCTCTTAGCCAGCGACGATCCGATCCGGCAGTTCCCGTTTCTGTCTTCAAAGAAATCTGCTTTACGGAAGCATTCCGTTTGTATCCAGTTCAGCAAAAATGCGTCCACTTTGGGTCTGAGAATTTCTTGAAGGTCGTGAGCAAGACTGGAACGGTACGGTGCGTCGCAATGCAGGAGTCCAATCTCAGGATCTAGTCCAACAGCAATCAAGCTTATGCGGCACTCGGCCTCACAAAGAGCATGGAGGAGGTTCATAACTGCGTTCGGTGGATTAATGGCGAGGCGTGGGCTACGCGTTAGCGGCGAAATGCGCGACCCGAAGATCGTCCAGTGGGCGCCCACTCGATCCTCATCCTTCCGCGGCCATCGGATCGGTACGTGGGCGAATTGGCTCCAATACACCTTTGCGCCCAAAGCCTCCACAAGTCTGACGGAGTCGATATCGTCTGTCTCCGCTAATTGACCTTTGAGTCGCAAAATTGCATCCGCTGCGGCGGAGTTCCCCAACATGTCTCGGACGATTGCAGCTTGGCCATCGAGTTTCTGTGAAATGAGTTCTCTGGAGATTTTAAGGGCTGTGCGATTTCCGAGGGCGAGGCATTGCGCCCTCCGAAGCCTTACATCGCTGCTAGCGGTTGGAGTTGACGCGAATAGAAGCTTTCCGCGTCTATCAATAAAGAGCAGCGACGCGCCGATGTCCGAAACCCATCGGATCGCATCAAAGGTTGCAAAGCCGTCACTGCCGATGACCACAATGCGCCTGAGATTACGATTGACACGTGGGATGCGGGCATGACGGCGATCTTCTCCGATTCCCCATTCCGCGTACAGTTGACCGTGCCCTACCTTCAAGCGCAGGCCGAAGCCGGACATAACGATAGCGCCATTTTTTGGAACTTGCTCTGGGACGGATGAAGGCGGTAGTGTGTGCGAAACCGTCATGGAGATGCAGTCTCCTCTCGGTTTGGGCCCATCGCGTGTTAGCCGCACGCGGTTGGCCCGTTCGTATTTAGGAACGATTTAGATACGCTTCGACTGCTCGGCGAAAAAGCTCTGCCATAGGAGCACCTGTGGCAATGGATAGTTTCTTTAGCTTCGCGACGGTCGTCTCCGGCAGCCAGACAGTTGTGCGTTTCTTCTTCATGCCTTCTATTTTTTCATGTATGTCAACGTATGTCAATTCCGTACGTATTTCTGCAGGCTCGGATTTCTCCTGTTCTTTGGCCAGCAGTCTGTTAATTCGAGGAAGATATTTGCGTGGTACTTTCTGTCCCAATCTGGCTTGCTCAAGCCAATAGTCGGGTTTTGTTGGGGGTTTCGGTACTGGACCGCGCCGTTTCTTCTCTTGATAGCAAACATCGCGAGAATATCGGGGACTGTAAAGATTGCCGCTATTTGGGTAGGTCTGGGCGAGGGCACAGCTTTGAGCAAGGAAGCGAATTGGCCTTATTTTCGGGTAGTTCGGGTCGCGGACGGTGGCCAATATCGCGGCAGCATTCGGCAATCGGGCACGAGTGACTTGATCGACTCCGGACAGAGCTGCGTTTACATCATTTTCATTCGACGCTTGATGCAGCGCATCCCAATCAATTTTTCTTCGGAGGCGGTTCAATTCAATAAAAAGACTCTCGCTAGCGGCAAGTACCCATTTTTTCCTCTGCTCTTTAATCCTCTTCTTCGTAACAAGCGCAAAATCGAACTCCTCTGCTGCCCCACGTTTTTGCATTTTTCCGCTTCTTGCCATGCCCTTTTAGCCGTTTCTCCGTATCCCCAGTCGCGAACAGGGTAAATCGTGCCGAGCCGAAATGCTACTTCTCATACCAGAGACGGAATTCCCGCCAACTGACGTGAACATTGGAACGGAACATTTAGTTTCCAAAGGTTCCTAGGACGCTCCGAGCGGGGATTTTATGAGTTTAATCGTTCGCGTGAGGCACCCATGAAACGGAACAAGCGAAAACTATCGAAGTCAAATGGTAAGAGGCGAGAGAATAGGCGACGTTCGTCGAATTACGACGGATTAACTGAGCAGGCAAAGGGTGCCTACGACCGCACCACTGCTTTTGTTACTGATGTCCGTAGTGGCAAAGGTCCCAAGAACGAACTATTGCGGGAACACCACCTCACTTGGAAAACCGCCCAAAAATATGGCGGGAGGGATCTTCTCGGCGGAGGTCGTGGCAATCCGGTGCGCGCGAGTAAATCTGATCGACGTGTGCGCGATCTGCTATTCCCAACGCCTGAGGGAGATGTGCCGATCCGTACCCGCAGCTCTCGGGACGCGACCAAGCTATCCGACTATTACAACGACCGCGAGAAACTGCTGCGCGGAAAGATGTCTGTTGGCGTATTCGAGTCCAAATGGAAGGGTGTCCGGATTGCGGGTAAGGAAGTTTTCGCTGATTCGGGAACGATTCTTGAAATGGCGGATGCTGACGTTTTGAAGATGGAGAACTTGTACGCCAGTGTGAGCAGTGAGCAATGATTGGGCAAAAAGGAAAAACCGTTCTTCGTAACTCCCGTCAGCAAATGCGTCCACCGAGGAAAGTCTGTCCTTTCTGCATTGAAGGCGATCACATTCTTGGGCGCAGGCACAACCCCAACCTGATTGTGGAGGTTTGCCAGCTCCATCATGTTCAGTTGACTGAAGGGCGTTTAGCAGCGGGTGCTGATATGAAAAAGCAACAGAAGACAATCAAGTCCGTTGAGATGGCACTCCGTTCGCTCGCGCTTACGGGCCACGCTAACGCATCGACAATAGCGAAGATTTCAGAGGGGTTGGAGTTCTGCGCTGAGAAACTCAGGACGTATGAAGAATCACACCGTACTGGCTCGAAACAGCCGATGAAGTCCAAACAAGGAAGAAAAGGAGAGTAAACAACTATGCGAGGTTCGAGCGACATCAAGGAGCATCACGAAAAGTGGTCTGCCAATATGCTAAGTCAAATTAAAAAGATTCCAGACGAAGCCGAACGTCTCGGACTTTTGATAGAACTCGAGAAAGCCCTCATGCTGTCGCAGATTGCACACGATATCGCTTTCTATCACGAGAGTCGGTAGTGGCCGACAGGCTGGACCTCCATTTTCGTGCTCACACTGTTCCAGTTACACCGCAGAAGGAGTATCGATCCAAAAGACGCGCAGCACAGCCGAAGGACGCACTCATATTTCGGTGCGCAACTACCGACGATGAGAAAAAAGATCTCCTCTTCGGCAGTTATGTCTGTGCTGAACTAGAAGGCGATCAGTACGTTGCCAAGGAAATTGGCCTGTTCTATCGCGAGGGCCATCCGGAGGAATTCCAGGCCCTCGTTCGGTTTGTGACGCGCAGCGCTTACGAAATCGGAAGCTTGGAACAGTTCCGGCGCAACGTTTTCTTGAAGTATCTGAAAGCACGAGCACTCATAGTCGCTTACGATGCCCCTGCCGAAATCAGCCGGGTTGCGATCAAATGGAACAAGTCTTCGAAAATACGGCGGGCGTTCTCGTTCTATTTTCGACTATTCCGAGACAAGAAGACAGGCAAGATACGTCCGAGCCCCTTCGACCCCGGGATTTCAATTGAGAGCCTGGATGCCGCAAAAGCGATTTAT
The DNA here is from genome assembly GCA_035500795.1 of Candidatus Eiseniibacteriota bacterium. GTDB lineage: Bacteria > Acidobacteriota > Terriglobia > Terriglobales > Acidobacteriaceae > Sulfotelmatobacter. Next base: position 24,845 of record DATJWZ010000140.1, on the reverse strand, counting down.
CGCCCCATCAAATACAGGTTTCACGATAAAGATGCGGATCAAGAAGAGGACGATAAGAAGTTCTCGAACATCCACATACTCGACCTGAAGACGCTCACTTCCGTTGTCACTGGAAAGGTGTATTCATTCCGGTCCGCCTGTGACATCTTCGGAGCCCCGGCCAGTAGACATCGCAAGTCTTACTCGCGTGTAACGAAACCTGCAATTGAGCGCCTTCTGAGAGATGTGACAGCCGAACTGGAATTGTTGAATCGTCTCACGCTGGAGTTTCAGCGGCATCCAGTTGATCTGTTAGCAGAGCACTGCTACTCACCCGCCACTCTGGCGAAATCTTATTCGTCCGAAATGGGTATCAAGCCGCCGCAGGAAAAATTCAAAATTCCGGACACGATCAATGGGATTGCCTCTCAGTCGGGTGCGGGGGGTCGGGCCGAATGTTCGGTCCGACAAACGCCTGTTCCTGTCACCTACGTCGATTTCCACGCGCAATTCCCGGCGGTCAGTCATCTGCTGAACTGCCGAGAAATATTGTGCGCTGAAAGTCTAGAGTTCGCGGACTTCACAAAAGAGACCCGCGAGTTGGTAGAACGTGCAAGCTTGGATGATTGCTTTCGACCAAAGTTCTGGAAGGGCCTTCGCTGGTTCGCGCTCGTCGAACCGAACGACGATGTAGTAGGGATCCGGGCCAGGTTTAGCCAGCGAGCAGATTCCGACCCGACAATGGCGTGGAACTATCTCACTTCAAAACAGGCAATTTGGATGACGGGCCCGGACGTAATCGCGGCGAAACTCATGACGGGCAAGCCGCTCAAGATTTTGAAAGCCATTAAGGTTGTTCCCCACGGAGTCCAAACTGGACTGGTCCCCGTCAAGCTGCGCTCTGAGATGAAAGTAGATCCTCGTCGTGACGATCTGGCTGTGAAGTTGGTTGAATTGCGATCCGCAATGAAGTCCAAAAAACCAGAACTCGCAGGCGGGTTGAAGGTGGCAGCGAATAGTGCTGCATTTGGAATCTATTCTCAAATTGACGTTAGGACTCTAGATTCTCGCTCTCGCCTTCGAGTTTTCTCAGGAGAAATGGAGTATCAGACGCCACCCACTGAGATTTGGGAACGGCCCTCGGAGTTTCATTGTCCAGTGATCAGTTCACTTGTCACGGGCGGGTCGCATTTACTTTGCGCAATGTTGGAACGCACGGTACGAAATATGTGTGGTCAGATCGCAGCAATGGACACCGACTCCGCGATGATCGTTTCGACCAAAGATGGCGATCTAATTCCGTGCGCAGGAGGTCCACACAACCTTGCACACTATCAGGCAAGAAGTGGAAACAATGCCATCCGGGCGCTTTCTTTCACCGAGGTGGAGAGCATTCGCGAGCGGTTCGAACGCCTCAGTCCATGGCGCAAAACGCTCAAGACTTCGTTCCTTAAGCTTGAAGCAGAAAACTTTGATGCCACTGGCAATCGCCAGCAACTGAACTACTATGGCATTGCAGCGAAGCTTTACTGCTTGTTCAACTTGGAGGGTAGCCGACTCGTGGTCCGAAAACCTTCCGGCCACGGCTTGGGATTCCTGCAGGCACCGTACACAATTGCCCAGTGGCAGCGGAGGACAGGACGGAAATGGAAAGAAGATTTGCCGCCATGGATTTATGAGGCGTGGCACTTCGAACTCTCGCGGGAACTTGGCCTTCCACATCGACCGCCATCATGGTTAAAGCAGCCAGCAGTCATGGCGGTTCCGATTACTACACCTCAAATACGGGCTCGACTTGGAGTTTTCAAGGATGACATTCGCCCGTTCACGGTGATGACCGTCCCGTTTCCAAAACGTGAAACAGTCCAGGATCCGCTCTGGACTGGATACTTCATCATGCCGCAACCAGCAAGGCTCAATGATCTGCATGGACGCACGATGGTGAACATCATGAGCGGCGAAGCTTTCCACATCTATGACAAGCACTCATCGAAACTGCCAAAGCCTCCGGGTTGGCTATCCCTGAGGACGATGGAAGATGAAATCAATCGCATTCTGTCGAGAGCCGAGAGCAAGTTCTGTGATCCTAACGGCGGCGTGTGCACGCCCAAGACAATCGGTTTGCTTGCGCGTAGGCATATCGTCGCGGGTGAGTTCCATTACATCGGAAAAGAGGCATCCACGCGCTGGGCTGGCGGGGTCGATCTTTCCATGATGCCGGAAGCAGGATTGATAGACCCAGCCGACGAGACCTCCCGCGAATATGAAAGGGTGGTCGATCCGAAATATCTCGATCAAATCCGAACAGAGGCAAAGCAATTTTCTACTAAGAATCTCTCCCGCAAGTCGGGAATTGCAAGATCGGCAATCATGAACTTCAAGAAGGGAAGGAACTCAATCAAGCCACGCACTTTACGAAAGCTGATAAGAGCGATTCACGTTCTGCAAAACAAAACTTGAAGAATCCGTAGGGCCGAACCACTATGTCTCCCATCCAATATCAAGAAGTGCTTTTTTTACAACTTGGGAGCGGTGTTCGTTTTTCGTAACGACCATCGTGGCCTGACAAGGTCGCAAAGTAAAAGGGCGTCCGCAACAGACCAGTGTTTTCAATCTCCTGAACTCTCACATTCGGATTTCGTAATTTATCTAAAGGCCGGTTTGATTTCCATAGCGGTCTTCCCTATCATGGCCCGTTCATATCGGCGAACAGGATCGGCCCGTTCGAGCGGCGGATTCTTAGTTCCGTTAATCCTTCCTCGCTGCTTCCCCTTTTGGAACTGAAGGTCCGAACCGGACCGGTTCGCGTACCTATGCATCCACTCGGCGCAGTTCACTCGGAGGAAAGTCATGAGCAGCAAGGACATTGTGAAACGGCTGGCACAGCAGTTCACGGTCATTTCAGCGCTCCTTCTAGCAATTGGATCCTTGGTTGTACCTGTGTCGTCGCAACAAACACCGAACATTTCTGAAGACACGGCCATCGCTAATTATGGGACAGACCGTCTCAATTTACAAACACTGACTCCGCTGATATCAGCACCGATACGAGTTAAAGGGGGCCTCACTGTGTCTATTGATTTGGGGTCATCCTGTACAGTTGCTAATAATACCTGGGTATGTGGGGTACAGAACGTCGGGGGTCCTAAAGCTGGCTATCTTCCGACGGCGCAAATAGAAGGACTGCTTGCTTATGGACTCTCCGCATATAACGGAGGCACCTCGCTGTGCCCGAGTAATGGCCAATACTATGGCACACTCTACTTTAGTCTGGTAGATCGTTCATATAATCGACTTAATTCTTTTGGGGGGGACGGCTTAGGGATAATCACTGGTTGTCCAAACCAATCTGACTCCGGCACGACCACGGATGGATCGGCGATAACGCTAACCTTGAACACGGATGCATCTGGAAATCTGACTGCGTCGTTCATGGACAAGTTTGGTAATAAGACCAATTCGATCGCAGCGAATAGTGGTCCCATCTATTATTATCCAAGTTCGGTGTCTGATCCATTCGGCAACACGTTTAGCGGCGCGGTCACCTCCTCGATTACAGAGCCCACAAATCCGTCAGATCCAGCTTTGATTGAGACAGCGCAGAATTTTCAATACATTGCGACTGCCTGGAAATATCACGACACGACAGGCAGCGTATATCAAAATGTCACGTTGAGTACAGGCTCCATCACGCTTTCCTCTTCGTTGGGTTGCGGGGCAGCAGAGGAATCAGGGACAGAATATGTCATAAACTCCATCAACTACCCGGACCTTACGTCTGAACGTTTCACATACTACTCGGACGGACGGTTAAAAACAATTACGCTTCGCACTGGTGGCGTCATCACGTACACATATGGAGCGATGGACTGCACGTTCTACATTCCGACCTCCATCACCCGTCAAACCGTAGATGGAACGTGGACATATGCAATGGCGTATTCTTCTCAGTTTAGTAATACAACCACAACTGTGCTCGATCCTGGGAAGAACAAAACCGTATATTCATTTGCCGACTTAAACCAACCCAGGGTTCCCGTCCTTACCGAAGTTCAGGTCTCTCAAAATGTAGGGACTGTTTCTGCTCCTTCCTATTCTCTCCTAACAACCGATGTGGTGTGTTACAACGGCAACACATCGAATTGCGGATCGGGGTCATATGTTTACTATCCGATTACCGAGAAAGCAGTTACGCACACGATCGGTAATATGACTTCGAGTTCGCAGACCGTCACATTTTATGATGGAGGGCCGTCAGGGGGCTGCGCGCACGCAACCAGTCCTTGCTACCACAACGTGACTGAGATTGATCATTACGATATCGGACAATCGACTCCGACGATGAAGGAGATAACCTCCTACGGATCGTGGAACGGAAGTGGGTGCGTTTATATTGGAAATAACATATACGGTAAGCAGTGCGAGGTTACGACAGTTGACAATGCTTCTCACACCATTGGAGACACACGCTACACATACAACTCGCAAGGCGCGCTGACCACTACTGCGCGTTCGACGGGAAGTCAGTGGTTAACGACTACTTCAATACCGAACTCTAACGGAACCGCTCAATCGATAAAGAACGAGCGCGGCCTTGTCACTAGCTATGGCTATAGCGGCGGCTGCAACGGGCTTCTTCCCACGTCGACTTCTAGCACCGTAAACGGGGTTCTGATCTCAAGCTCCCAGACTTGGGACTGTAACGGTGCAGTAGTTCTTACCACGACCGATGAAAATGGGCACACTCCCCCTGCGACTCACTACGATTCTATGTTTCGACCGAATCTGATCACCGATAATTCGGGTTACCAGACCTCCATCACTTATACAGCTAACTCGGTATCAACAAGCGCATCCTTCGGAGGGAGTGTCCATAACCATATTACCTATTTTGATGGCTTGGGACGGCCAATCATAACTCAAACGCAGCAAGGTCCAAGCTCTTTGAATTACGATACTCAATCTTTCACGTATTCTTTCAAGGACCTAAACAATCAATCCACGCCAAACTGGCAGGTTAGGCAAAGTGCGCCATGCACCCAGACGTCGGACCAACCGTGCAGCCAGTACACGACTTCACTGTTTGACCCAATCGGACGGCTTATGAGCGTAACTGATCCAATGAATGGAGTCGAAAACTACTCCTACAACCAGAATGATGTTTCGGTCTCCCTGGGTCCGCCTCCAGCAGGTGAGCACGTCAAGACTGTGCAAACCCAAACCGATGGTCTTGGCCGCGTACAATCCGTCTGCGCGCTGGAAACGACAGGAGGTTCTGGTTGTGCGGGGCAAGTAATGGGAGGGTCTGGAATACTGACATCGTACAGCTACTCCTACGGACCAGGCACATCAACCGTAGTTACGAATCGTGGTTCCCAGCAGCACACCGTAATTAAGGATGGTTTGGGCCGCACAACTTCGGTTCAGACTCCGGAAGGTGGAACTGTCACATACGTCTATGATTCGTACGCACCTGGAGAATGCGGCGGCTTTACGAGTCAGCCGGGCGATCTGATGCTCATGTGGGATCCAAGCAGAAACAACGTCTGCCAAGTTCACGATCAGTTACACCGGTTGACAGATTTTGGAGGCACCGATACGCCCGCTGTGTGCAATCGTCTGAGATACGATACTGTTTCAACCGGTTTGTTATCGCCCCCGCCGGACTATCCAGCATCGGGAACCAACATTGTCGGCAGACTCGTTGAAGCTGAAACAGATACATGCGGGTGGCCCGTAACATCAGCGTCACAATATACAGACGAATGGTTTGCTTACGACAGCAACGGCCGCATAACCGATGTGTGGGAGAAAACGCCGAATTCGGGAGGAGGGTTTTACCACACGTCTGTCACTCGTTATCAAGACGGAAGTATTGCGTCGTTGAGTGGAATTCCGGGTTACGCGACGATTGCTTATTCTCCAGATGGCGAAGGTAGACCCTATGGGGCGGTTCAAGGCTCTACGACATTTATCAACGGCGTTACCTACGACGCTGCCGGCAAGCCTAAAATCATAAGCGTCGGCACTGCGGGAGACTCCGATACATACACGTATGATGCCAACGAAAACATGAAGACGTATGCATTCTCTGTTAATGGGATCACCGACTCTGGAACACTACAGTGGAACCAGGACGGGACATTACAACAGCTAGCAATACTTGACGGATTCAACTCGGGAGGATCCCAAACCTGCACGTTTACCTACGACGACGTTGCACGCTTAATGACCGACAATTGTGGTTCGTCACTCTGGAATCAGTCGTATTCGTACGATCAATACGATAACGTCAGCAAGGCAGGTAATCCTGGTACGTCGTGGGCTCCTGGGTATCTCCCCAGCAACCAGATCTCGAGTGGCGCGAGCTACAACGGTGACGGAGACCTCACCTACGATTTCCATAACACGTATACATGGAACGCTGCTCAAAAAATGATGAGCGCCAATCCCGGAACCTCCGCAGCATCTTGCGGAACCTCTGGTACCTGCCTGATCTATGATGCGTTGGGACGAGTGGTCGAGAAGAATGTCGCCGGAACCTACATCGAGATTTTGTATACCCCGCTTGGCGAGACTGCGATGCTGTACGGGGCATCGAATGTCGTCAAAGCTCGAATTCCGATGCCAGGGGGTAGCGGCGTTTGGACCACAGGCCCCGGAGGAACTACGACGGTCAACTATGACCACGCTGACTGGTTGGCGACCGTTCGTCTCGAAACGAACCTTGTAGCAAGGACTCCTACGTTCGACACGGCGTATACGCCCTACGGAGAACTGTATGACAGCTTCGGCACCGTCAAGCCGGATTTCACGGGAGATTTTCAGGTCAACTTTGCCGGCCAAATCATGATCAATGGGCTATACGACACTCCAAACCGCGAATTCGACCCTGGGGCAGGCAGTCGGTGGCTGTCACCTGATCCTGCGCGCGCGAGTTGGAACGCTTACGAGTATACGACTAACCCGAACAGCATCGTTGATCCATCGGGACTATTGGGTATCGGTGGCAACGCATTAATACGACAATATCTCTTGGAAGCGCAAGAGGACCAGGATTGTGAAACACTATCGGGATGGTCTTGTACTGAGAGCCCGACCGATCTCTACTCGGATTGGTTTAATATGAATGGTCCCGGGAGTTTTTGGAGACTCTTTCCGCAGAATCCGCAAGTCTCAGGCAATCAGATTTTTGGCGGCCAAGACTGTCTGGGATGCTGGTCGCTAGGGCCATCACCGCTGGATATATTGCAGCAGGTACTGTCGGGCAATCTGGCCGGAGCATTACAGAATGCGGGGATCGTGCCTACGGACGGTGTGGACTGCACGTCTGGCGTTTGCATAACGAATCCGATCATGGATGCCGATGCCGCAAACAACGTGGGACAGAAACCCACGGTGAATTGGTTCGCGAACAGTAACTGTCAGTACGGATACTTAAACAGCAAATACGGTCCTGGAGCCGCGAAGTTCGTCACGCGGTTTAGCCTTCTCAGTTGGACGCCCCTAGCCTCAGGTCCCAGCGCTAACTCAAGTGACACGATCGTACCGACGATCGCAACCGAGGGTGCGAAGGTGGGGACTGGATATCTCCTTAAGGTTGGGGGTGCTAGCAGCCAGAGTCTTAGCGCATTTAGTGCTGCGACGTTAATACCAACACTTCTGGGGACTGCATACGACGCGGAGGCTAAGTACGCGTGTAAAGACGTGACCGGTACAAATCCTCAAGGATGGTAAGCAGGAATCGCGTGATCTATTCGGATTGCAGCAGGTGAAGTCAAATGACTGAGACAACGAGTTCGTTCCTTCATGCGCACGCGACATCATCAGCTCTGATCCTCGTTGCGGTGCTGGCAGGGATCGGCTTTCTGGAAACTCGTCTCTTTCCCGAGGCACCGATGATGGCGGGAACAACCTGGACCTTGGGCTTGCTTATTCTCTGTCTTGCGCTGTCCGGACTTCCGGTATCAGGAGGGTTGGGTGTTCTCTTTATCGTGGTTTGGGTTGCGCTCGGAATCGCTGGAATGGTTCGGTTCTTTCGGAGAAAGAGGACTAGCTGAACGCCTGAATGAAAGCCCGGCGACTCACCGGAAACGTTCTGAGGTTTTTTCTTTAGCTGTGGGTTTGGGTTGTGGCCGCGCCGGGGTGTGGCGCGGCCTTGCCGTCTGCCCGGTGCTGCCGATCTGCGTCTGCCGTTCCGATGCTGCCGGGTGTCCGGTTGCGCGTCCGGGGTGCCGTTGAGGTGGTTCTGGGGGCTGATTCGTGGGTTACTGTGGGGTATCGGGGCAAGTCAAAATCTCGCCGCCTACGGCGTCGGGAGTAGGGGTGACACTCCACCCCTGAAAGGGTGCTGCACGGTAACTTTCAGTTACCGTGCGCGAACCTGTTGAAAGCAGAGCAGCTAAAGGAAAATCCCGCCGATCCGGGTTGCAGTCGAGCAGGCCGATTGGCGCCTCAACTAAACACCGCTCGCACGCTGAGTTGAATAGGCTGATCGAAGGTTTGACCGGGGGTAGGTTAATTCCCAATCTCTATCCAAACATGATTTTCGTCTGTTTACTATCTTGACACATGTCTCTGGACATGTCTCTTTCTCTTCTCCCGTCAATCACGCTGATCGCCGCGGGAGAATATAAGAATGGCTAAGTTCTTCGAGACCTGATAAATATCTGGCATCTGAGCGACATGGTCTCCACTTCTACGTTGCGCGCGGTCGAAGTCAATATCTACCGCGATCAGCGGTGGTCTGACTTCGTTTGCCGCCATCCCCGAGCGCTCATCTATCACCATCCCAACTGGCTTGCAGTGTTGGAGCGCGAATACGGGCAGAGATGCGTTGGGCTGGCTTGCGAAGACGAAGTCGGCCGGTTGCGGGCAATCCTGCCGCTCTTCTACAGCAAAGGCCTGCCACTGAGGGTTGGGAGAAGGTCAACAAGAGCGAGGTATTCCTCGTCACCCCGAACGCCGGTGACTGGTCCACTAGCCGTCGATGATGAATCCATGACTGCCATTCTCCGGCAGGCGATCGGACTGGCCCGCGGCAGACCTGGATTGCAACTCGAGATCAAGTCGTATGAAGGTGGTTTGAGCCTGCTTGTGCCAGAATTGATCTGCGTTCCTTGGGGAGCTACCTACGTCGAGCAACTTCCTGCTGAAATCGAATTGCCGGGCTGGGAAGAATTCTGCGAAAACGTGCGCCTTCCGCGGGAGTGCGGCCCGTGTGAAGAATGTAAGCGTCTGCGCTTTGGAAATGCCAAGAGGCAGCATCGCGTTCAGTGGGCGGTGAACAAAGCTGTCAAACTAGGGCTGCGTGTGCGTGAGGCCGTATCAGAGATCGATATAAGAGATTGGTATCGACTGTATCTGGATACGATGCGCCAACACTCATTTCCGCCGAGGCCGGAACGCTTCTTTGTCGATCTCTGGTCGTCGCTTCATCCCCACGGACAGATGAAGCTTTTGATCGCCGAATGTGCCGAAAACGGACGCACGCGGATGGTGGCCGGTTCCATTTTTCTCCGCTTTGGGCAAACTGTTTTCTATGCTTTTACCGGCTGCTCGCATCGCGATCTCCACCTGCACCCACACGACATCATTCAGTTGGAATCGATCCGCGAATCATGTAAGAGCGGTTATCGCTGGTATGAGTTTGGCGAGGCTACGAATCATCAAGGCCTGGCGCAATTCAAGGGCAAGTGGGGAACGGAGGCCCGGCCGCTTTACCGTTACTACTATCCGGGAGCGGCTGGGGGCGCGGAATCAAAGGCATCGCCGTTTGTATCGTTTCTGCGGCGAGGCTGGCGATCTCTTCCGTTGAGGCTTACGGCCAGGCTAGGTGAGAAGATTCATCAGTATATGTAAAGGAAGAATCGGGAGATTTACCAATGCATCGCCGGCAGATCAGCGTACATAGTGGCGCGCTACTTCTGAAGCATAGTGCTTTCCCACATATTCATGGTTTTCACCTAACCACTCGCTAAGGCGGGAAATCAACGAGTTGCGAACGTCGACCGGTAGAGCCGATTTCCCTAGAACACCGCTGGGAGCTACTGCACGGCGAAGGCGAACAGGCCAGAACCTGCCGGGATTACCACGTACTGCCTGCCATCCACCTGGAACGTAACCGCGGTTGAGTAAATCGCGGCGCCGAGTTGCACATGCCAGAGATCGTGTCCACTCTTTGCATCGAGAGCAATGAAGTTTCCGTCAGAGTCGCCTCCGAACACGACGCCGCCGGCTGTCGATAGTGCGCCTCCATTCGGATTGCTGAAGTAAGGGAAGGACCACTTCTCGGTTCCGGTGAGAGCGTCAAGAGCCTTCAATGCTCCAGTGGGCCGCTCCACTGGATCCGGGACGTACACACTACCGAGAAAATCATGCCCGGCACGATATGGTTGAGGAGCGCTTGTGAACAAGTCGCACTCAGTGGAGGTTGCAATATAGACCAGCCCGGTGTCTGGGCTATATGAGGGTGCGTACCAGTTAGTGAGTCCCAGAGCGCCGGGACAGACGCGAGTTCCCTCCGGATTCTTCTTGAGGCTCGTATTGACGATGGGCTGGCCATTCGCGCCGATTCCAGTTGCCCATGTCACATTGCCAAAAGATTTGGCAGCGAGGAATTTTCCATCGGTGCGATCGAGGACATAAAAGAATCCGTTGCGGTTTGCTTGGACGAGAAGCTTGCGGGGACGACCTTGCCATTCGGCATCGAGCAATATTGGGACCTGCGTCGCGTCGTAGTCGTAGAGGTCATGCGGCGTGAACTGGAAATACCATTTCAATTTTCCAGTATCTGCGTCGAGCGCCAGCATGCAATTCGAGTAGAGATTGTCGCCGCCGCGCTCGCCGCCGTAATTGCTAGGCGAGGGATTGCCGGTCGGCCAATAAACAAGATTCAATTCCGGATCATAGCTTCCGGTTATCCATGCAGGTGCGCCCCCAACCTTCCAAGAGTCTCCCTTCCACGTTTCGTGACCGGGATCGCTTGGGCCAGGAACTGTCTCGAATCGCCAGAGACGCTTGCCCGTGGCGGCGTCGTATGCGTCGATGAAGCCGCGAACGCCATATTCTCCCCCGGAAACGCCGACGATGATTTCGTTCTTTACCGCGAGTGGAGCGACAGTGAACGTGTACGCCTTGCGATAATCGGCGGCGGTTACGTCCCACAACAAGTTGCCGGTCTTGGTGTCGAGAGCGATCACATGGGCATCAAGCGTCGCCATGAACAGGCGATTACCGAGAATCGCCATGCCGCGATTCACCATGCCGCAGCAAGGTTGCAATTTGTCGGGAAGGTTGCGCTGATAGCGCCAGATCGCGCGTCCGGTGCGTGCATCAACGGCAAAAGCCCGGTTGTTCTGCCCGCTTCCATAGAGCACTCCGTCAACGACCAGAGGCGTCGTTTCGAACTGCCCGAGATCACCCACCTGAAACGTCCACTGCATTGAGAGATGAGCGGCGTTGCTTGCATTGATCTGAGAGAGCGTGCTGTAGCGCCATCCCGAGTAGCGTCCGGAGTAGGTCAGCCAGTTTTGCGGTTCTTTTTCTGCACTGAGAAGGCGTCCGGAAGTGACCTGAGCCTCACCCATCGCGCAGCTCGCAACCAGAATCAGCAGGAACAGCCTTTTCATTGTGCCTCCTTCTTCCTGCTGGTCTCAGTCGGTGGGGCGGTAGATCCGCTGGTTTGTGGCGAAGAGCTATCGCCACGCAGCGTTTGAAGATAGGCGACAAGATCCCGCAACTGCTTCGAATCAATTGCGTCCTCTGAATACGGTGGCATGAGCGATCGATGCTCGTGCGACTCCTGCTGCAGATCCTTCTTCAGGAACAGATGTAATTTCTGATCGGTCGAGATGAGTTGCAGTGAATACGTGTCTTCATTCTTTGCGATCCCGGTGATCTTTGTTCCGTCGGACGTCACGACGGTCACAGCGTCGTATACCAAAGGGAGGCCATAATGGTTGTTCGGATCGACATTCCCGCTGCTCAAATCTTTGTCCGGCTGTCGGATCGAATCGATCAGATAGGCAGCCGAGCGCGCCGCCCCGACGCGCGATAAGTCGGGCCCAAGGACACCCCCGGTGCCGTAGACCATGTGGCATTCCGAGCAGCCGGCAGATCCGAAAAACATCGTCTTGCCTTCTTGCGGATCACCCATAAGCGCGGAGACCTTCGGCGGCGCCAGCGAGCGAATGTAGGCGATGATGGCCCATGTCTCGGAATCTTCGAACCCATTAGCAGGCATCTCCGTCCCGGGCACGCCCTGAGTGATCGTGCGAAAGATCTCGGCATCGCTGGCCCCATGAGTCCAGCGGCCAGCAGTCAGGTCGGGGCCGCGTCCGCCCCCGCGGGCATTTAGGCCATGACATGGAGAGCAACCCGCACGAAACAGCGATGAGCCCTCTTTGATTGCCGCAGCCTTTTGTGCTGCCGATTTTTCAGCCGCATTCGCGAATGAACAGCAGAGAAGAAAGCTGAGCACGGTGGAGAACCACAGCGCGAATCCGCGAGACAGACCCTTGGTTGTTTGCACGCCAATTCCTGGGACTGAGTTGATTTACGGAGTGGGACGATTCTACAACGGAGCAGTGATCCCCGATAATTATTGGGAATCAGCTGCGCCTATCCTCGATCCAGCCGTTGAGGTGACTATGCTTTTGCCGGCCATGACACCTGCTCACCCTTGCTGAAGGCCAGGTTGCCAATATGCCCAGCCCGGGCGGCGGCGACTCCGGTCTCTACCGGTGCATTCGGTTCCTTGCGACTCTTCACGCATTCGAAGAAATTCAGCATGTGGTCGATGGTTCCGTCACGATAGCTGTGGTCGCTCATCACCGGATTCTGATCGTGCTGCACGCCTTCGCGATAAACGGTGAATCCTCCACGATCAATCTTCAGGGTGGCGTCCGTTCCACGGAACTCGAGGCCTCCATCGTCGATAGAGGAGCTCATCATCCCTTCGTACACAACATCGAAGCCGGGATAGCGGAATGCGGCCTGGATGGTGTCGGGGCAGTCCCACTGCTCGAAGACATATTTGTCGCCGAGCATGAAAGCGTTGCGTGGCTGGTCGGCCTTCATCGCCCAGTGCACGACGTCGATCCAGTGGGTGAAGAGATCGGTCATCGCACCGCCGCCGAAGTTCCAGAACCAGCGCCAGTGCGCGAATTTTTCGTCGCTGAAGGGCTGCGCGGGTGCAGATCCGAGCCAGGCCTTCCAATCGAGTGCTTGCTGATTGATCGGCTTCATCGCCCAGCTTCGCGAGTAATTCTGCCACCAATAAGTGCGAACCTGCACCACGCGTCCGATGCTTCCGGCTTGAATAAGCTCGACCGCATCGCGGAAATGGGTCCAACTGCGCTGCTGCATTCCGCACTGCAGGATCTGCTTGCTGCCACGTACCGCTTTCGTCAGAACGGCGCCTTCCTCGATCGTATGTGTGACCGGCTTTTCGAGGTAAATATCCTTGCCCGCTTTGATTGCGTCGACCGCGATCGGAACATGCCAGTGATCTGGAGTCGCGATGATCACGGCGTCGATGTTCTTGTCGAGGACTTCGCGATAGTCCAGATGCGTTGTGGCCTCGCCGTTCGAGCGTTCTTTAATTGCATCGCGATGCGGCCCATAGACATCGCTGACGGCAACGATCTGGTAAGGAGCGGCCTTAGAAGCGGAATCGAGCAGGCCTTTCATGCGCTGCCCGGCGCCAATGACTCCGAGGCGAAGCGTGTCGTTCGCGCCAAAGACGCGAGTGGATGCGAGAGCAGTCATTCCAGTGGTGACAATGAAGCTGCGGCGAGTGAGCATCGGATGGCCTCCAAAGAGAAGGACGATGTTAGCAAGATTTTCGGAATTCAGTACAAATGTTGTTTCAGTTCGGTGTTATTCTCTTGTGCATTATGCGGATCCAATTGTCGAGAATCGTCGGAGTCGCCGCTGTTCTTGTTATGAATTCGTTTCTTTACACTCAACAACAAACTGGAGCGAAGCCCGAAGACACCGAAGTCTGGCAGCCTGAACCGAAGGTAGTAACACCAGGTGCAACGTGCGGTGCGCCCCCGTCGGATGCCATCGTTTTGTTCGACGGCAAGAATCTCGACGAGTGGGTCTCGGCACAGGATCGTAACCAGCCCGCCAAATGGAACGTTTCCAATGGCGTGATGACTGTGGAGAAGGGCACAGGGAACATCGAGACTAAGCGCATGTTTCACAATTACCAGTTCCACATGGAGTGGAAGGTGCCGGAGAACATCACGGGATCGGGACAACTGCGCGGCAATAGCGGGTTGTTCCTCGCATCCACAGGTCCGGGGGACGCGGGATACGAGCTGCAAGTGCTCGATTCCTACAACAACAAGACGTACGTCAACGGCATGGTGGGTAGTATCTACAAGCAATCCATTCCCTTGGCGAATCCGATGCGCAAACCGGGAGAGTGGGAAGTTTACGACGTCGTGTGGACCGCGCCAACCTTTAACGACGACGGCTCCCTCAAGACTCCAGCGTACGCGACCGCGTTTTTGAATGGCGTGCTTGTCGACAATCATTTCGAGTTGAAAGGCGAGACACGCTACATCGGCCAGCCGTTCTACAAGAAGTTCGACGGAGCCCCCATCAAGCTCCAGGCTCATGGCGACAAAAGCGAACCGCTCAGCTTCCGGAACATCTGGGTGAGGGAACTGTCTTAGACAATTGCCTTTCGATCGCCTGCGCAAGTTTCAATTCGTTTCGACGGCTGGCGTGTGCGAATCGAAGTGTCCAGAATTGTCTGTAGTGACCGGCTGAGTGCTCAGGTGATCCACGGTGCTTTCTCAGGTAACGTCCTCTGCTTCATCCCGGTTTCTCTTACTTGAGGACCCGTCGCGTTCTACATACTCCAATTGATAGTTCAATCGCGGTGCTTCCCTTCAATATGGCAATTGCGCTCGGATTAGCCGGTCGGGGTGCTTTTAAAGCCCCGCTGGAAAAGGGGAAGAACGAACTAGATATGAAATCACTGAATAGCATATTGATTGCCCTGGCGCTTGCTGCCACGTTTGCCTGCTCGACAAATACGAAAGCTCCTGATGTGACCGATAACGTGAAGAACGCGCTGAACAGTGCTGGATTGAACGATGTCAGTGTCAGTCAGGATCGCGACAAGAACGTCGTGACACTGAGCGGAACCGTTCCGACGGACGAGGACAAAGGCCGTGCAGAGTCCATTGCCAAATCGCAAGCTGGATCAGCGGTGGTAGCGGACGAAATTGGGGTCCGCCCAAAAGGCGACGAAAGTACTGCTAAGAAAGTCGACTCGGAACTTGATTCCGGCATCGACAAGAACCTGGAAGCTATGCTTGTAGAACACAAGATGAATCGGGCAGTGCACTACGACGTAAACAATGGCGTGGTCACGCTAAAGGGAAACGTTCCATCTCAAGGCCAACGCGCGAATATGGAGAAACTCGCGCAACAGGTGCCTAACGTAAAGCAAGTCGTGAATGAACTCGAAGTAAAGAATCAGAGAGCGACTTCGACGAAGTAGGTAAGAAATTGATTTAGCCGGCGGGATCATGCTGGTCAAGTCAGTAGTAAAGCGATGCAAGGGAGGCTCTCGCCTTCACAGCGAGAGTCGCCCTCACCTTGAGCAATCGGAGCGTGCGTCATGGGCAATGGGGTGAACGAAGAATCTGAAAGCATGATGCTTCTTCTACAGGAATTGGCCGTCCTTAAGAAATCTGGCTCAAAAAGCTTAACCCGCATCAAACGCCGCAGAGAGATTACCCAGGAAATGAAACGTCTCGCAGCCCAAAGGAAAAAGACATCGAGCAGCGATGATTCGAGGCGCGGTAACTCACCGTATCTACAAAATCTTCAGTCCTAGCTTCTTGCGAACCAGTTTCTTTTCGCGTGCCTTCCATGGCATCGATGTGCTCGGCCTTCGATTGGTACGTTTTCGCTCCCTCCGTTAAAATTAAGTGTTCTGTGGAACTCTTATGTCCCTCACCAAACCGCAAGCATTAGAGATGTTCGAGTCCGATGACCTGATCGGCATCGGGATGGAAGCCGATGCGGTGCGGCGAAAGCTGCATCCGGAAGGCGTCGTCACTTACATCATCGACCGCAACATCAACTATACGAACTATTGCACCGAGTACTGCACCTTCTGCGCGTTTTATCGTCCGCTAAAAGGCCCCGCCGCGAAGGAAGGCTACATCCTCGAGTTCGATACGATTTACGAAAAGATTCGCGAAACCGTCGAACTCGGAGGCACAGGCGTGCTGATGCAGGGAGGTCTGCATCCTGACCTGAAGATCGACTGGCACGAGAAGATGCTGCGTGGCATCAAGCAGCGATTCCCGAAAGTACACCTGCATTGCTACTCGGCGTCGGAAATCATTGCGACTGCCGAATACAGCGGGCTTTCAATCCGAGACACGATTTTGCGCCTGCAGGATGCGGGACTGGATTCGATCCCCGGCGGTGGGGCGGAGATTCTCGATGATGAGGTGAGGTACAAGATCGCGCGGTTGAAATGCCTGACTGACGACTGGCTCAACGTACATCGCACAGCTCATCAAATCGGCATGCGCACGACCGCGACCATGATGTTTGGCGTGGGAGAGAAGTACGAGCACCGCATCAATCACTTCCAGCGGCTTTATGATTTGCAGGAAGAGACGGGCGGATTTACTGCATTCATACCGTGGAGCTTCCAGCCGGCGAACACTGCGCTCGGCGGACGCCACTGGGATGAGGCGACTGCGGTTGAATATCTAAAAGTGCTGGCCATCTCGCGTCTGTATCTCTCAAATTTTCTCAACGTGCAATCAAGCTGGGTCACGCAAGGATTAAAAGTCTGTCAGATGGGGCTGCGCTTTGGCGGAAATGACGTCGGCTCGGTGATGCTTGAAGAGAATGTTGTAAAGGCCGCTGGTGTTTCGAACTGCACGACAGAAGAAGAGCTGCGAAGAATCATTCGCGACGCAGGATTTCGCCCTGCACAGCGCGATACGTTGTACCGACAATATTTCCTGAATTAGATTTACCCTGTGATCCTCTGTGTCCTCTGGGGTGAGAAAACATGCGATCAGAGCCACAGAGATCACAGAGGACGCCGAGGTATTTGCTTTACGTCATGGCTTATCCAATCAAAACGTGTGTTATGTGTGGTGAAGAGTTTGAGCTCAGGCCTGGGAAGCCTGGCTTCGCCAATCGTTGCCCGTCGTGCAGCGAAGAAGAAGCTGTCTCCGAAAAATCTGCCGACCCGCTAAAAACCGACAAGGGTGCGAACGCTGCGCGCCGCGAGGCTATGAAGAATCTCCTGTACCGCAAGGACAGCTAGAAATCTCCGCCTGAAGATGCGATGAAGCGTCTCTTAAAATCGGCTGCTGCCGTCGTTCTTCTCGCAATCGTTCTTGTTCTTGGCTGGCGCGTAATTCCAATCCATGTCTACGACGGATTCGAATCTTCGAATCTAAGCTGGATGCATTGGTCGCGTGGCCGCTTCGTGAAGGGCGCGGTGGTACCGGAAGAGGAATTCGTTCGTTCTGGCCACCAGGCATTGGCGATTACGGTCCGGAACGGCGATCGCTACGAGGCCGCCAGCGATACTGGCGTCGCCACAGAACGCGACGAGTTGATGGAGTCCTGGTGGTTGTACTCGCATACCGGACACGTTTATGCCTATTCCTTCAGTTTGTATCTCCCAAAGGATTTTCCTGTAACGAGGGAGCGTCTGGTGCTCGCACAGTGGCGTCAACTCTGTGAAGCGCGCCGGTGCCGTCCTGATTACCCCATCCTCGCAATTCGCTACGATGCCGGACGCGTCAAGGTGAACCGCAAAGATGAGAAGGGAACAGAGTTGCTCTACGAGGGCCAAGAGGACACTCGTGGCCGTTGGCTTGACTTCCGCTTCGTCACACGATTTGATCCGACGTCGAATGGAACCATCGATGCAACGCTAAACGGAAACACCATCGTGCAGTATCGCGGCCCGACGACTTTTCAACCAGCGCACGGATATCCGGAGCACGGCTTGGTTTACTTCAAAACCGGTTTGTATAGAGATGCACTCGGCGATCCACCGTGGACGATATACGTGGACGAATACCGCAAGGATGAATGTCCGGAAGATGGATGCCGATGAATCGCAATGTCTTTATTGTCGGCCGAGCGATCATCGTGCTCTGTCATTCTTCCCAATGAAAAACACTGCTCGATTGTTTCTGTCTCTCCGAAGACGTAATGCGCTGACTGTTTGACAATCTCTTTACAAGCTTCAGGAATCGAAGCTCGTAGACCTGAATCGAATCCACTAACGCGCTAAATAAAAAGTTTACTTATCCGGATTGGTACTTACATTCGGCAATGTACGCGTGTGTGCAGTCGTCAAAGCCGGAAGCAATAGCGCGCAATCACGAGCGATCGTGCAACTCACTTACAGAAAGAAGGAAGTTATGCGGAATCTCAGAAAATATTTGATGCTCGCTGTCGGGGCTGTATTTAGCGCGGCGCTGGCTGTCAGTCCGGCGCTCGCGCAGGAGCACATGACGGTTGATGTTCCATTCAACTTCGTGTTGGGCAAGGCAACGCTGCAGTCCGGTCATTATCGGATCGAACGACCCGGCGCATCCTTCGCTTCGTTCGTTGACTCAGAGCGGAAGGCGAATTTTGTCATTCTTCTACCAGGCGGTGATGTTCGCAGCCTCAATGGCCAACCATATCTCGTGTTCACTCGCTATGGACAGAAAACATTCCTGAACAAAGTGGTGTTCTCGAGCAACGAGGTCTACGATCTGCCGGTTAGTAGCAAAGAGAAGGAACTCAGGGCGCAAGTCGGGTCCGGTGAGGAACTGGCCGTGCTGATCCAACCCGTTCTATGAAAAACCGTCATTCGCGGCAGCACTGCAACCAAGCTAATCTGCAGTGCTGTCATTTTTCAATTTGCCCGCGGATGGCAAGCTCACTCCTTAAGGATCCAACTTGAGATCTTTTCCAGCGTGACCGGCGACATCGTTTCTTCAATCTGAGCGTACTCTGCCGGAGATCCGGTTTTTGCAGTTTGGAACAAGTGATTGAGTCCCAGGAGTTCATCGATCTCGAAATGCTTGTTGCCGGCTTCTCCAAGAGCCTTGCGAATTGCAGGCAGATTCTGACGTGGTAGCACCTGCTTATCCAGTGAACCGTTCAGAACCAGAACCGGACACTTTACTTTGCGCAGCGCGGTCGCCGGATCGTAGGTCAGGAAATAACGCATCCATACCGAAGTGACCTGACTGATCTGCATTCCGATTTGCGCATCTGGCACCTCGCCCTTCATCTTTTCGCGCAGTTCTTTGTCCAGCGCAGCGGGATCTTTCTGGCTCTCTACCAGTGCAAGCATCTCTCGTTCTTTTGCTGCGTCCTTCGCGGCTTCTCCAGGCTTCGTTCCATTCGCAATCTGGATGGCTTCTGCTTGCGCGGGCAATACCTGATCGCCGGGAACGCCGGTTCCTGCCATCATCACAATGAAGGCGACGTCACTATTTCGGGCCGCGATCATGGGCGCAATCACTCCGCCTTCGCTGTGGCCGATCAATCCAATCTTGTGTTGATTCACCTCGGGACGCGTCTTCAAATACGCGACGCCTGCCTCCGTGTCGGTGGCAAGGTCCGCGGTTGTCGCCTCTGAAAAATCTCCGGTTGATTTGCCGGTACCACGATCGTCGGCGCGCAGCACTGCAACGCCATGGCGCGTGAGATAGTCGGCGAGAATCAGAAATGGTTTGTGTCCGAGCAGGCTCTCATCGCGATCCTGCGGGCCGGAGCCCGTGATCAGAACGACACCTGGGAAAGGACCTTTTCCCTGGGGAATCGTAAATGTCGCCGCGAGTGTGACGTTTTGCGCCTTGTTGTCGTAAGTGACTTCTTCCTCGCGATACGGATAAGGCTTGGTCGGCACCTGCGGACGCTTGATTTCGAGTTCCGCCTGATCTTTCGTGCGCTTCAAGACGAGCGGCATCGTGCCGCCGTTCTGTGTCCACGTGCCCTCGATGGTGGAAAGATCTGGCGAGATCTTTCCTTCGAAGCTCCCGTTTATGCCGTTCGCTTCGATTTTCAGAGACGCTCCGCTGCGTGTGACTGAAGACGTCGGGATTCCTTTCGCCCCCTGGTCGGGGCTGTCTATGGTCGCGACCAGCCCGTCTTCCGTATTTGAAATGTGGAACACCACCCGCAGCTTTCCCATGCCAGTGTCGAGCGTTCCCATCCAGGAGCCATCGATGTCGGATGGCTTCGCAGGCTTGTGCTCGGCCTTGATTGGCGCGGTGGCGCGCTTGAATTCGAGCGGCAGAGGATTGCCTTGATCCCACGTGCCTGTAACGGTTTTCGAGTCGGGCGTGACCGTGCCTTGGTAAGTTCCGTGCACAGCGGGGACGTCGAGGTTGAGTTTGGAATCCTTCAAGGTTACAGACTTCACTGGAATGCCGTTAGCTCCTTGATCAACGCTATCGAGAGTGGCGGTAAGGCTCCCGTCGGCGGCCTTCGCGATGTGCAGCACGAGCCGCAGTTGGCCCATGTCGGTGTTCAGCGTGCCTTGCCAGTCACCCGCAATGTCTTGTCCATGAGCAAAAGTTGCGGCGATGGTCAGGATGAAAAACATTGAAAGGCGCATCATGCGAAGCATTCCTCCATTCGGATGCTGTGAGAATGGATCCGGATTCCCAGATGTAAGCTCTACAGCTAATTAGGGCGTCGGAACCACGTTCATTGAGCAGTCGCATTCAAGTCGTTGATCATGCGCTCAAGACAACGAGCAGCACGCGCATTCAGCTTCCAGACTGCATAGAAACTCACAAAGAACAGAGCGTTCATGAACAGCAAGCCAGCCCATGGTCCCGGGTGGTGAGGTCTCATCACGTACGTAACCGTACACGCGATGCATCCTGGGACCATTGGAGCTAAGTACCACCACCAGACATTCTTGACGACGGCTAGTTGGCGTCCCAATTCCGCGCGGTAGAACTGCTGAGTAGTGAGCGTGTCAACATCCAGCGGCGTGCGGCGAACGGATCCCATGCGGTGCAGCGCAATCACGATCCATAACATCGCTGCGATGAAGAGCGCGAAGGTCACCCGCGATGCCAGATCATGCGCCGAAATATAGAAATATCCCATCAGCCCCGCTACAATCAGCGACGCCGCGTATTCGCGAATGTTTCGCCAGCGGATCTTGCGCTCAAATTTTCGGGCGCGTCTGCGAAGTTCTTCAACGGACATTTTGGTCATCTCCACGAGTTGGCTCTGCCACAGTTCCTGCACGGTGTTGTCGAGTATTTCAGTCATTGGATTTCCCTCCCTGCTGAAACCAGCGGGCGAGGAGATTCTTGATGCGGTGAACCTTTGTTGCGACGTTCGTGGCCGAGAGGCCGGTGATTTCGCCGATCGCCGCAGCATCCAGCCCTTCGAGATATGACAAGATCACGTGACGATCGAGAGGCTTGAGTTGCTGGATCAATCGCAGCAGCCGGTCGAGCGCATGACTACGATCTGCCGCCTCAGGGCTTGCATCGGCGGGCAGATTCTCCAACTCCTCCAGTCCGACGAGTGTGTCAGTGCGGGTGCGTCGTTGCCGGATGACATGCGATGCGGCCACGTTGTGAGCCACACGATAGATCCAAGTGCGCATGGAGCATCTGCCGTCGAATGTTTGAAAGCTACGCCAGAGTTCAACGTGGATGTCCTGGAGCAGATCGCGCCGGAGATCAGCATCCGCCTCATAGGCGCGAGCTAATCGTTCCAGGGCCGCACCGTAAGTCGCAGCGGCTTCCTGATAAAGCTCGTCCTGTTTGGACGCGGTGGCGGGAATCTCGATCGTGCTCACAAGCTCTTTTGTGCTCACATCTAGGTAGTCGATGACCCAAGGATTTTCTTACAAGATGACTTTGCCAAGGCTGATACGGCGCGTCAATTGCTCCGAATCGATTGGTTGTGCAACATCGAGCGAAGTACGCTTTGTAAGTTATGCATTTCAAAGGGCCTGCTGGGTAGTGGGAGGCAAGCTGCTTTCCCTGGAAAGCGCCGGTTGCGCAGAAGATTTCCTAGTCGGAAGACGCTCTTCGTGCGCACTCGGCGGATCTTCGCGGCGAACCTCCGCAGTAAGAAAAACTATAACCACGAGAACGCTGAGGACTCGCTGAGTTCGCAGAGACAGACATGAGTAATCGCTCTAAAATAATTCAAAGAGTTTCTAGCCCGAGTTTGTAACACGCATGAAAGTCTTCTCACGCCTCCTGTTTAGCCTGATGCTGGTGGCCACAGGTCTGCTCGCGCAGACTACGCCGATGGCTCCGGCCCGCGCGACTGTTGAGGGAATGGTTACACGCGATCCCGACGGCATGCCCGTCCACAAGGCTCTGATCGAGCTAATTGCGGAGAATCAGGCCGAAGCGGGAGATTACACCGCGATGACGGGAGCGGACGGTACGTTCCGTATCGAGGACGTCATGCCCGGCCGCTACCACCTGTTTGCCGAACGCACAGGGCTACTCGACACCGACAAGCAGCGTGGACGCAACGAAGGCCGGATGCTGACGATCACTGCCGGGGAGGAAGTCAAAGACATTCACATCCGGCTGCAGGCGGCAGCCGTAGTCCGCGGACGCGTCACGGACGAAGACGGCGACCCTCTGGCCAATGCCGAAGTTACTGTGTTTCGTCAGACATTTGTCGGAGGCCACAATCGCTGGGAGCAGGCGGGCGCCGAGCGCACCAACGATCTTGGCGAATACCGAGTCGCGAATCTCGCCGCCGGGAACGTCTACATTTCCGTCAATCCGCCGCCAGATTTCCGCAGCCTCATTGAGGCCTCTGGCGCCGCCGTCCACGAGGACAAATCGTCAAGCAGCACCTATCAGACCACGTACTATCCCGGGACCCCCGACCGCAGCCAGGCATCGCCGGTTCAATTGCACGCGGGCGACGATTTTCCGGCCAATTTTTCTTTGACTCCCAGCCCCAGCTTGAGCATCCGTGGGTCGGTAGTGAACCTGCCGCCGCGTGCCAGCGCCTCCATCATGCTGCAGTCGCGCGATTTCAGCGTGATCATGACAGGAGCCGAGATCCACAAAGACGGTACTTTTGTCTTCCATGATGTATCGCCCGGCAACTACACGATCATGGCATCTGTTGAGGGATCGGCGGTGCCAATGACTGCGCGGCAATCACTGCAAGTTGGATCAACGAACGTTGAAGGCTTGCGTCTTTCACCACAAGCTGGCGCTATCGTGCAGGGGCATGTGCGGTTCGAAAGCAGGAATCAGTTGCGTCTCGATCCTGAACGCATCTTCCTCACCTTGCAGATGGTGGATGCCGGAGAAGAGAGCGACACCGCACAGGTGTTCCGCGAGAGCTTCTCGAACATCGCACACGTCGCGGCAGACGGAAGCTTTCAGTGGACCGACGTTCCTGCCGGCAACTACTACGTTCAGATTGTCGGAGATGGGGATGCTAACGGCAGCTGGTATATAAAGTCCGTTTCAAATGGCGGGCGCGACGTCAACGACGCAGGAATTAACGTGAATGGTGGGACCTTGAATCTCGACCTGGTGGCAAGTGCGAATGGCGGCGTGGCTGACGGAATCGTCGTCAACAGCAAGGGGGAGCCGTTCGCGAACGCGATCGTAGTTGCCGCACCCGAAGCTCGGATGCGAGGCCGCGTCGATCATTATCGAAAGACTGTCAGTGATCAGACTGGACACTTCAGCCTGCGCGGCCTCCGTCCTGGAGACTACACGATCTTTGCCTGGGAAAGTGTCGAGGGCGAGGCGTACTACAATCCGGATTTCGTCAGGACCTTCGACGGGCAGGGAACTACGCTGCACGTTTCCGATGGCGACCGCAAGTCCCTGCAGGTCCAATTAATTTCCCCAGCTGAAGATCAGCCCTGAGCACGTTCGGGCGGAAGCCTGAGCTTGGAATCTAACCTTCTGCCGTCATTTTCGTCCTACAATATGTGAAGCCATCCGGAGGCCCGCATGAGAAGCCTTTCTCGATTCCTTTGGACGTTATCGATTCTCTCTCTTCCGCTACTCCTTCGTGGGCAAGACATCCAGCAGATGCCGACCGGTGCACAAACACTCACGCGTTTGGCGTATGACAGTACGGCAGCGACGCAGCGCGGGGATCTCCGACACGTATGCCTGTCGATTACTCGCGATGGCGAGTACCAGATGATTCGTACGACCTCCGATAAGCCGACTCAATATTTGCGTGGACAGATGGCGAAGGAACAATTTGAGGCGTTGAAGAATCTGCTCTCGGCAAAGCAGTTTCGCTCGCAATCCGGAAATCTCGGAGGCCTGATTCGTCAGGATTCGGAGAGCTTTCGAGCCGAAATGCCTGCCCCACTGACCAAGCGCGCAGATGATTACGTGTTGCCCCCAAGCGAGTCGTGGCGTCTGGACTGGCTCAATCCGGATGACGTCGCTCCATTCCCGATCTCGATCTCCAAAGTCATTCACTGGTTGCAGACCTTCGATCCAAAAGATGGCCAGGAATTCTCCTATACCGAGTTCTCGCAAGTCTGCCCGTCTGGGGGCATGCGGCTCGTACAACCCTCGATTGCTGACAACCAGCGACGGTAGATTGCTGTAAATCGGACCGCCAAGGCGCAAAGCTTCAAATTCCGTGTAAGCTAGATACTCTCCGCCGCGGGATCTACACTAAACCATCTAATATCAACAGCTTACGCTGCATCTTCGTCCCTCTTCGCCTCATCTAATCAAGTAGTTAGTGGATCAGTTTGGATCAGGAGGACCTTTTTATGAGGCTGGCGGGATGGAAAACAGTGGCTACAAGTTTTGCTCTGGCCGCGCTTCTGTCTGTGCCCGCATGGAGTGATACGGACA
>DATJWZ010000139.1:0-2934 GCA_035500795.1 Candidatus Eiseniibacteriota bacterium | reverse complement strand
TGGGAACAGCAGACAGAACGATTCGAACAATACTGCGAGATGATTTATGCCTGAAATCAAAGAAACGACGTACTTGAAGGATCTCTGGAACGAAGAACAGGCCCGAAAGCTGGGCGACAATCAGCTGGCTCTGCTGCGCTATCGCTCGAATCTGCTGGGAGCCGACCTGCGCATCACCAACTTCGGCGGCGGCAATACGAGTTCGAAAATCGAGCTCCCGGATCCCTTTACTGGCAAGCTGGTGCGCGTTCTGGCAGTCAAGGGCAGCGGGGGTGATATCGGATCGATCACCGAATCAGGATTCGCGCTTTTATATCTCGATCGCCTGGAGCAACTGAAGGAACTCTATCGCGGCGAGGAATACGAAGACGAGATGGTGCGCTACTATCCGCTCTCGGCCTTCGGCGAGAACCGTGTTGCTGCGTCCATCGATACTCCTCTGCACGCGTTTCTTCCTTTTGCACATGTCGATCACTTGCATCCCGACTGGGCGATTGCGCTCGCAGCCAGCGCGAATGGGAAACGCAAGCTGGAAGAATTCGATCGAGAGTTCGGAAGAAAGATCGTGTGGGTTCCATGGCAGCGGCCGGGGTTCGAACTGGGTCTTCTCATCGAGCGTGCGGTAAAAGAGAATCCCGGCGTCGAAGGCTTGATTCTGGGCGGACACGGCCTGTTCACCTGGGGCATGACGCAGCGTGAATGCTATCTGAATAGCATCCAGACAATCGATCAGATGGGAGAGTTCATCCAGAAGCACCAGGAGAAAAGGGGACCTATTTTCGGCGGCATTGCTCATCCGCCCATAGCCGACCGCAAGACCATCGCAACGAAGATTCTTCCCGCCTTGCGTGGCACGGTTTCGTCAAATCGACGAGTGGTGGCGCACTATGCACAGGACGAAGATGCATTGAGCTTCGCGGGATCGGAATGGGCAAAG
This sequence comes from Candidatus Eiseniibacteriota bacterium, assembly GCA_035500795.1. GTDB lineage: Bacteria > Acidobacteriota > Terriglobia > Terriglobales > Acidobacteriaceae > Sulfotelmatobacter. Next base: position 1,997 of record DATJWZ010000139.1, on the reverse strand, counting down.
GAACTTAGTGCACTTGGGACGAGTTGTCCTGATCATTTCCTGCGGACCCGCGTCTGTCCATGGTTCCTCAACTGGGATCCGAACAAAGAAGATGTTCAATCTCTCAAGACTCGCATTCGCAGCGAAGTCGGGGAATATCGCACCACCTACAAAAAGTACTATGACAACTGGGCAATGAACGATTCGCCGAAACTGCGCGACTCCAATCCATCCGTCGTTGTGATTCCTGGGCTTGGCCTCTTCGGATTCGGCAAGAACAAGAAAGAAGCTCGCATCACTACCGAATTCTTTATTAACGCAGTCCATGTCATGGCCGGAGCGAATGCGCTGGAAGATGGCGAGATCTCCCACCCGCTTCCTCAAGCGCGGACTGCCGAACAATCAAAACAGTTCACGCAATTTCACAATTACGTTGCGCTGCCCAGATCAGAGGCCTTTCGAATCGAATACTGGGCTCTGGAAGAGGCCAAGCTACAGCGCATGCCGGCCGAGGCGGAGTTCAGCCGCAAGATCGCTCTGGTCATCGGCGGTGCGAGTGGGATCGGACGCGAGACTGCTTTGCTGCTTGGAAGTAAAGGAGCGCACGTCGTCGTTGCCGATTTCGATCAGCAAGGCGCCAGCACAGTCGCCGACGAGGTTGCCGCCGTATCTTCGAAGGAATTCGTCGCTGCCACGCATGTGGATCTAAGTTCTTCCGAATCTCTTGCACATGCTGTCGATTTCACAATTTTGCAATTTGGCGGGATCGACATCATCGTAAATACTGCGGCAATTTATCCCGTCGCCGGAACTGACGGAGAGCTTTCCGAAGCGCAGTGGGCCAAGACGTTCATGGTCAATGTCACCGGAAACTATCTCCTGGCCAAGCGTACAGAATGGGTGTACGAAGATCAGAATCTCCCAGTCTCGATGGTGCTGGCAAGTTCGGCGAATGCTGTCGTCCCGAAAAGAGGCAGCGAAGCGTACGACACGAGCAAGGCAGCGCTGAATCACATGATTCGAGAACTTGCGATCAAGCTCAGCCCCGTGGTGCGTGTGAATGGAATCGCGCCTGCAACGGTCGTTGCCGGATCGACCATGTTCCCGCGCGACCGCGTCATGCAGTCGCTGACGAAATACAAGATTGAATTCTCAGAGTCCGAGAGTACGGAAGAGCTGCGTAGCATGCTGGCCGATTTTTATGCGCAGCGCACTTTGACCAAGCGCCCAATCTTGCCGCAGGACTGCGCCGCAGCGATCGTGTGGCTAGCGGGCGAACAGAGTGGCAAGACAACCGGCCACGTCATTCCCGTTGATGGCGGACTCACGGAAGCATATCTGCGATAGGAGCGTTTCGCATGCAGCGCATCTGCTTTGTATTGCAGGTCAAACCGGAACGGCTGGAAGAGTATAAAGATCGGCATCGCCACGTCTGGCCTGAGATGCAATCGGCACTTCGCGAAACCGGATGGGGGAACTACTCGCTCTTCCTGCGGGAAGACGGCCTGCTTGTCGGATATCTTGAGACCGAAAATTTTGAACGAGCGCGCGCCGGGATGGCAGCGCGTGAAGTCAACGAGCGATGGCAGCGGGAAATGGCTGATTTCTTTGTGCAGCCGCCCGGAGTACTTCCCGATCGCGCCATGCGTCCGCTAGAAGAAGTTTTTCACTTATAACTTTTCACTGGGGAACGAATGAATCCAAACCCGGCACTGGGAGTTTTTTTTCATTGGCTCGGCGGTCTTGCCTCCGGCAGCTTTTATGTTCCGTACAAGGGCGTGAGGCACTGGGCCTGGGAAACCTACTGGCTCGCGGGTGGATTCTTCAGCTGGATCATCGCACCGTGGATCCTTGCTTCGTTACTGACGAAAGATTTTTTTGCCGTACTGCATGAGGCGCCGTCCTCGGCCATCTTCTGGGCATTCTTCTTCGGACTGCTCTGGGGAGTCGGCGGGCTCACCTTTGGCCTCACGATGCGCTATCTCGGCCTGTCGCTGGGGATGGCGGTCGTTCTTGGT
>DATJWZ010000138.1:0-4010 GCA_035500795.1 Candidatus Eiseniibacteriota bacterium | reverse complement strand
GTCCCGGTGAAAGAAGCTGGAGGTGCATTGCAATTCGGAGCTCCGCAAACGCTCGTCAGCCGCTGGACCGTGCTGACGATTCCGTTCTACAGTATCTCGCCTGACGGAAAACGTGTTCTGATGGAGCGCGTCTCGCAGCAGGTGAATCAGCCAGTCACACTAATGACGAACTTCACGGCGGGTCTAAAGCGGTAGGAGAAGTCCCGACTGTGCGACAGTTCCCAGAACCGCGCCGACGGTTACTCAGCGGATACTTCCTTGACACTTTTGCGGGAACCTCTTCAATTGCGGTATCCTGAGCCGCTTTGAGGAGGAGTATTCGTTTGCAAAGAGCTGCAATTATCATCATTTTCACAGCAATTTGTTGTTTCGATTTGAACGCGCAAGATCAGCCCCCCGCAGCCACCTCGCCGCGGAACCAGTCAACCGGTACGGTGCCCGCTGCATCCGCGACTTCACCAATCGCACCCCAGAGTTCCCCAAAAGCTCCCGCCGACCCATCGCCACACGAAACTCCCGAGGCGCTCGCCCACAAATATATCGACCTGTGGAATACAGGGGATGCGAGTGCAATCGCCGCGTTTCCAGATTTCATCATGCATAATCACGGTGGGCGGTTGCGTGTTGGTTCCGCCATGCTAGGACGGGTCATCACAACGTGGCGCAAGTCTATGCCTGACCTGACCTTCACAATCGACGACACGGTGACTCAGGCAGACAAAGTAGTCATGCGCGTCACCCTCAAAGGAACGTACAAAGAACGTTTGTTTCCGGAAGCGGGTGATCCGCCATCTCCGCCAAGGCTCGTGCGCGCCACTGGAATATTTATCTTCAGAGTCGCCGACGGAAAGATCCAGGAAATCTGGCAAGAGCTGGACGAATCAATTTTACGAATTGAAATGGGCTCGCAGTGGAAAACGCGGGCGGAATTGGGTTCGGACAAGTTGAAGAACCAAGACCAGGCGCCGGCCCCCGAGCAGCCACCGAAAAACTAAGGGAGAAACCTTAGCGGCGACATTGAATGCGCAAAATCTTGCGACCACTGCGTCCCGAAGGCGCGAAAAGCCGCGCGGGTCGCTGGATTCGGATGGCTGGAGTCTTTTTTCTCTGTTGCAGTCCTCCGCCGTGTAGCGTTAGTATTGTGCCCGCTTTTTGCCTATCCACTTCAACATCTTCTCAAGCGGTGAAGACCCCAGGGACTTCAACACGATTAGAAAAAGGAGAATGTTCAAAATGAGGAAGCTTCTTGTACTGACTTCCCTCGTGGCGCTTATGGCGTCGGTAAGTTTCGCAGCATCCCCCACATATGTGATAGCAGTGGATGAAAACACGACCGCCAACACGGCATCGGTTTTCAGCCTCAACACAACGACGGGCGTGACAACTTTGGTCAAGAAACTCAGCACCGGTGGCCTTGGGCTAGGCGGCGGCTTCTTTGCCGCATCCACCGTGACCATCACATCGAATAACCAGTGCATCTTCATCGCTGACACTGGGTCGGACGACATCGCAGCTTTCGCAGCTCCAACGTACGCGAAGGTAGGCAACTTTTCCAACGGCTCGGTCAACTGGAGTGCTTCTGGAGCGGGTGGCAGTCTGACGCTGTCGCCGGATGGCAAGTGGCTCTATGGCGCCTATAGCGGCTCCGAGAATATCGGGGCATGGGCAGTTGGTTCCGGCTGCAAGCTGACCTTCGTCAATGCCTATACTCCATCAACGGGCGCGGACCTTTTTGCCACTCTGCACGTGACCCCGGATGGGAAGGCTCTGATCGTTCCGTCGATCGATTTTGGTATCGTCACGATGTACAAGATCAACAGCAGCACGGGCGCGCTGACTGAAGTCACGAACGCGAATTTCTTCAGCAGTGTAGCCGACTGCTCGAACGACGGTTGCTACCCATACGGTTTCGACATCAGCGGCGACAGCAAAGTTGCGTTCTTTGGCAATCCCACAACCTTTAACAACGGCCTTTTTGCGTTGGGTCTCGCCATTAACACGACCACTGGAACACTGACCAACCCACAGCTATTCACGCTAACCGCGAAGTCCGGCGTGGGAAATTCGACCTTCCCGTGGTTCCCCAAGATGTCTTACGCACACGGCAGCGGACCGCTCGTTATCGGGATGTCCGGCTACAACAACCCGGTGGAAAGTTCGGGCGTCGTGATTGCGCAAGTCACGGAAGCACCTACGCTCAAAGTTCTCACCAGCTCGTTGTTTGCAACCCCGGACAGCAATTGCGGCGGCTGCACGGGCACCCTCGAGACCACTGGCAATCTTGCGGTGAGTGCTCAGTTCCCGAACTTGATCAAGGTTTATAGCATCAATGCAAAGACCGGTGCTTTCACCTTGCTCAAGTCGAACACAGACGCGAATGCGGTAGGACTTCTTTCGCTCCATGTCGTTCCGGAAACTCGCTAACCTAACCTAGTTCAATTGACAAAGCGCCCCGGTCTTCGGGGCGCTTTCTTTTGCCCGTGATCGGCAACGATTTACGGAAACTCTGTCACCTTCGGAGTCACACGCGGCTTGATCGCCGTGGCGCCTCCCTTATCGTCAATCACGCTCGAAATCTCGCCGTGCTCTCCCAACGCGACCGTGATCATGTGGTGGAACTTGATTCTTGCTTTTTTGGGGACTTCGATCGCACGTGTGAGTATGACATTCGGTTGAATGAAGACGCTGTAGATGCCCAAGCCCCAAGCTTCATGCGTAGTAACCGAATCCGCAACTTTGTACGAGGCCCAACCGTTCGTGCCGGGAGCGCTCGAGTAGCTTGCCTGGTCGGGCGGATCGTAAGGGATTTCCGACTGATAAAAGTATGTTCGTCCGCGATCTCCGTTCCAGAGGACCTGAAACTGCTGGTGATGTTCGACGAAGAGTCCATATATCGTGACGTCGTTGCCGTTCACCACCAGTCCGTTGTTACTGACGTTGTCAGTCCATCCTACGCCGTCGCCATGATCCGCGCGCCAGATCCAAGTGTGGTCAACGATGACATCATTGCTATTGACGCGAAGATTTTCTTTTGTGCGGCCAACCCCAGCCCCGCCAACGCGGAAGAAGACATCATGCAATACGGTAGGATTCTTGTCGTGACGTGCAGTGTTTCTCTGGCCGACTTCCATTAGAAGTGGCGAGATTTCCTTGCCGGCATCGAAGAGAATTCCTGCAATATCGATTCCGTCTACATCGGCAATGGTCATCGCGGCGGTGCCATGCGTTGGCCGCACAGTAGCGAATCCCAGACCGAGCACGACCGTATCGGGATGGGTGACGCGAATCGGTTCTTCGAGATCATAAATGCCGGGCGTCAACAGAAGATGCTTCCCCTTCTCCAGCTCCGCATTAATGCTCGCCGCTGAATCTTTACCGGCACGAGCAACATAGAACTGATCCAGAGGGATCAGTCGGCCGGGTGTCGAGCCATTGTGCCAGCTAATGCCGGAACTGTCTTGACGCAACTCCGGGACACGAACAAACCACGCGCCCTTGCTGTCCACTTCAAGAAATGGCTTTTCGCGCACTACCGGAACCTTCTCGATTTTCGTGTACGGCGGCTGCGGCCATTCGCCCGTCGGGGGATTGTTTACACCCACGAAGACCATGTTCCAGTTGGAACCGGTCCAGCTTTTCCACTCACTGTCGCGCGAAATCCACTGCTGCTGACTACCGGAATCGACGTTGCCATCGACGAGGGAGTCAGACATCCATCCGCCGCTGGCCCATCCATGATGCTGGTGCAAAACAATGTCGCCACGCACGTGCATTCGCCGGAACGGAATCGCTTGCGAAACCGCCCATTGCATAGTGCCGCCGTCGGGCGTTACGGAAAATCCTTCGGCCGCACGCCAGAAGGTTGTCGTGGCATTGTTGTTTTCATGACTGGCATCGGCATGCACATTGCCTGTGATATGAACTGCGTCGGGTGATGCTCCCAAACCGATCACTTCCGTATAAAAACCCACAGGAACGTCGAGATGGTACTCTCCGGGCAAAAACAGGAG
>DATJWZ010000137.1:0-4479 GCA_035500795.1 Candidatus Eiseniibacteriota bacterium | reverse complement strand
TTCCTTAAATTGAGCCAGGTCGATATAGAGCGGGCGGCCTCGGCGACCGATCTTACCCCGGAGCTGTTGAATACCAACATCGGCATCCTGTCGGGCGGGCAGTTTCAAAAAATATTGATTGCCGCAGCACTGTTAGGGCGACCGAACGTAATCCTGTTCGACGAACCGACCGCCAGCCTCGACGAACTCACCGAGGAGCGCATCTATGATTTGCTCCACCGCATTAAAGAAGAGCAGGGCAAAACCGTGGTTCTTGTCTCCCACGACCTGAGTGTCGTCTACCGTTACGCCACAACGGTCCTGTGCATCGGCAAGGGGAAGCCTTGTTTTGGCCCACCGAAAGAAGTGCTGACTCCCGAGGCACTGGAGGCCCTTTACTCGGCTCCGCCTAAGTTCTATCAACATCTTCAGGACCACCACGGAGTCTGATCCGGACAACCCTATGCCATGGCTAGCTCACACCAGCGCAGGCTACTCCATCGTGCTCGCGCTACTCTTCGCCCTCGCAGCCGGCCTGGTCGGAAGTTTTGCTCTGATGAAGCGCATGCTTCTCGCCGGAGACGTCATTTCTCATTTGGCCCTCCCCGGATTCGGACTGGCATTCCTGCTAAAGATCAATCCGCTGCTTGGCGCCGCGGCGACCCTTTTTCTGGGAACTCTTTTGATATGGCAACTGCAGAAGAAAACGGGGCTGGCGACCGAGAACGTTATTGGAGTGGTATTCGCCGCCGCGCTTGGAATTGGAGCTGCCATAACACCCAGCGATGAGTTGATCGAGGCTCTGTTCGGGAAAAATCATGCGACCTCGCTTCTCGGCTTTCTCTTGGGCGGGCTCGCGGTGGGTTTCATCATCGCCGCGATCTGGAGACTGCGAGACCAACTAGTGTTGACCCTGTTCTCGCCGGAATTGGCGATGGCGACGGGAGTGAAGGTCGATCGCGTCAACCTCTGCTTCCTGTTGCTCTTCAGTCTGACCATCCTTGTGGGATTGCGCTTCATGGGGGCGCTCCTGGCAGGTTCGTTGATCATCCTCCCGGCCGCCATTGGACGCCGTCTGACCACCAAGGTGTCCCACTTTCTGATTGCTTCGTCAGTCGCGAGCGCCATATCGGTCGGGGCTGGGTTACTGTTGAACTCCGTGGTTCCCAAGTTTGGTCCTGGACCATCGATCGTCATGGTGGCGGCTTTATTGTTCGTGATATGCCTGTCCAAAAGATCTTAAATGCCTGATCGTGAAGCCAACTTCACTGAGCTCCGTTAGGTCAAGGCCGGAACGTCGCGTTGCCAAGCTTTGCGGTTATGTTGGCTGCTTCAACTGTGAACTCAATCCTATATAATCCGTCTGCTTTCCCGCTCTTGTCGCGCGCATGAGTCTGAGCGCCCCAATGCTGACAGCTCAGCGACGCTCTCGACTATGTCGAATGCTAAGGTGAGTAGAGAAATCTCCGAAAAGGTCCCCATTGTAGGAACCGACCGTTTATTCGAGAAACTCTTTGAGTTCTCACCCGATGCGGTGCTCGTAACCGACAAAAACGGATCCATCGTTCGGGCAAATAGACAGACCGAAGGGATGTTTGGATTCGATCGCCAGGACCTCATCGGGCAACCCGTAGAAATCCTTATACCGGAGCGTTTCCGGTCCATCCATCCCAAGCATCGTGGCGATTATGCGGAACAATCTCGCACCCGCCCGATGGGCGCCGGGCTCGACCTTTATGCCCGGCGCAGAAACAAAACTGAGTTTCCGGTCGACATCATGCTCAGCCCGTTGACACTGGAGGGGCAGTCATTCACCTTGGCTGTCGTCCGCGATATCACAGAACGCAAACAGGCGGAGCAGGAGCGCGACCGGCAGGCATCGATTGTACGCGGCCAGGCGGCCCTTCTAGAGCTTGCACATGACTCCATTATCGTGCGGGACCTCGAGAACCGGATCACGTTTTGGAACCGCGGTGCCGAAGAACAGTACGGGTGGCGCCGGGAAGAAGCTCTGGGACAACACACGCACACCTTCTTGAAAACCCAGTTTTCTCGACCCCTCGAAGAGGTGGAGCGCGCCCTTCACCGCAACCGTTATTGGGAGGGCGAGGTCACGCATGCGACTAAAGACGGACGAAGAATTATTGTCGCGAGCCGGAGGGTTCTACAGTGTGACGCGTCAGGTAATCCGACTGCAATTCTCGAAATCAATAACGATATCACCCAGCGCAAGCAAGCCGAAGAGGCTGTGCGAAAAAGCGAGGATCGGCTGCGCTGTCTTTTTGAATTCTCGCCCGATGCGATTGTCGTAAGCAGCCGCGAAGGAAAGATTACAGAAGTGAATGCGCAGCTCGAAAGGTATTTCGGATATTCCCGTTCGGAACTGCAGGGCCAGCCGATTGAACTTCTCATTCCCGATCAGTTTCGCACAATGCATCCTTCGCACCGCGCGGACTACGTTGCTCAGCCCCGGGTGCGGGCCATGGGTGCCGGACTCGATCTCTGTGGCCGTCGCAAGAATGGAAGTACCTTTCCGGTCGATATCATGCTTGGGCCAATGGACGGAGCGGAAGGCCCCGTGGTTCTCGCAGTCATTCGCGATCTCTCTCAGAAAAAGAAAGACGAGGAAGCCTTACGGCGGGTCGAACAGACGAATATTGCTCTGCGCGATGAAATTAACGAAGCATCGATGTCCGAACAGATCATTTGCGCGTCGCCAGCCTTGCGAGCCGTGCTGGAGAGTGTCGCCATGGTCGCGACGACAGATTCCACGGTCCTTATTACCGGTGAAACTGGCACGGGCAAGGAACTGATCGCTCGATCTATCCACAGGCAATCGCATCGATCTTCCCGCGTCTTCGTAAGGGTAAATTGCGCTGCAATTCCGCGCGATCTGATCGCCTCAGAATTGTTCGGCCATGAGAAAGGCTCCTTTACGGGAGCGACCGAGCAACGTTTGGGCCGCTTTGAATTGGCCGAAAGAGGCACCATCTTCCTGGATGAAATCGGAGAACTTCCCGCCGAGACCCAGACTGCTCTGTTACGTGTTCTACAAGAACACGAATTTGAGCGCGTGGGGGGAACTCGACCCATTCAAACGAATGTTCGGGTGATCGCTGCCACTAACCGTGACCTGCAGGCTGCCATCGATACCGGCATCTTTCGAAGTGACCTCTATTATCGGCTCAACGTTTTTCCTATTGAGCTTCCTCCATTGCGGCAGTGTGTCGAAAGCATACCCATGCTCGTTGAGCACTTCGTTGATCGTTATGCACGGAAGATGGGGAAAAAGATCCGCGGCGTGGATAGGCAGACTCTGGATCTGCTCCAGTCCTATTCTTGGCCCGGAAACGTTCGTGAATTGCAAAACCTCATTGAGCGAGCGGTGATTGTCAGCGAAACGGAAAATCTTTCGGTTGATGAAGCTTGGCTTGGTTCGAAGGCCTCTAGACGGACGGAGCGTAGGCGGTCACTCTCCGAGAGCTTAGTGAAGCTTGAGAAAGAGACTATTGAAGCGGCCTTGACGGAGTGCAAGGGGCGTGTTTACGGCCCTTTGGGCGCAGCGACCAAGCTCGGGATTCCCCCTTCCACCCTCGGCTCGAAAATCAAATCTCTGAAGATCGATAAGCGGCGCTTCTAGTATCGATTCCGGCCCAAAAACCACGAGATCTCGTTGGACAAGACAAGCTCTTGACACCTTTGACAGTTCATTAGACAGAAATAGTTGAATGTTTTCAATGAATTGCAATTGGTGTTCGCATTGCAATGTCAGAAAACGTCCGCGGCGCCTATTCAGCCACTGTTGGTGTTACGAGGACGAGAACCAATGTATAGCGAGAAAATTGACGCGAAGACGATTGCGATTAGGAGACTGGTTGCAGTCCCGTCCGGTCAGCTTGAGGAGATGTCAAGACAACTTGAGCAGACGTCAAGACAAAAGGTGATGGAGTTTTACACACCAAAAGCTTTTCGGAAACGCCTAAATGGAGTTTCACAATTGGACGAAGACTCATCGGGCTCTGTCTACGAAGGACAAAATAGCCACACTTGCGGGCATGGGAGGACCACCGTGAATTCGACTGATGGTGCAAATTACAACGTCAATAATGGAGAGTTCCCGGACGTCGCTTCGAGCGGTGTCAGCCTGGACCAGGAACTCGATCTCAAACAGACGACCTCAGTCGAAGCAGGCCTTGCGGGAATCGTGGGGCAGAGCGCGGCCCTCCGCGAGGTGCTGCAACTGGTCGATATGGTGGCGGAAACCGATTCCACGGTGCTGCTGCTGGGCGAGACGGGCACCGACAAGGAACTCATCGCACATGCCATTCACGACCGCAGCCGCCGCAAGAACCGAGCGTTTGTGAAGCTCAACTGCGCGGCCATTCCCACCGGTCTGCTGGAGAGCGAATTGTTTGGCCACGAGCGCGGCGCCTTCACCGGTGCCGTCGCCCAGAAGACTGGCCGCGTCGAGCTGGCGGATCAAGGATCACTGTTTCTCGA
>DATJWZ010000136.1:0-3090 GCA_035500795.1 Candidatus Eiseniibacteriota bacterium | reverse complement strand
TTCTGCGGATTCAGCTCATCCGACGCAACGAAATTCATCTCATCATCGTTCACTTCGACGTTGCGGCCGACCGCCCCGGTAGCCACGCGAGTGCTTCGGACCACCACAATGCCCTTTTGGGCGGCTCTTGCTGCCGCTTCGATTGCGCTTTTGTTCATGTTGCCATTGCCCACTCCGGCGATCACGATGCCCTTAGCGCCATTCTCCACAGACGCGTTGATCGAATCTGCTGGCATGTCTGTATATCCATAAATGATGTCGACGCGCGGCAACTGACTGACATTCGCCACGTCAAACTCGCTGGCCGAAGTGTGTTTCCAGACGGGATTGTTGTAATAGTCATTCTTGCCATAGCTGGCGACTCCGACGAGCCCGCGCAGCGGGGACATAAACGTCTGGACCGCGGTTGTGCTGGTTTTGGTCAGAGAGTGCGCCGCGTGTATCCAGTCATTCATCACCACGAGCACACCACGGCCTGCAGCTTGCGGATCGGCAGCAACACCCACTGCGTTGTAAAGATTCAGAGGTCCATCCGCGCTCACGGCGGTCGAAGGCCGCATTGACCCGACCAGCACCACCGGCTTATCGCTCTTCACAACCAGGTTGAGGAAGTAAGCACTCTCTTCCATCGTGTCCGTGCCGTGCGTGACAACGATCCCATCGACATCGTTTTGTGCCAACAAAGTGTTGATCCGTTTGGCAACCGTCAGCAGAATCGCGAATGTCATGTCCTGCGAGCCAACGCTCGAAACTTGTTCTCCCTTGATATTGGCAAGATCCTTGATGCCCGGAACAGCAGCGATCATCGTGTCGATCCCCACCGCACCAGACGTATAAGCGGACTGCGTCCCGGTCGCTGCCGCGCCGGCGATGGTTCCACCAGTAGCCAGAATCACAATATTCGGGAGTTTCTTGGTTTGAGCAAATGACGGCTGAGGCACTGCAGAACAGATAAGAATAATCAGAAAAAAGCCAACTCGATACGGCCGGTTCATGATGTCTCCTTTATTCGCATCTGCACCGCAAATCTGAATAGTGAGGGACGCTCTGCGGTGACCAGAGGCAGACGAGCGCTCTACGCCATTAAGAACGATGGCAACGTATTGCACGTTTGAGAACTGTCAGTTGCTGTAGGTGGACACGCAAAATTCCACCCGGATCGTACTAACAGTGGAACTGAGAATTGTGACAGTTGGGAGAAGCCGCTGGCGTGATTAGGGTTATGGTGCGGTCGAATTGCTTGGGGAGGCGTACATATGCGTATTGAACACGATCTGCTTGGAGAAAAGACAATTCCGGATGACGTTTACTACGGCGTGCAAACGGCACGGGCCCTCGAGAACTTTCACATCTCCGGTGTTCCCATTTCCCAGTATCCCGACCTGATTCGCGCACTGGCAATGGTAAAGCTGGCCGCGGCGCGGTCCAATTACGAGTGTAAGCAATTTCCGGAACCCATCTTGCATGCCATCGAAGGCGCCTGCCAGGAGATTATCGACGGGCGCCTCCACGATCAGTTCAAAGTCGACCTAATCCAGGGCGGTGCCGGCACTTCCACCAACATGGCCGCGAATGAGGTCATCGCGAACCGAGCACTTGAATTCATGGGCTTTTCCAAAGGCCAGTATGAACATTGCGATCCGCACAATCATGTGAACTGCTCGCAATCGACGAATGATGCCTATCCTACTTCTTTGCACGTCGCGATCTTCCTGCTGAATGGCAAGCTGCTCGCGGAGTTGCGCAAGCTCGTGGCGGCCTTCCACCAAAAGGGCAACGAGTTTGCCGATGTCATCAAGATGGGACGCACCCAGCTTCAAGATGCAGTCCCGATGACATTAGGACAGGAGTTCCACGCTTTTGCGGAGAGTCTCGACAACGAAATCTTCGCTCTGGAACGGATCGAGACGGTGCTGTACGAAATCAACATGGGAGGCACCGCAATCGGCACAGGTTTGAACGCTCCCGCAGGCTACGCCCAGAGTTGTGCCGATCATCTCGCAAAGGTCACGGGCAAACCCATCCGGCTTGCTCCCGACTTGGTGGAGGCTACTCAAGATACGCAGCCGTTCGTTCTGTTCTCCTCAGCCCTGAAGAGCCTGGCTATCAAGCTGTCAAAAATCTGCAATGACCTGCGTCTCCTTTCGTCAGGGCCGCGCGCCGGCCTTGGTGAGATCAATCTTCCTCCCATGCAGCCGGGTTCCAGCATCATGCCCGGCAAAGTAAATCCGGTCATCCCCGAGGTCGTGAATCAGGTTTGCTTCAAGGCGATTGCCAACGATTTGGCCGTCACTCTTGCCGCCGAGGCCGGCCAACTGCAACTCAATGTCATGGAACCGGTGATTGCCTATTGCATTCTCGAATCGCAGACAATGTTCATGAACGCCGCCGAAAGCCTGCGCCGCAACTGCGTCGAAGGTATTACCGCGAACCAGTCTGTCTGCCGCGCATACGTGGAGCACAGCATCGGCGTGGTCACAGCCCTGAACCCGCTCCTCGGTTATGAGATCGCCACCGAACTTGCGGCGGAGGCGCTCAAAACAGGCAAGGGCATCGTCGAGCTCGTTCGCAAAAGAAGACTGCTTTCGGAGGAAGAGATCAGAAATGTCCTCGACCCGAAATCCATGACGGGACTGAAACGCGCGAAAGCATCATGATCTGGCTCGAACTGCTGATCGTGCTGATATGTATCTTCGTGGGTGCACGCCTCGGCGGCATCGCACTCGGAACCGTTGCGGCGGTAGGCCTCGCAGTTCTGGTCTTCATCTTCGGAACTCCACCAGGCGTGCCGCCGCGCACCGTTCTGGGGATGATCCTTGCGGTCATCACAGCGGCCGCCACCATGCAATCAGCGCGTGGTTTGGATTACCTCATCGTGATCGCAGACCGCGCGCTCCGTATTTGGCCCGCGGGAATTACTATTGTTGCCCCAATCATCGCGTACGTGTTTACTCTGGCCGCTGGCACGGGCCACATCATTTACGCTTTGTTACCGGTCATTGCCGAAGTATCGCGCAATGCCGGAGTCCGCCCGGAACGCCCACTCTCGATTTCAACCATCGCTTCCCAGCAAGCAATTACTGCATCTCC